>NZ_JBHSIR010000075.1:0-62867 GCF_042653605.1 Pseudonocardia sp. GCM10023141
GATCACCATCGAAATAGAGCCGGTCTTGACAGCACAGCCACCGGCCTAACTGAACGGCTTTGCCACTAGGCCTGGACCTTCGACTCGAGCTTGACCGGAAGGTCGACCTGGACGAGGCCGTCGACGATCCCGACCGGGTAGGTCCGCAGGCCCGGAAGCGACGGATTCCAGGTCGGGCGACCGGTTCGCACGTCGAACTCCCACTGGTGCCATGGGCATGTGACGACCGGGCTCGTCGGGTCGGCCTCGACAGCGGACATGAGGCTGTCGCACGTCAAACGCGGGCGCACCACGCCGTTGGCCAGCGAGGCCATCTGGTGCGTGCACGTCATGCGCAGGGCGTGCACCTCGTCGCCCCAGCGGATGACTCCCACCGGGAGTCCGGGTACGTCGACGACACGGATCCGGCCGTGCTCGAGCTCATCGAAGGAACACACCTCCACCCACATGCGCCGGTCAGCTCCTCAGGCCCTGAGTGCTTCGTGTTGGTGTGCACCGACCGACCACCGGTAGAACACGGCGGAATTGTCGAAGAAGAGACCCGGCCACCACGACTCGGGGAAGCGGGTCGAGATGAAGTCGGGGTTGTCGAAGTCCCAGTGTGGATAGTCGGTCGCGAAGCACAGGATGTTCTCGAAGCCCCCGAAGGAGTCGAGCAGCTCGATCAGCTGCCCGCGTTGCGGAGTCAGTTCGAGCGGTTGGGTCGATAGCCTGACGTGCTCACGGAAGTACTCGCTCGGCAGCTTCTTCACCCACGGGCTCTCCTTCTTCAGCGCCGCGTACTGGGCATCCAGCTCCCACAGGAGCCACGGCGCCCATGCCACCCCGGCCTCCACGAGCAACAACCGCAGCCCCGGGAACTTCTCGAAGGCGCCGTTGACGATGAAGCTGCTGAGGTGCGTCTGGATGGGATGCATGTTCGTGCTGTGCTGCTCGAACCGACTGCCCATGATTCCTGCGGCGTTCGCCTGGCCACCGGTGACGAGGTTCTCCGCGCCGATGTGGATCGCGATGGTCAGATCCAGCTCGGCCGCTGCCTCGTAGATGGGGTGGTAGACAGGATGCCCGAACGGCTTGCCCATCCCGTTCACGACCAGGAGCGCCTCGACGATCCGGGGGTGCGCGCCGACCCGGCGGATCTCGGCCGCGGCCTCCTCCGGCTCCTGGGTCGACACCAGCATGGCCCCGTAGAGGCGTGGATCATCCCGGCTCAGCCACCGCTCGATGGACCAGTCGTTCGCGGCCCGGAGCACCGCGGTCGCCATCCGGCCGTTGAAGATGCCCTGTTGTTGTCCGATGTCGAAGGACAGCACGACGGCAGCCATGCGGTAGGGATCCAGCAGCTGGCTGCGAAACATCTCGTAGTCCGAACCGGGGACCTGCCCGGTGGGCGACCACGCATCCATGCGGAAGGCCGTGCTCTTCGGAATGTTGAAGGCGCCCCCACCCGGCGACATCGGCATCAGCCGGCCACCCGGGAGGTCCATGAAATCGCGCCATTTCCGCGGGAGGTACTCGAGCAGCTCGGCGTCGGTCGCCCACCGGTGGTGAACGTCCACATCGATACGCGGACCGTCGTACATACGGATCACCGACATTCGTCGTTCAGGGGAGGCGGAACATCTTCCGGGCGTTCGCGTTCATGATGGCGTGGCGCCAGCCGGCCGGCAGGCAGTCCACGACATCCTGAGGATGGTTGGCATCCCAGGATGGGTAGCCACTGGCGTAGGTGATCATCTCGCCCAGCCACGGGATCGTCTGCAACGCCCGGACCTGGGGCGGCGGAATCGTGGACCCGGGGATGGCATACGTCGTGACCAGGAGGTGGGACCTGAGGTACTCGCTGGGCAGCCGCTTGAGCCACGGCGAGTCGATACCGCCCTGCGCCTTGTAGTCGTTGTCGAAACGCCACAGGAAGCTGGGCAGCCAGGTGACACCCGCGCCGACGACCATCACCCGGAGATTCGGGATGTCCTCCAACACACCCATGCCGACCAGGCTGGTCAGATGTCCCATGACGGACTGGGCCCGCAGGGCGTAGAGCTCGGCGAAGGTGTTGGGGATGCCGCCGCCCGTCGGGTGGCTCAGGACGTTGGGCTGCCACTCGCTACCGACGTGGATGAGGACGGGCAGGTCCAGCTCGGCCGCCGTGCGATAGATGTCGTGGTAGACGGGGTGGCCGAACGGCTTGCCCAGGCCGTTGGCTCCCATCGCGACTCCGACGAACGTGTCGTCGCCGGAGTTGCGCCGGATCTCGGCCACCGCCTCGGTGGGCAGGTGCGTCGGGATGACCATGACCTTCCGGACGCGATCGTCGCCGAGCGCGGCCACCTGATCGCTGAGAAACCGGTTCGACGCCCTGCTGACCTCCAGCGACAGCGTGGGCTGTGATCCCACCGACGCCATGAGTCCCTGGTCGGGACATGCGATGACGCTCGACACCTGCGGAGCGGACAGGACGTCCGCGGCGAGGTCGGCGTCCGGAATCCGCCAGCCGCGTTCCTCGTGCAGCGGTGCGGCCAGCCGCTCACCTTCGGGATTCTCCAGCTGCCGGTCCGGGACGACCCGCCGGTAGGGACGTCCCGCGACCGGCGTCAGGTATTCGCGCCATCCGCTCGGGAGGTAGGAGATGATGTCTTGCGGGGCTTTCCAGCCCAGGAAGACACAGGAGTCCACCAGCCCCGACAGCTCACCGACCGGCTCGTCGTGACCCGTGGTTCCGGGATCCGCCACCATCATGGAGTGACGTCCTTCGGCTGTCCCGGATCCGTGTCGGGATAGATCAACGTCACCTTGCGCGTGATGCCTCCGTTCTGGAGCAGCCGATTGATCATCGGTTCGACGACGGACCGGGGACTCAAGCAGTCCGCGCACACCCCGGCGCCGGCGATGATCCGCATTTCGAGCGTCCCCGGCCCCTCGGTGACGTGTGCCGAGTAGCCATCGGCCTCGAGTGCGGACGTGATGGGGCTCAAGAGTTCGGCAATCGGCGTCTGCATCTATCCGTCCCTTGTCGTTGCGGTGGTCGCCGGGCTACGTCTGATCGAGGGCGTCCCAGAAGGCCAGCGCCTGCCTGGCGCAGTCATCGGGAGCCAACGTGAATATTCCCTTCGCATGCCCGGACACGACTCCCAGGTGACCCTTCGGCAGCAACGACGACACCTCGCGCTGCTCGGCCACCCGATCCGGGTTGCGATCGCCCACCAGGATCAGGATGGGGACGGGAAGCGTCGTGATCGGCTCGTCCAGGAAGTGGTCCGAGCCTTCGATGATCGCGGCCGCGACGTCGGGCGGCGTCTTGGCCATCTGCTCCCCGTACCAGTCGACCAGCTCAGCCGGTGCGGTGACCGGGTCCAGTCGCTGTCCGATCGTGTCCAGGTGCCACTTTCGGACGCCTGCACTCATGATGAAGTCCCGCTCCGGCTCCTTGTGCGACTCGGGAACCGGCCGCAGCGGCGTGTCGCACAGCACGATGCTCGCCAGCCGGCCCGGCGCCATCTGCGCCAGGGTGCATCCGATCATCCCGCCGGACGCCTCGCCGACGAAGTGCACCCGCTCCAGGCCGAGGTGATCCATCAGAGCCAAGGCATCCCGCGCCCCTTCCCGATAGTCATGCACGTAGCCGGGCGGCGGCTTGTAGGAATCGCCCTGGCCGCGCCAATCGGGGCGATAGACCCGATACTTGCGCGCAATCCACGGGATCCACGGATCCCAGAAAAGCGCATTGCGCGACATGCCATGGCTCAACAGGACCGGCGTGGCGGTCTGCCATGGCCACAGGAAATCGTCGACGTAGCACCGGAGCTCGACGCCTTCTTCCACTGGGACACACAGCGAGTGTTCGATCTGAGTCTCCTATCATCGAGCCTGGTCGTACTGTAGAGAGAACCTGGTTCTGAGGATAGCACGGTTGCGCCCCTTGGTCAACGAAACTGCGATGCTCGAAGTGACATATCGAGTTCAGGTACGGCATGCCAGATGACGCGGAATCGACCCCGCGGTCAGGCGTTTCTCTCGCGGTCTCGACGGGCTGACGGACAGGGTGATTCTGACGGATCAGAGATTTCCACTTCTCGGTGGATGGCGCTGCAAAGGGGCCGACTCGGGACTACATCAATCGGTCGGAGGAAACCGAAACCGGCAGTGGCAGGACCTCGCGGGCCTCGTCCGGAACATTGCTCGACGGTCCGGCGATGGCTTCCGGGGAGAGATACGATGCCTCCAGCAGCGCGGCCGTATAGGGATGTGACGGATCGGCGAGGACGCTGGCCGTATCACCCTGCTCCACAACCCGTCCCTGATACATCACGATCGTCCGCTGGCACAGGTGACGCACGAGCGACAGGTCGTGAGCGATGAAGAGATAGGTGAGTCCCAGCCGGTCCTGAAGGTCGAGCAGCAGGTTGACGATCTGAGCACGCACGGAGACGTCGAGTGCGGACGTCGCCTCGTCGAGGACGATCAACTCCGGATCGGACTGCAGCGCGCGTGCGATCGCAACTCGCTGTCGTTGGCCGCCGCTGAGCTGATGGGGAAACCGGCGGGTCAGGCTGGCCGGTAGACCGACCAACTCCAACAGCTCCGCGGCTCGGCCCTCCCGTTCCGGCTTGCTGTGTCGTCCCTCGATGAACGACTGCTCCATCACGATCTGCCAGACACGCATACGCGGATCGAGCGAGCTGTACGGATTCTGGAACACCGCCGTCACTGCGCGGCGGTAGCCGAGCACGCCCGCGCGGTTGAGGTCGGTGAGGTCGGTGCCGCGGTAGCGGACCGTTCCGCTCGTGGGCCGTTCGATACCCAGAAGGAGCCGGCTCAGCGTGGTCTTTCCCGACCCGCTCTCCCCGACGATCCCGAGCGCCTCGCCGGGCAGCACACTCACCGTGACGTCGTCCAGCGCGTTCACGACGACGTGGCGGTCCGCGTAGACCTTGGAGACATGGTTGGCGGACACGATGTCGATCGTCTCGTTGCCCTTCATGAGGCCATCTCCCCCGGCTTCCAACATGCCACCGTGCCAGACAGGTTCTCTATCACCGGTGGGACCTCGAAGCGGCAGCGGTCGTCCGCCAGCGGACAACGAGGCGCGAACTGGCAGGCATCTGTCGTGCTGCGAGCAGAGGCAGCAGTTCCCGGAACGGCGAACAGCCGGCTGCGGGGGGCAGCCGTGGCCGGGATCGCCTTCACCAGAGCGTGCGTGTACGGGTGCTGCGGCGAGCTCATCAGGTCTCTCGTGGCGCCCGACTCCACGACCCGGCCGGCGTAGAGGACGACGAGTTGTTGGCACAGTGCTCGGGCCACCAGCAGGTCGTGGGTCACAAACAGAAGCGACAGCTGGCGTTCCTGCATCGTGGTGTGGAAGACCCGCAGGATCGCCAACTGGGTCGTGACATCGAGGGCCGAGGTCGGCTCGTCTGCGATGATGAGCCGCGGCTCGCGAGCCAGCGCGGTCGCGATGGCGACCCGCTGTTTCAGCCCGCCCGACATCTCGTGCGGGTAGGAGCCCAGTCGGCTCGCCGACTGCGGCATGCCCAAGGACTCGAGCAGCTCGGCGATGGCCGCCTTCCGTCGATTCTTGGGAACGGCCGAGGTGAGGGTCTCATCGATGTGCCGGCCAATCGTGCATAAGGGATCCAGGGCCGTCATCGGGTCCTGGGGCACGTATCCAATCGCCTTGTGGAGAACCTCTCGCATTCGATTTCGGGTGGCTGAGACCAGGCTCTCGCCCTCGAAGAGGACATCGCCTCCGGTGATCTCCCCGATGTTCGCGTCGATCAGCCGCATGATGCTCAACGCAATGGTCGACTTCCCGCTCCCGGACTCGCCGACGAGGGCGACGGCAGCGCCCCGCGGTACCTCGAAGTCGACGCCACGAACGGCGGCCATGCGGCTGGCGCCGTGACCGTAGGCGACAGCGAGCTGCTTGACCTTCAGCACGCGGGCTCCTATCGCTTCTTGGTGGGGTCGGCCTGATTGCGCAGCCAGTCCCCCATCAGGTTGGCTGCCAACACCGTCAAGCTGAGGACCAGCCCGGGGAACAGCGGGATCCACCACGCGTCCTGCAGGTACTGACGTCCGTCCGAGAGCATTCCGCCCCACGACGGTGCCGGCGGCGGCACCCCCAGCCCCAGGAAGCTGAGCGAGCCCTCTGCGACGATCGCGAGTCCGAGCTGCAGGGTGGAGAGCACCAGTAGCGTGCTGACGATGTTCGGGACGAGGTGCCTGCGGATCACCCACCAGGAGCGAGCTCCCATCACCACGGACATCGTCACGAAGTCGTGAGATCGCAGCAGGAGCACTTCGCTGCGTAGCACCCGCGCGTAGTTCGCCCACCCGGTCAACGCCAAGATGATCACGACGTTCTGCGCACTCGGACCGAAGACCCCGACGATGACCAGCGCCACCAGCAGGACCGGAAACGCCAGCGCGGCATCGGTGATCCGCATGAGCAGGGAATCGACCCAGCCGCCGAGGTAGCCGGAAAGGACGGCGAACGCCAGCCCCACGAGGCCGGATATCAGGACCACAGCCACCCCGACCAGCAACGACGTGCGCGCTCCGCCGATCAGGCGGCTCAGGATGTCCCGCCCCAGGTCGTCGGTGCCGAGAGGGAAGGTCCAGGTGCCGCCGGCGAACACCGGTGGCCGGAGACTGCTCGCAAGGTCGACCTGATCGGGATCGTGCGGAGCCAGCAGGGAGGCGAAGGCGCCCGCGACGATGAAGACGAACAGAATGGCGCCGGAGAACAAGGGGAGCCGACGCATCCTGCTCAGCGGCCGGAAGGCCGGTGACGGCGGAGGTTCCAACACGGTGGTCGTCATCGCAGCGCACCCCTCGACGATCCGCCCGATACCCGTACGCGCGGATCGAGCCAGCCATAGGAGAGATCGACAAGGAGGTTGAGGACGACGAAGGTCAGGGCGAAGACGAGCACCGTGCCCTGCACGACGTTGAAGTCCCGCGAATACGTCGCCTGGATGGCCAGCTGACCCATCCCCGGCCAGGCGAAGAGTGTCTCCACGATCACGGTGCCGGCCAGCAGATGTCCTAGTTGGATGCCGGAGAGCGTGACGACCGGGAGCGACGCGTTGCGCAGCACGTGACGCATGAAGACGAACCCGCTCACGCCCTTGCTCCGCTCGAAGAGCGTGTGATCGGACCTCAGTACGTCGAGCGCGGCCGACCGGGAGAGACGGGCGATCACGGCGACCGGGTAGGCGCCGAGCGCGATGGTGGGAAGTATCAGCTGGCTGGGGCTGCCAGCACCGAACGCCGGGAGCCAACCCAACAGCACCGAGAGTACCCAGATCAGGACCATCCCCAGCCAGAAGGATGGCACGGACTGCCCGACGAGTGCGGTGAAGCGACTCACGTAGTCGAGCACGGAACTCGGTCGCAGGGCGGAGACGATCCCCAACGGCACGCCCACCACGACGGCGAGCAGAAATGCACTCATGGCCAAGAGCAGGGTGTTGGGAAAGGCGCCTTCAATCAGGTCTCGCACCGGTGCTCGATACACGAACGAGGCCCCGAGGTCCCCCGTCAGCAGATCGCCGAGGTAGCGCAGGTACTGGACGATGAGCGGATCGTTCAGGCCGAGGTTCTGCCGAATGTCGGCGATGTCCTGCTCGGATGCGTTCTGGGGCGCGAGAAGCTGGGCCGGGTCACCGCTCAGCCGGGCCAGCAGAAATACCGCCGAGACCACGAGCAACAAGATGACTGCTGCCTGAAAGAGTCGGCCGACCAAATAGCGTGCGGTGATCGCCGACCGCGACCGTGGTGTGGACCGGGAGGAGGACATGGCCCTACACCCCGTCCCGGGGCCCCGGAGGGCCGTGCTTGCTCGCCGCGAAAGTCATCGTTGACCACGACCTTTCGTTTCACTCAAGACTTGTCAATGGCACGTACGACGGCCTGCGTGAAATCGGACAAACTTGCCGAGCCACCCTGGTCGTAGGTGACGTTCTGACCGTCGGCGAGCACCGTCCGGACGGCCGTCTGGACAGCTCGCGCGGCATCGAACTCGCCGATGTGCTCGAGTAGCAACGCGCCAGAAAGAATGAGTCCAGTCGGGTTTACCTTGTCCAGCCCCGCATACTTCGGAGCACTTCCGTGGCCAGCCTCGAAAACGGCGGTTCCACGATCGTCGAGGTTGACTCCGGGAATGAGTCCGACCCCACCGACGAGTCCGGAGCACAGCCCGGTGAGAATTCCTCCGTAGAAGTTCTGGCACAGCAACATCTGGTACCGCTGCGGGTGCATGCACAGATGCATGCACACGACGTCCATGGCCTCATCGGTGACGGTGAGACCGGGATGCCGAGACGCCACATCCATGACTTCCGAGACGAACAGCCCGTCGGTGGAGCGGTTCGTCGGAGCTTGGTGCGGGATCGTTATCTGGCTGATTCCCTGCGCGGCGGCATACGTGAAGGCGAATTCGGCGAGCCGATGCGCGGCCAACCGGGTGACGACTTTCAGGGCCACTCCGGCATCCGGCCCGACGTGTTGCGAAACCCCACGGCCCAGATCCTCGGTCACATCGCGCACCACCAGGACATCGGTTCCGGTGAAGTCCGCCGCTCCGCCGCCGAACGACGTGGCCCGGCGCATGTTGCACCACAGGCCCATACGCTCGCGAATCTCCGTGTTCGGGCTCGAGTACCCGCTGTCGGGAACCGTCATGGGGCCCTTGAGACCAACCCGGGTTCTGGCCAGCGACTCGACGACGCGGTCGGGAACGGCGCGACCGGTTCGTCGGAACGCCTCAGCCCCAGCGTCGACAACCTCCCAATCGATCCCGTTCACGACGTGGTCGATGACCGATCGCGCGGCCGACGCCACCTCCGGGCCGACTCCATCGCCTGGGATGAGAGTAACTGCTGGCATCCACTACCTACCCTTGTCCGGCCGCATGAGCAGGCAGTCCCGGCTGAAGTCATCGCGGACCGCACCCATGACGGTGATCCGCCTCATTGCGGGATGTGGCATTCGTACATTGCCTCCCCTAACCGGGGAGCGTGCTCTGCAGCCAGAATCCACCGGGTCATCGTCGTGGCCTCGTGACCGCTGCAAGCCGGTCGCAAGGTCGCGTTCTGCAGACAGACAGCTGTTCTTTCCAGACGATACAGTTTGACGCTGGGACGGTCAATACCCCTAGGCCTGCGGGACTGCAGATATGCCACGTTGATCAATAACGAGCACCACCGGAAGGAACAACCTCAGAAGACGAGGTCCTGCCCGCTCAACTCGCGGGTGAGTCGTACCAAACGCTCACCAAGTCTCGGCAAATCTTGAGCCGGCAAGTCGGCCGCATAACCGATGACGCATAGAATAGCCGTGACCTGAGAATTTCCGCGAATCACAGCTGCCGCTACGGCGTTAGTGTCGGGGCTGTACTCCCCCACACTGGTGGCGTAGCCCCTTCTCCGAATCTGGGCCAATGCCTGCAGGAGATCCTCATCGCGGCCCTGTGCGACCATGCCGAGCCGGCGGGCCGTTTCCAACGCCTCCGACTCTTCCCGGTACGCCAGTGCAAGTCTTCCCATCGCGGGACCAGACAGCGGGATGACACGCCCGATGGCTTGCGTGGCGACCTTATCGCGATGCGGCACGACGCGGTCGACAACAACGATTCCTCGATCGTCCGCGAGTACCTGGCCGACAATGCACGTCACATCGACGTCATTGACGAGGGCATTGACCCGATCAAGGATTACCGCACGACCGGAGAACTGCCGACGACTACCTGCACCCCATTCCACCAATAACGGACCGAGTCGGTAGACCGCGTGTCGCGTATCCTTACTCAGAACCTGAAATGACGTCAGAGTATTTAGAATGTTGAAGCACGTACTCTTGTTGATCGAGAGCGCGGTGGCCACTTCGGAGACTCCAGCACCGTCTCCGACAGCCATGATGTAGTTGATGATTCGGACCGCCGACGAGACCGCAGGAACAAGCGACTTGGGTCGGTCCGACTGGGGGGCCGATCCATCAACGCTCGCGGTCATCCCTGTCCTATGTCTGTCGGGGTACAGAACTATAGCAGAGGCTGGTGCCGAGCGTTCCCCTGGCAGGCGACGCCCCGGGCACCAGCCCAAGTCTACAGATCGAGGACCAGATCGGTGAGCCCACGAGACACGCAGATCATCATCGTGTGGCTCATGGTCTGCTCTTCGATTGTGAGCACCGAGTCCCGATGCTCGGGCGCGCCGCCAAGTACTCCGGTCTCACAGGTTCCACAGATCCCTTCCTCGCACGAGGACGGCACGTCGACACCCGCTTCCCGAAGAGCCTCCATAATAGACGTGCCGGGCGGCACCTCGACGGAGATTCCGGATCGCTCGAGTCGGACGTGGAACGCAGCCGTTTTGGTCGGTGCGACCTCCTTGGGCGAGAACCGTTCGACGTGCAGTGAGCCCGATGGCCACTGGGCGCAGAGTTGCTCCGTCGCGCGCAGCAGACCCTCGGGCCCACAGCAGTAGACCTTCGTGTCAGGCTGCGGCGCCCCGACCAAGGACGGGAGATCCAACAGGCCGCACTGGTCCTCAGGCCAGAGTGTGACATTGTCCGGGTAGGCGGCAACGAGCGAGTCTGCGAACACCATTGAATCGCGGGAGCGACCACCGTAGTGCAGGCTCCAGTCGGCGCCGGCCGCTTGTGCGGCAGCGACCATCGGAGAGATCGGCGTGATACCTATACCGCCGGCCAAGAATATGTACCGAGGCGATTTCACGAGTTCGAAATGATTGCGCGGACCCCGTAGTCGGACCTTGGCCCCGGGTACCAGCGAGTCATGGATGAGGATCGACCCGCCGCGCCCGTCCGCGACGCGCAGCACGCCGAGTTTCCACACACATCGGTCGTTCGGCGAGCCGGCAAGCGAGTACTGCCGGACCACGTCGTCACCGAGGACCACGTCGACATGCGCCCCCGGGGTCCACGCCGGAAGCTCGGCTCCCTGCGCGTCCCGGAGCTCGAGCTGCACGGCGTCACGAGCCACGCGACGCTTGGCGGTGACCACGAGATCCAGCTCGTGCTCTCCGGGGGCAAGCGATGCGACCATCACACTGTCACCTCCAACGCCCTCCGATGGTCGGGGTGAGCCACGTCGATGAGTGCTCGACGGCGCCTGCTCCAGCTCATCCCGGCGAGCGCCGCCACACCGTGCTCGGTGACCACATGGGACACGAGCGTTCCCGTCAGGTGCACGACGTCGACCCGCGGCACGATCCTGCTGCGCCCGCGCGAATCGGTGGACTCGATCGCGATGATCGATCGTCCCCCATACATGCCGCCGACCGCGAAGTCAGGAAGACCACCGGGTCCGCGCCGGTCCCCTGGGCCTCGCGTCGCCCCCACCTGACCGGTGAGGTCGACCGCGGAAGCTCCGTTGATGGCCACGAAGTTCCCCAGTGAACCGAGATGCAGCGGGTCGTGCGCGTGCCGGGAATCGACGAGCAGGACAGCCTCGCTGCCGTCGAGCCAGGTGTAGAACGCCGGAGATCCGATGGCGACAGCGCCGATCACCGGCCGGCCGCCACCGCACGCGAGCGGCAGGCTCGCCACTCCATCAGCCACCAGTTGCTGGGTCCAGTCGCTGATCATGCCGGAGTGAACCGACAATCTGAGGCCGGCCTCCGCCATCGCCGCCGGTACCAGGGCCAGCGCCCTTCCGACACCCAGCTCGATGGCAGAACCGTCGGCGACAAGCGACGCAACATGCTTGGCGATGGCACGACCGACCTCTTCACCGACGGCGGATGCGTACGGATGGGGTGGCCGATCGGCGTGCCGCACCAGGTCACAGCGGTGCAACGGCAGCAGCGGCTCGGCGGCGACGTCGGGTAGCCCCGCGTTGATCTCCACCGCCCGGAAACGGGCGCGATCGAAGGCCACCGGGACGACGTCGACGCACGTCCCCGCCGATATCGACGCCGGCTCGCGCAGCGAGCCCGAGAACAGGACGCCATCGATGCGCAGCGACCCGTCATCGATCGCCTGGGCCAACTGTCGCATCGACAGGGGCAGCGACTCGACGAGGTCACCCGGGCTCGATCCGGGTGCTGCGACCGGGAGCAGAACCCGATGGCCTGCCTCCGCCGCGGCTCCGATGTTCATCTCGGACCCGGTGGTGACCTGGACGAACTCGAGGCGCTTCCCCGTCTCGGCGGCATGGTCGAGCAACTCTGCGACGAGCGCGCTCGGCTCACCCGCACCGGTGCCGATCAGTATTCGATCACCGTCTCGGACGATGTCGTCGAACGAGGTCGGGGCGCTCATCGGTGCGCCTTGCTCCACGTCACGGCCGCACACATCCTACCGTGACGGAAGGCTGACGACGGCCCAACCCTTGGCCGTCTCCTCGCCACGTTGGTTCTCGGCCCACACCCGCAGCCGGACCCGGCCACGCCCGTCGGCCTCCGGCTCCAGCACATTCTCGACCTCCGCCTGGCATCGCGTCAGATCACCCACCAGGTTGAACCGCCGGATCTCGCAATAGAGCTCCTCCAGGAACCCCTCGCTCCCGATCCAGTTTGTCAAGGTGGTGGCGATCCAGGAGATCCTCTCGGGCCCGTAATCGTAGGCCTGCGGTACGCCGACACCACGCGCCAACGCGTTGTCCCAATGAACCGCCTCCGGCGGTTCCGGCACACCGAAGTCATTCAGAATCATTCCTGCTGGGTGCTGTTTCAAGAAGTCGAACCAGTAGCCGTGCGCGTGGATGAAAAGGCCTCCGAAGGCCTGCTCGAAGGCCACGGCGATCGTCGGCGTGTAGGGCCCCCGGACCGTCGCCGGCAGCCGCTCACCGACTTCGACATCCTGCCAGTACAGCAGGTCGGCACCCCGGATGAATTCGTTGGCGTATTCGTCGGCGATCGCCGCGATGTCGGCGGGCGAGTACGAGGGAGGATCGGTCTGCTGATACTTCTTCTTCTTCCGCGCCGTGTCTCGCTCCACCCGCATGCCCCAGCCGCGAACCTCCGCGAAAGGCGAACTCTCGCCCTCCGCCGTGAAAGTGGTGAGGCTGACCTGCCGGAACATCCGTCCCGCGAAGCGCCCCTGCAGCTCGATCAGGTCCTCGAACCGCGTCTCGTGTGATACCTGCTTCCCCACCGAGACCGGTCGATGCCATTTCCAGTGCGATCCGCCGAACATCGAGTGGACACCAGGCAACCCACCCCGGTAGCCGATCGACAGGCGGCTGAACGCGTACGGCAGGCACGGCGGAGCGATCAATCCGCCGTAGCGACTCCGTGTCGCGGCCGCCTCGTCGAAGTACAGGGGATTCCGGTCCCCGGTGGCGAGCGCCCACCGCCGAACGGCGTCCCGGCTGGTCTCCGTCAAATAGGGCACTTCAGATATCTTGATGACCTGACCGATTTTTTGCCGGAGCCGATCGAGTTCTCCGTCGGTAATCTTCGCGCTTTCTTGAACCGTCATACCAGTCCTATTCATTGGCTGTTGTCGCGCGCGGACCAGCGATGACGCCGGCCGCGCTCAGCGCGTCGATCCTCTCATCGTCCCAACCGAGGAGGTCCCGGCAGATCTCCCTCGTATGCTCTCCGAGCAGTGGGGACGGACGGATCTCGGGCCGTCCTTGATCGGTGTACACGATCGGGATACGCACGACGGGAACGTCGCCCGCCGTTGGATGCCGCATCATCCCGATGGCATCGCGTTCTTTCAGTTGGGCCTGATCCAACGCCTCGACCACATCGAGGATCGGGGCGTGCGGGACGTCAGCCTCTTCGAGGAGCTGCACCCATTCGGCTCGGGTCCTTCCCCGGAGGATCGGGTCGAGGATCCCCAGCAGCTCTTCCCGGTTGTCCCGCCGATCCCCTGTCGCGGCGAATCTCGGATCCGTGATGAGATCGGCCCGTTCGATCGCTTCACAGAAGCTGCGCCAGAACGATCCCATGTGCAGGGCCAGCGCGAGGTGACCGTCGGCCACATCGAAGACACCGTAGGGAACGATGGTGTGGTGCGAGTTGCCGACCCGGCCGGGGCTCTCCCCCTGCATCAGCGCCAACTGGCCGAGGTAGCCCAACAGGCTGATCAGACCCTCGAGCAAGCTGATATCGATGTGTTGCGGCGAAGCGTCGGTCTGACGACGGTTCAGGGCTGCCAGGATGGCAATGGCCCCCCACAGACCGCCGCCCAGATCCCCCATCGGGAGCCCCAGTTTCATGGGCGGACCGGCGGCATCTCCGGTGATACTCATGACACCACTGCGGGCCTGGGTAACGAGGTCGAACGAGGGCTGAGCGTGCATTAGCCCGGTTGCGCCGAAACCACTGATCGAGCAGAGGATGATCTTCGGGTTCGACCTCTTCAGCTCCGCGAACCCCATCCCCAGCCGATCCATCACCCCCGGCCGGAAGTTCTCGATGACGACATCGGACTTGCTCGCCAGCTCGAGCACGAGAGCCCTTCCGCTCTCGCTCTTCAGGTCGATGACCATGCTGCGCTTGTTGCGGTTCACGGCGAGGAAGTAATGACTGACATCGCCCGGGTAGAACGGCGGCAGACTACGGACATGATCGCCGACATCGTGTTCCTCGATTTTGATCACGTCCGCGCCCAGATCGCCGAGGACGCACGTGGCGAACGGTCCGGCGAGGACGCGGGTCAGATCGAGCACCCGCACGCCCTCGAGGGGCAATGGGCCAACAGGCACTGTCGGGACCTGGGTCATCCACGCCTCCGTGCGTTCTCCATATAGACCATCGTTCCATCTACGATACTTTCATGAGTCACTGGTGTCAACGTCGCCACAGCCGTCGAGAGGGCTAGTGAGTCCGATATCACCGCTGCGCAGAGTTCCCCCGGCGACGCGTCATATCAGCGGGCCGATTCGTTGCTCGGGACTCGAATGTGGTCGGGCAGCCGGTAGAGCCTCGATGCGTTGCCGTACATGACAGACGACCGAATCGAGGCCGGTAGCCGCGCCGCGACGAAGGACGGGTCGTCGAAGTCCCAATGCGGATAGTCCGACGAGAACATGAGGGTCTCGCCCGCACTCATCCAGTCCAGGTACAGATGCAGGTCAGCCGCCCTGGCCGGTTCCTCGATGGGCTGGGTGGTCACGCGAACATTCGAGGCGAGGTAGTCCCGAGCCGGGCGTTGCAGGCGAGGCAACTCCGCAGGGAAGGTCCGGTAGATTCCCTGTAGTCGGTCGACAACCGGCCCCACCCAGCTCACGCCGCCCTCCACGAGTACCAGCGTCAGATCCGGATACCGATCGAATACACCCTCGGCAATGAAGCTGACCAGGTGCGGCATGTACACGAACGAGTAGAGGGGATGGATCTCCGAGTAGTAGCTCCCGAACCCCATTGGCGTCAGGTTCGCCATGCCCGGCGTGCGCGCGATGTGCAGCGCTATCGGAAGACCGTGCCGGGCGGCAGCATCATGCAGCTTGCGGTAGCGCGGGTCGCCCAGCGGCGGGTTAATGAGGTAGGGGTCGAGCAGAACCTGGACGAACCCCTCATGACCGGCCCATTTCTCGATCTCGGCAACCGCAAGGTCCGTATCGGTGGCAGACACGCAGATCGACCCGCGGAACCGCCCGTGCTGGTTGTAGCGCCCCAGCCAGGTCTCCGCGAGCCAGGCGTTGCGCGCCGCCCGCAGTCCGGCATCGTGGCGAGGGTCGGCCGTGCCGGGCGTGCCGACGGGGAGAAGTACGGCGATGTCGACACCGGCGTCGACGAACAACTGCTTCTCGAGCAACGCGGGATCGGTGCCCGGAGCTCCGCCTCCCGTCGGCACGCTGTCCTCCCGCATACCTGCCAACGGGTTGGGGGTGGCGTAGATGCCGCTCAGCCCCATCGTCAGGTGATCGAGCCACGGACCCCGGAACTGGTCGGGCATGAACTCCCGGACCTCGTCCGGGCTGGGCACCACGTGCACATCGCAATCCACGATCGTCACGGGCCGGACCGACTCGGCCCCCGTCGTGCCGCCGTCTCGCGCCGCGTCCACGGCCGCATTTCCTTCGATCCCCGAACCAGTGATCATTGCTGCCCTCGCTCATCACTACGCCCGTAGCGGGCCCCGGTCACGCGTACGTCGGATAGCCGTGCACGCTCTCCATGAGCTCGGCGAACTCCTTGTCGACGACGGTGGGGTCGGGCGTCCGGGACCCCCCGTCGACTTCCCTCATCCATGCGACGAGTGCATCGTTGAGGGGCGTGGGCACCCCCACTCGGTCGCCCACCTGTGCGACATACCCGTTGATCTCGTCGATCTCGCTGCGCCGGCCGGTCATCACGTCCTGCCACATGGAGGGCATGGCGGTCGGATAGCGCAGGTAGTACTCCCGAAAGCTCGCCTCGATCCGCCGCCGGGTCGGGCTGCCGATGGGCTCGAGGAAGTCGTCGGTGCTGTATCCGAGGAGATAGTCGGCATCCACCTGCACGTCAGCGGCACCGGCCACCCTGATCCCCTCCGCACCGACCGCGACGGCGAGCGCGAGCGCGACGGGGCGCTCGGCAAAGGCGGCCATGCTGAGACTCGTCACACCGGAGATCGCATTGATCATGGTGTTGAGAATCAGCTTCGACCAGAGCTGCCCCCAGATGTTCTCCACGACCGTGACCTCGACGCTGCGGGACAGGTCTTGCCGCAACCGGCGAAGTCGATCACTCATCCGGCCGTCCAGCTCGCCGATGATGAGCTCACCGCTCCGCGACGTCGAGCGGGTGTGCCCCGGGGCGACCACGCTCCCACCGAAGACGCACACGGCGCCGATCGTGCGCTCCGGCCCGAGAATGTCGCTGATCGTTTCCTCGTTCAGGCCGTTCTGCAGCGACACGACGGGGACGCCGGGTGGCAGCACCGCCGCCAGCATGGCGCACGCCTGCCTGGTCTCGATGGACTTGACGGCCAGCAGCACCGCAGATGGCACTGCGACGTCGTCGCCGAGTTCGTCCCAGGTCAACGCGGGCGTTCGGACGTGGATGTCACCACCCGGAAAACTGACGCGGAGTCCGCCCTCGTTGATCGCGCGAACGTGATCGGCCCACCGGTCGACGATGAGGACGTCCCTGCGCAGCGCCAACGGGCCACCGATCGAACACCCGATGCCACCTGCCCCTACCAACCAGTAGTCCATCAGCGACTCCTCCTTCGTTCGGAGCACGATTCTCCTGCCGCCGACTCACCGAGCCGATACCAGTCACGTGCGTTCGCGCCAAGAATCGCGTCGCGAGTGGCGCCGTCGGAATTGGTCAGAAGCCCGGAGACGAACGGTGACAAGCTCGGGTAGTGGGAGGCGAACAGGAGGAGCCGGGCGGCATCGGATACGTCGCACCACCGGTCCACCTGAACGTTCTCCAAATTCTCGAAGCCGGTGGTCGTGAAGCGGACCTGTCGCGTCACGTAGAACGACGGTGGCTCGGTCAGCCACGGGGTCTCCCAGCGGCAGCCCCGCCAGTCCTTGTCGAATCGCCACATGATCGGCGCCAGAACTTCGAAGCCGCCGTCCGCGAAGACGACCCGCAACGCGGGCAGGTTCGCCAGTACCCCTTCGGCGAGCAGACTGATCAGGTGATACATGAAGGAAAGGGGATACTGGGTCGCGTACTCGACGAAATTGCGCGGGTACCCGGCCATCGTCGGCCACAACTCGATGCCCGTGCCGGCATCGGCAACGATGGCCACGGGCAGGCCGCGCTCGGCCGCCGCCTCCCAGATCGGGTAGTACATGCGCTGCCCGTAGGGGTGGTGCGACTGGACGGGCACGGCCACCTGGACCATCCGCGGATGGTCACACCATCGATCGATCTCCTTGATCGCGGCACCCGGGTCCTGCGGATTGATCCGGATGGAGCCGAGCAGCTGTGCGTCGCCTGCCCCCTCCTCAGTTGCGAGAACCATCTCCTGCCAACGGTTGGTCGCGGCACAGATCTCGGTGGCCAGGTCGTTGTCCGGGAGCAGGCCGCGGGTCCGGGGCAGCAGGATCGCCAGATCGGCCCCGCCGTCCTCGAGGACATGACGTCTCAGCAGTCCGAGATCCGAACCGGGCTGCGTCCGCCCATCGGGCGCGCTGTCGGTCCGGAACTCCCCGCTCGACGGCGGATAGAACTGTCGGGTCGGACCCGGGAAGAAGCTTCGGCTGCGGAAGGGCTCCGCCATGTACTCCCGCAGAGCCTGCGCATCCGGCAGGGCCGGGTGCACTGCGGTATCGATGATCCGTCCGGCTACGGCCACGCTACAACTCCAGGGTGATCCATCCATCGACAACGGACACGCGGTGGCGCCGAAGACGTCGCACCGGCTTGCTCAGGCTCTCTCCGGTCGACAGGTCGAACTCCCACCCGTGCCAGGGGCACGCGAGGATGTCTCCCTCCCGCACCCACGCCCGCTGGTAAGGTCCCGCCGGCCGCGTCGTCGCAGTGACCCTCCCCAGGCAGATCGGGGCTCCCTCGTGCGGACAGCGATTGACGAAGGCGACGAACTCGCGGCCCGTGTTGTAGACCCCGATCCCCCACCGACCCTGCGGCACGATCCGCCATGACCCGGGCGGGAGATCCTCCTGCCGGCACACCGTCACGAGATCGGCGCCAGACACTCAGTTTTCCGCGCCAGGAAGGCCGGCGCCCGCGTCGATCGGCCTCGCCGCGATGAAGTTGCCGGGCAGTTGGGCCTCGAGAAGCTGCAGTCCCGCGGGGCCGGCCTTCCGCTCCGGGAGCGCGGTGCCGGGCGCAACGAAGTTGCAGGACATCTCGGGGAGCACCTCCCCGTCCATGTGCAACTCACCGCGCAGGACGATCTGGAAGCGGCCACCACCACCGGCGACGTCGGGGAACAGGACCGAGTCCGGTCCGGCCGAGACCTCGAAGACGTGCAGTCCGTCGTCGTGCAGATCGATCATGTTCCGAACCCGGACGGTCGCAGGTTCTGCCTCGGGCCCGAGGATTGCCGTTGCGACCACGTTGCGGCCGGGCTTGCGCTCCCGCTTGTCGTTGGCACCGGGCATCCACTGCGCCCCCAGATCGGCGGCGCTGCGGAAGTTGAAGAACTTGAGACTGTCGCGAACCACGATCGGCCCGTACGGGGAGAAGCTGTCGGTGTAGTGGACCGAGACCGGGTCCATGTCGTGCGCACCGATCGTCGCCCCGCCGTCGACCGCAATCTGGAACTGGTCCACCCGATGGAAGTGCGGCTTGATCACATATCCCGGGGTCCGGATGTCCACCAGGAATCCTTGGGGGCCTCGCTGCTGAACATTGCTGTTTCCGAAGTACTCGTGGATGTACACCTCCTCATCGGCCTTGGGCCGACGGATAACGGTGTCGGAGGGTGTACGAACCTCGACCGCCACGCTCATGAGATCTCTCCGCTTCTGTCCATCAGGCATTAAAATGATTTCCAGCGCCACCTCGGGTGCCCGACGAGATCGGCATCCAGCATCGCGCTGTCTTCGATCGACGTGCTTCTAGCCGCGTGCTCGACCTGGGAGGTCGGCGAAGACCCGACCGTCCTCGATCGTCACCGGATAGGTCCGCATCCGCCGCTTCGGATCGACGGCGCACTCCCCGGTCCGGAGATCGAATTTCCAGGTGTGCCACGGGCAGGAGATCGTCGGGGTCGAGGCATCGACACTCACCTCGCCGACCTCGTCGCGGCTGCGCAGCTGCGCCTGAACCTGTCCACCGTCGATCAGGGACCGGGCCTGGTGCGGACATATCCCTCTGGAGGCGAAGACCTCGTCGCCCCACCGAACCAGCATCACATTTCCACCGGCCACCTTCACCCCGGTCGGGACTCCGTGACTGAGCTCGTCGAGCACTCCGATCTCGTGCAGCATCAGCCCACTCCCGTCGAGACCACCTGCGCGGCACGGCGGCGAAGCCTCAGGAACTCCTCCGCACCGCTGAACCCCAAGATATCGCAGGAATTCCGGAAGAAGACCTTCTCATGCCATTCGACGGGTATCAGCCGCGACACGTACAATGGCTCGTCGAACGAGATGTGGGGGTAGTCGGTCGAGAAGCACAACATGTCCTCGACACCCTCGATCGTGGCCAGCAGCCTGGTCAGGCTGG
Source organism: Pseudonocardia sp. GCM10023141 (assembly GCF_042653605.1). Taxonomy (NCBI): domain Bacteria; kingdom Bacillati; phylum Actinomycetota; class Actinomycetes; order Pseudonocardiales; family Pseudonocardiaceae; genus Pseudonocardia; species Pseudonocardia sp. GCM10023141. The sequence goes on from NZ_JBHSIR010000075.1 coordinate 20,055, forward strand.
TGCGGTCGTCGGCAGCCTCTTCGAACGGTTGCGTACTCAGTTTGACGTGGTCGTGGATGTACTCGCTGGGCCAGCGCCGAACCCAGGGCGATTCGACGCGCAACTGGTCGTAGTTCTGATCCAGACGCCAGATCAGGCTGGGAAGCCAACTGATCCCGTACTCGTTGAACAAGAACTTCAACGTCGGATACTTCTCGAAGACACCGTGCACGATGAGGCTCGAGATGTAGTGCATGCTTGCCTGGCCGGTGAGTGGCACGAACTCGATCGGCGTCGCCTTCGTCCCGCCCACCGCCCGAATCTGGTGAGTGCTGGGTCGATCAGTATTTGCCGGGTGGACGACGATCGGGAGGCCGCACTCCGCCGCAGCCTCGTAGATCGGGTGATAGAGCGGATCTCCGAGGGGTCGTCCCAGCGTGTTGCCGGCCATGAGGACACCGACCATGCCGGGGTGATCGGCCACCCGCCGCACCTCCGCCGCCGCCTCGACGGGCGTGGCGGAGGGTACGACGATCACCGTAGTCAGCCGCTCGTCACCGAGGTTCAGCCAGGTGTCGATGCTCCAGTCGTTGACGGCACGACACAACGCCTGAGCGAAGTAGGGATTGAGCTGCGTCGGGTACTCGCCCACGTCGTGGGTCAACACGCAGCGGAAGTAGCCGTAGCGATCAAGGAGCTGCTCGCGCAGCAATTCGTAGTCGGACCCGGGTTTGAAGCCATCTGCCGGATAGGAGTCGGCAAGCTTGCCACCGTTGCCGATCAGGCTGCCGGGAAACGCGCGCGCTGGCATCAGGGGAACGGTGCTACGTCCGTTGGCCTGCACGTAGGACTGCCACTCGGGAGGCAGGTACTGGGCCAGCGACGAGTCACCTCGGAACTGGTTGTGAACATCCGTATCGACAATCGGTCCTTCATAGTTCGCCACGGCCATGTCCTCCTTCGCCTCGAGCTACCTTTCGACGCACATCGACCTCGGCCGGCTCCCTACCTCGGACTCGCCACGCTGACCTCGGCAATACTCGACCGGCTGACGCCGGCACTCCGTGCCGGTCGTGCGATGCCGGGCCACCGGAAGAACTCCATGGCATTGCGTCCCATGACGTTGCGCTGCCAGTCGGACGGCAACCGGGCCGATATGGCGGCCGGCTCCTCCCACCCACGATTCGGATAACCACTCGCGTACATCAGGATCTCGTCCATGCCGGACATCGTCTGGAGTGCGTCCTTGAACCGATCGGTGTCCGGGGGCGCCTCCATGGAAACCGTCGCCACTCGGAAATGATCACGGAAGTACTCACTCGGGAGCCGCGTGAGCCACGTCGCCTCCTGCGAATCGATCTTGTACCAGTAGTCGAGCTTGGCGAGGAAGCCCAGTACCCAGCTGACACCACCGCCGACCAACAGCACCTTGAGGTCGGGGAAGAGGTCGAAGACGCCTTGGGTGATCATGCTTGCCACGTGACTCATCAACGGCTGCCATGACAGCGCGTCGTACTCGGCGTAGGTCACGGGCATCCCGCCTGCCACCGGCGACGTCAGGACGCTGCCGGCATTCTCACCGGAGGCCTGGATGACAACCGGGAGCGCCATCTCCACGGCAGCCTGGTAGATCGGGTGATAGACGGGATGGCCGAACGGCTTGGAGAACCCGCTCGATCCGAGTGCGACGCCGACGATGTGATCGTTCGCGCCTATTCGCCGGATCTCCGCCGCAGCCTCGTCCGGCAGCGCGGAGGCAACCATTGCCAAGCCGTGGAGTCGCTCGTCCCGGCCGAGCCATTGATCGATCGTCCAGTCGTTCGCCGCCCTTGCGGCAACCCGCGCCACGTAGTGGTTCGCGTAGGCCGTGCTCAGCAGCCCGTCGTCGAAGCACAGCACGGCCCGGTTCCGCCGACCATCCGCCAGAACCTGATCGACCATGAATTCGAGGTCGGATCCGGGCGGCCCCTGTACCGGGTACGCATTCACATCCTTCGCCCCGAAGGGGTCCACATAGAGCGGGTTGGTGCGCACCTCCGCCGGCGGCCCGACACCGGTCGGCTTGAGGAGCAGCTCCCGCCATCCCGCACTCAGATACGGCGCCAAATCATGTGTCGACGTCCATTCATGATAGACACATGCATCCACCACGACATCGCTGGACGGCATTTCCTGCCTCCTCGTCGATCTTGCTCGCGAACGCGCATCTACCCGCACCGGAGAAACCGCAGGCTCACATTGACGCCAAGCGTTCCCGCCAGGAGAACGCTGTTTCCAATTATAGGTAGGTCTTTAGCACGGGTCAAGTTCCTCCACGGTGCCGGGGCACCATTATCCCCTCCGCTCAGACCGCACGCAGCGATCCCCACGGACCGAAGTAGGGATTGCCGGCCTGGAGCTTGAAGTCCTGCACCTTCGGGCCGACGCCGACCAACGTTGGGTAGGAGAGCACCGGGAATATCGGAAGCTCGTCATAGAGCTTTCGACTGTATTCGAGTGCAACCTGCTCTGCCTTGGTCGGGTCCGGGGCCGATGAGTCCAGGCGATCGATCAGTGCATCCCAGGACGGATCCTTGACGCCGGTGTTGTACGCCGAACTGTAGAGACTGTTGTGAGGCACATAATACGGCGTGTAGTACCAGCTCGAAGGCCAACCGCCGAGCCGCGCACCGGTCACCTTGTGGGCGCGGTGGTCCGCGACGATCACAGCGTTGTCCAACGGCTGATAGGTGGCGTTGACGCCGATCGCCTGCCAGTAGCTCACCATCGCCTGACACAGCCGCTGGACATTTGACAGCGTGTTGTCCACGGAGGCGGACCTGAAGACGAACGAGAAGTTGGGATGACCGGCTTCGGCCAGCAACTGCTTGGCCTTCGCCGGATCATAGGGATAGGCCTGCAGCGTCGGATCGTTGCCGAAGGTGATCGGCAAGGTGGCATTGGCCACGACCCCCGCGAACCCCTGATACAGGGAATTCACCATGCTCGGCCGGTCCAGCGCGTACACCAGCGCCTGCCGAACACGCTTGTCCAAGAGCGGCGACGGTCGGTCCGGGAAGTAGGTGTCCTCGAACTGCACCATGCCGAACGAGGTGTCGTCCTTGCGGAGTACACGCACGTCCTTCGAGCTCTCCAATTGCTTGACCGAGGCCGCGTTCAACCCATGCGCCAGGTCGAGCTGACCACTCAGCAGGCCCGCCACCCGGGTCGTGACATCAGGTACGATGCGTAGGACGAAGGTCTTGAAGTTTGGCATACGAGACGGGTCAAAAAATCCATCGAATCGTTCGAACGTCACGCTGTCGTGGATCTTCTGGGATACGAATTTGAACGCACCGGCTCCGATCGGCTGCTTCCGGAATGCCTCATCGCCGACCTTGTTGTAGTAGTCGGTGGGAATTGGATCAGGCATCTCGTCGAGCAGGTTCGGATAGGCCGCCTTGAGTTTGACCTGAACCTTCCCGTCACCGAGGTCCGTCGTGCCGACGTATTTGTCCCGCAGCTGGGAGAAGAACGAGAAGTCGTTCTTCCCGGTCACCCGGTCGAAGGCGGTCTTCACATCTCGCGCCGAGAACACGGAGCCGTCCTGCATCTTGACGTCGGGCCGCAGGGTGAACGTCCAGGTCAGGCCGTCAGTGCTGGTCTCCCATTTCGAGGCAAGATTCGCCGTGAGCTTGCCGTCGTCGTCCCGCCGGACCAGCGACTCCGAGAGTGCCCAGAGGATCGGGCGCATATTGGAATTGTTCAGGATGAGGTGCGGATCGACCAGCTCGTCCTGCAGCGTCCCGATACCCGCAACGAGCGTGTCCGTGGACGATGTCGCCGATCCACTGCTGCCAGCGGCAGGTGAGCTGCCGGTCGAACACGCTGCCAGCATTCCCGTGGTCGCTAGGCCCCCCGCCGCGACCAGCAGGCTACGTCTCGAGAGCGTGCGCGAAGTCAGCCATTCGGACGGCCGAAGCTCGTTCATCCGGGTCCCCTTAACCATCATCATTGGTGGGATTCGGTTCACTTGATGGTCGCCGCAGTTCTTGGGGTTCACCCGGGGAGCGATGCAGCACGGACGGCACAGCGGGGACAACGATGGCAGGACTGCCCCCGCGCCGTCGGCAACGTGCCATCGCCGGCGTACTGGTCGTCGCCTGCGCACGTGTCGTCGCCGACAGCCAAGCCCAACCAGGCCCTCGCCATCGTACTGTCAAGAGAACGCGGTTCCGAGGATAGCACGGGGCTCTAGGCTGGTCAACGAATTCCCACGCCTCCCCAGGAGGCTGCGCGGGCACGAACTGGCCAACCGCAAGTGCTCCGTCGGGAGCCGTCGATGGCGATGTTCGATGGCGATGTAAGGGTACCCACGTATTGACGCCACGGGAGGGTCGAGCAGCTCCGGATCGCATCCCGACGCCCGCCGGCAAATGCCACGTCACGTGGTCGAAGCAATGACAGTGCCAATCACCAGCGTCCCCGCATGTTCGGTAGACGGAACGTCAGCACCGTCGCCGTCACCATCAGGATTGCCATCGAGAAGAACACCCACGAGTTCGTCGCGGCCGGGTGCAGGCTCGCCGACGTGACCGCTGTCGCGATCGACACCGAAAGAATCGAGCCCACCTGGCGGAAAAGGATCCGCAGGCCGGTGAGCGACGCAGTGTGGTCGGGAGCGAGGTGCATACCGGCATTGTTGGCGGCCGGCCCAGCCAGTCCCATGCCGAGGCCCAGCACACACGAGGACAGCAGGAGCCACAGCTCCGGCCCGAAGCCGGTCGGCTCCAGGCCGGTCATCAGGAGCCCGCCTGCGATGCCGAGGAACCCGACCAACAGCAGAGGCCGAAAGCCTGTCCGGCGCAGAAGTGCAACGGACAGGGTCGAAGTGGCGATCATCCCGACGGCCCGTCCGGTGAGCAGTCCGCCGGCGGCCAGTGGGGCGATGCCGAAACGAACCTGTGCGTAGTTCGGGATCAGGGCCGAGAACCCGAGCGCGGCAGCACCGAACAGCACGTTGATGGCGTTCATCGATCGAAGGCCACGGGCGGTGATCAGCCCGACCGGTACGACGGGGTTGGGATGCTTGCTCGCTCGACGAAAGAACGCCCACCCACACCCGCCCGCCAGGAGCGCGGGCACCGCGACGGCGACGATGCCCATCGCCCGGCCGTCAAGGGCGTCGATCTGCGTGATGGCCGCCATGGCGCCCAACAGGGTCACCATGAGCTGCCCGACGCCGATGAGATCGATCGGCCGCGGGTGCAGCGGGGGCAGCTCGCCGATGAAGGCGAGGACCGCGCCGATCACCACGATCCCGATCGGGATGTTGATCAAGAAGATGCCACGCCACGAGTAGACCGAGAGGATGACCCCGCCTGCGATCGGCCCCACGATGGCGCCGATCGGAAAGATGCTGGTGAACAGGGCAATGCCGCGGTCTCGGTCACGCCCGAACGCCACGGCGACGATGGCCGTCGCCGCCGGCATGAGGGTGCCGCCGGCAACGCCCTGGACGAACCTGCAGACGACGAGTTGCTCGAGGTTCACGGTGACGGCGCAGAGCAACGAGGCCACGGTGAACCCGATGATGGCGACGAGGAAGACGAGGCGGGGGCCTCGGCGCTGGGTGATCCCGCCGGTCACCGGCAGTGCCAGGATCTGACCGACCGAGTAGATCGTGATCGTCCAGCTCGCCCAGCTCAAATCGGCCTGCAGGTCGGCCTGAAGGGATGGCAGGGCCGTAGCGACAGAAGTCTGGTCGACCGAAACCATGAGGAGAGCCACGCCGACGACGGTCAGCACCACCCACCGGTGGCGCGACGGAGTTTGCTCCCCCGCCGCGATCATGCCAGGTACTCCGACGTGGTTGATCCACGTCCAGAAGTGGTCTTCACGGCGCGCAGATGCTGGCCTTGGCGGCTGACGGCCCACCGGGCCCGCGCGCGACAGTGCGGCTCCCGGCGATGAATTGGCAGGCCGCCAACATGAGGCGCGTGCCCTCGGCTCACACGCCAACAACGTCCATCATCGGTGCGGCATGACAGGATCAGTCCGACCAGATTCACCCTGCCCTGTCCTGCGTAGCGGGAACCAATTTCACGGCTAGACTGAGAGCCGGACGTTTCCTTTCCGCGCCAGTTGCACCGGCGACCTCGGCGCACAAACCTCCAAGGAAATCGCCACTTGGGAACGTTACCGGATGTCGCCCAGACCCGGTCTCGCGCCCTACAACACAAGGGGCGAAACGTCGAGCATCAGCCCGTTGCCAACCGGTTAAGTCCCAGGTCGATTCTGCCCCAACCCGTCGCACCACTCTCCCTCCGACCCTTCGGGTAGATCACGAACGCGAAAATGCGAGCAACGACCTGGACACCTGGAGTCCCGGCCAAGTGCGGGCGAGATCTGGACACCCTTTTCCGATCTTTCCAGAGCAAACCCAGGTGCGTAGCGCGCGCAAACATTGCGGCACAGGCGGCACCCCTGCATAGATTCAACCGAGAGGTTCGTTCTGCTAGTAGACCGATGTGCTACCATAAAAACGGTAGCATGGCGCTCCGCTGCCGTCAATGGCGTGTTACTCCGGACCAAACTTCGCCGCCAAGAAGGGGGTCTGCTCGATTCATCGAGATTCCACCATCTCAGAATCTATCCGGCAAAATACGCCACTGCAACCCTCCTCGAGATTCATTCGGCCCCCGAAGTCGGTATTGATCAGGAACCGTGAATGTTCGGCCGACGTCGACAGCGTCACACTGAGGTGGCACGCCACCGTGATCGCAGGCATCAGCCGCCTCGCACCCCGCCCACGGGCCTCACCACCACCACCACCACCACAGCGTCCGGGCTGGCAACAGCTAGGAGAACATTGCTGACGGGCAAGACACAGCCGCCACGCCCCGAGGTCGACGGAGCGGTAGCCCTCGAACGAGGCAACAGCACGGAGCACCACTTGAAAGGACTGATTGCAGAAGTCTCAACCCTATCGCAAAGCCTCGCAGCCTCACAGGACCAGGCAGTACGATCACACCCTGCCCGATTCCATGGGCAGCGCAAGGATTGACGTGCTGCGAGACAAAGCTGTCGCGCGCCTCCGGTCGACCCCTTCTGTCGATCCCACGCCGACTCCTTCCCATCGCGACGACATAGAGGAGTCTCGGAAATGGAGCCAAACCTACCAGGTCGCCAGCTTTTTGACGCGGATACCGCGACCAGACTCCGCCATGTGATCAACCGGCTTACTCGCGCAATGAATAGATCGTCGTCGGTAGCCGGACTCAGTCAGACGCAGGCGTCGATACTCAGCATAGTTGTCGACAGAGAACGAGTCAGGGCGTCGACCATCGCCGAGACTGAGGGCCTGAACCCGACAATGGTATCTCGAATCTTGACCCAGTTGTGCGCCGACGGCCTGGTGGATCGCCTTCCTGCCGACGCCGATGCGCGAACGGTCATCATCTCGCCGACGCCTGCTGGCCGCGAGAGAAGCGCGCACATCCAGTTGTTCCGCGTGGCGGCACTACAACGTGTCGTTGACGATCTGCCATCCGAGACTGTCACTCATCTACATGCTGCACTCCCCGCGCTCGAGGAATTCTCTCATGCGATGCGAAGAGCAGTTTCACCGCCATAGCGCGCTTCGCCACGATGTCGCTGCGCTCCTCACCCGATGCGCGACATATTACCGACTTCTCCATGTTAGTGTCCTGAGTCGCTAATTCGCATTGATTTCGCTAGTCTTGGTCAATGGCGAGGACAGGGCGGCCGGTCGCGAAGTTGGCGCTGTCAGACGAGGAACGACAGACGCTGCGGCGGTGGGCGCGGCGTCCGAAGTGCGCCCAGGCGCTCGCTCTCGGGCCAAGATCGACCGGCTTGCCCGGGCACGGCGTTGCGACGACCGATCTGCTGCTCGAGGCCACCGAGAACCGGATGATGGGCGAGGACCCGCAGACGCTGCAGGCGCACGGCGTTCCACAGGGCTTGGGATGAGCCCGTTCGAGCGGTTGTCGTACGCCACTCTTGAGTCGCGCCGAAGCGGGACGACCGGCCGGCCCCGCGGTTCAGCCTCGCCCCCGCAGACGGCACCCGCCACCAGCTGTTCGGCCGCATAACGCCGCGGCCCCCGTCCGACCGAGAGGAACGTCATGAGCAAGATCCTGATCGTCATGTCCGCCGCCAGCGTCTGGGAGCGCACCGACGGATCGGCCTACCCGACCGGCTACTGGGCCGAGAAGCTGGCTGCACCGTACGAGCAGTTCGTCAAGGCCGGCCACACGGTCGACTTCGCTTCCCCCGGCGGGGTGCTGCAGCCCCTCGACGAGCACAGCGCCGACACCTCGATCGCCGGCCCGGACGCCCCGCGCTGGGTGGAAATCGCGCAGAAAGCCCTCCAGGACTTCGGACCGCTGCTCAAGCTCGACGAGATCGACATCAACGACTACGCCGCGGTGATCCTGCCCGGCGGGCACGGCCCCGTGGTCGATCTCTACAAGGATGCCGACCTCGGCCGACTGCTCATCGAAGCGAACGCAGCAGACAATGCGATCGGTGACGTCTGCCACGGGCCGGCCGCTCTGCTCTCCGCGGTCGACGCCGAGGGCAACTGGCTGTTAGCCGGACGAGCGATGGCGGCGTTCACCGACGAGGAGGAGCAGATGTTCGGCACGGCCGAGGGCGCTCCGTGGCTGCTCGCCAGCACCCTGCGCGAGAAGGGCGCCAAGCACTCCGGCGGCGCGCCCTACGAGGCCTACACCGTGCAGGACGGGAACCTGTTCACCGGTCAGAACCCGGCCTCCAGCGCGCCCATGGCCGACGCCATGATCGCCGCCCTCGCCGAGTAGCACCTGCATCGGGCGTCACAACCTGCGCTGCTGGCGGGCGGCACCATCCCGCGGCGGTCACCCCAGCCCGAGGGCCGGGGTGACGCCGGGGCCGGTGCAGTGACAACCGCACCACCATCACCATGACCTGCGCAGGAACAAGGATGAGTTCTGTGACGACAACCCTCTCCGAGTCTGACGTCGTCGGGCGTGTGGAGAAGCGGGGTGCTGATCAACGGACGCTGGGGTCCAGGTGGTGACGGCGCGACGTTCCCCGTGGAGAACCCAGCCACCGGCCGGACACTGTGCACCGTGAGCGACGCGACGCCCGCCGACGCGCTGGCAGCCCTCGACGCCGCCAGCGCAGCGCAGACCACGTGGGCAGCCGTCCCTCCGCGCGAGCGGGGGGAGATCCTACGTCGAGCCTGCGAGCTGCTGATCGAACGCCGGGACGAGTTTGCGTTGCTGATCACACTGGAGATGGGCAAGTCCCTGGCCGAGTCCTGCGCCGAGGTCGAGTACGGCGCGAACTACCTGCGCTGGTTCGGCGAGGAAGCCGTTCGGATCGACGGGACCTGGAAGGTCAGCGAGGACGGCACCGCCCGCGTGCTCGTCCTCCGCCAGCCCGTCGGGACCGCCCTGTTGATCACGCCGTGGAACGCGCCCCTGGCCATGCCGGCCCGCAAGATCGGCCCCGCCGTCGCGGCGGGCTGCACGATGATCGTCAAGCCCGCCCCACAGACACCCCTCACCACCGCCGCACTCGCCGGCGTACTGGCCGAGGCGGGCCTGCCCGACGGCGTACTCAACATCATCCCCACCACCCGGGCAGGTGCCGTGACCGAGCCCCTCCTGCGCGACGGCCGGCTGCGCAAGCTTTCCTTCACCGGATCCACTCCCGTCGGGCGCCTGCTGCTGTCCCAGGCCGCCGACACCGTGCTGCGCACCTCGATGGAGCTCGGCGGCAACGCCCCCTTCATCGTCTGCCGCGACGCGGACATCGACGCCGCCGTGCAGGGCGCGATGACCGCCAAGCTTCGCAACGTCGGCGAAGCCTGCATCGCCGCCAACCGCTTCTTCGTCGACGCCGCCGTCGTCGAGGAGTTCAGCGACAGGCTCGTGGACCGAATGAGCACGATCACGGTCGGGCCCGGTACGGACCCCGACACCGATCTCGGACCGATGATCGACGGCCGCCAGCGCAGCCGGGTCGCCGCTCTGGTCGACGAGACCGTGTCCGCGGGAGCGTGCGTGCGCGCCGGTGCCTCCGCTCCGCGGACTGGCCGTTGAACTGCGGCAACGCCTGGACCAAGTCGTCGTTGTCGGGCAGGAAGCTGATCGTGTCCCCATCCGGCTGGGGCCCGTTACGGGGCAGGTCCGGATACAGGAGGTAGAACTCGCCGGTGATCACCGTGTAGCGAGGTGCAGGTATCTCAACTCCCAGACAGGCACGACACAGACAGACACGAGACAGCTATCCAACCGATGCGATCCGCGACGGCGACCAGCGCCGCAGCGCGAGCACCGCCTGCCTGCACAGAGTCATCCGTGCCGGCCTCTGATACCGGCGCCGTCACCGACGTCGATGCCCCAGGTAGCACCGTCAGTGCAGCCACCGCCGGCCAACGGCGCATGGCCGGTGCGGTGCGGGGTCACGAACCTGAGGCCAACTCGACGCGCATTGTGACTGTTGAGGCATGTCACGGGCAAGGATGCCCCGACAGGCAGATCACGCCCGGATCCGATCTGGTCTGGGCGACACCCGCAGCCCCCACCCCGCCTGCGCCGGTCCGACATGCCAGCGCAAGGGAACCGGCGCACAGGAAAGGAACGCCCACCGAATGACCTCCGCGACACCCGACCCCCACCCGCAGGGCACCGAGATCAGCGACACCGTCGTCACCCAACTCGACGAAGTCCGCGCCCGCCTGGCGCGCGACGGCGCCGCCCACAGGGTCGAGGAACACACCGTCCGGCAAGCTGTCGACGACGCCGCCCACCAGTTCACCGACGCACCGGTCCGCTCCTACATCGGGGTCCTGGTCGAGCGCGCGGTCCGCACCCAACTCGCGATCCCCTCGCTCCCCACCTGAACTCACGTGATCCCCCAGCGCGTGGCCGTGTCCCGGCGTTCACCCCGCAGCCGCCGACGACACCCGCAACCACCCCGGCGGGCCGGTATGTCTGATCCGGTGACCCGTCTCGTCCCCGTCCCGACCGTGCGCTCTGCCGCCTTCGGTGATCTGTTCGACGCCGTCGAAGCGTTGATGATCCGCGACCAGGCGCCGCCCGACACCGAGCGCCGCCAGGCGTGGTCCGCAGACGCCGAACGCATCACCGGTGAGATCGTGCGCCACCTCAGCCTCGCCCGTGCACCCCTGTCGTCCTCGTTCGTACCCACTCCAGCCGCATAGCCGACCCCGGCTCCACCGGTTCGGCGCGGAGCCGTGCACCCCCCAGCCGACGTCGGCTGCAGCTCGGCATCGCTGTCTCTGCGGCCGTCAGGTCTTGCCCCGGGTGAGTATCTGTCGGGTCGAGTATGGCGGCAGTGGATCAGGTGAACTGTGCGCGAATGTTGTTGCTGGTTCACGAATCTGCGCAATCGTGTTCCGATGTTGTTCACCGTCGCGCTGGGCCCCACGGCCCCGGACGGACACGCCGGGTTCGTCGCCGGTCGTTATCGCGACGGCGCCTTCAGCGATGCCTGGACCGATGTCCGCCGCTGTGCCGAGCGCACCTTCACCGCCTACCACCCCGGTTGCACCTGTGGCTGGACCGGCGCCGCGCATCCTGCGTCGGACATCGGCTGGCACCACTGCCGCCGGGCGTGGCTCGATCAGCGCTTCCGCCACCTCAACGCGAGAGCCGCCCACAACGCTGGCGGGGACGCGAGGCGGCCGGCGACCGGATGTAATGGATCATCGGTTTGTACCGAGCAACTACGCGTATCGCCCCAGGAGGTGTCGCATCACCATGAAACCGCTCTCGATCACCCGGATGTTGCAGAACCCTTTGGGTGAGTCGGCCCCGCCGGGAGCGCCTGGTGACATCGTGGCCATCACCGACGGCACCGCCACGATCTATCTGACCCCGGCTAAGTACGACATCGCGCCGGAGACCGAGTTGCGCTACCGGCTGGCGCAGGTGCCCCTGCGCACCCGCGTCACTGCGACGTGAACGCGTAACGCCACAGCCCCGTCATCGGGTCCGGATCCGCACCGAGCAGGTGATAGACCGCCCGGAGCTCGGTGGGCTCGTCGCGATGCCAGTACAAGCTCGGTAACGCCCGGTTGATCGACGGGTACTCCTGCACCACCCCATCAGCAGGGCCGCCCTCGAACTTCACCCGAATGCTCATACCTACAAGTGTGCACGAACTTTGCTCACACAACGAGAGGCCCGGCCCCTCACGGAGATCGACATCACTCCGATTGGGCGCAGCCCAGCACGTTCGAGGGCCGCCACTCCCCCGTGGGGCGAATGGGCAAACCTCCTCCGCGTGTCGCCAGCCATCAGCCGTCACGCCGATGTTCCGATCGAGCGGACATCGGCCCGCGCTCTGTGTCGCGGTCTGCAAGGGCCGGGGAAGGGGCCAGGCAGACCGACCACACCAGCCATTTGGTCTGATCCTCTGGAGGCGCCCCGATGACCTCACCCGACACCCGCGCCGAACACCTCGTCGCCGACGCCCGCGCCCCCAGCACCGAGATCAAAATTGAGGCGGATGTGCTGCGCCAGGTCGCCAAGCACGACGGGGACATCGACGCCCACCGTGGCGATGTCAGCCTGGCCCTCGCTGGGCTGATCGAGGCGTGCGCGTTGCACTACACCAACATCTCGCCGTTGATGGCCCAAGAGGTGTTCGCCGTCGTCGACGCGGTCGACCGCGCCATCGGACGGAGCCGCTCCACCGGCACCTGACACCCACTCTCGGCCGCCGACACTCGAGCCGGCCCCGAGTTCGTCAACAGATGCGAACGCCGTCGCGGGAAACGCCCCCGACTGGGATCGCAGCATCGGCGAGAACCGGGCGTGTCAAAGCAGAGTAGGCGTCGACGACAGCCGGGTGTATGTACAACCGCCAGACGCTGACGACAGTCTCAGGTCGACTGGGTCTCAATTCTCGCGGCATGACGAAGTACAGGCTCGATGGCCCCCGGATCCCAGTATCTCCGTTCAACTCGGGATCAGTGGCACGGTGTGCCCTTCCGGGGCGAGTAGCCAGCCCATTCGTTTACGGAGTCAGTTCTCCCCGCCGACGAGGCGAAGGACAGGGCGCGGGTCGGCGTCGCCGAGCAAGTCACGCACCTGCGCGGTGTTGAGTCTCAGCGCCTCGGCGAGAACGGGCACCCCGGCGCCGTAGTCACCCGCGAGGTCCGCGGCCTTCCTCAGCAACGACGGCATTTCCCCCGGATACGCGCTTGTCGGGTCGGCCAGCGGGTCTTCGGTCATGGCCAGACGCTGGTAGGCCCGCCGGGCCGAAGACTCGGTAGTGCGCCCGCGCTCGACCATCCGGCGGACAAGAGACATCGGCGAGACGCCCCATGTCCGCCCAAGCCTGTCCAGGGCCGCCAGGTCGAGTCGCTGCGGCAGTGCCGCATCCATGGCGGCTGCAGGCGTCAGGAACGCGGCCGCGAACTCGTCGGCCTCCTTCTCGACCGCAGCGCCGTGCTCACTGGAGTCGCTGTGCAACAGCAGATGCCCGATCTCGTGCGCGGTCGAGAATCTGTGCCTGAAGACGTTCTCGCTGCGGCGGGGCGAGGTGATGATGACCGGACGGTCGACGATTACGACCGAGAAGGCGTCGACAGCCTCGATCTCGCGAAGGGGGCGCACTGCGACGACGATGCCGCGGGACTCGGCCGTGGCCACCAGGTGCCTGACCGGACCGTCGGGCAGTTCCCAGTGCCTGCGGAGGACGGCGGCAGTCTCGGGTGGCGTCGCGCCAGCGGGGAGGACAGGGAGATCCACCTCCGGCAGCTTGACGTACCGCTCAAGCGTGAAAGTCAGCTCCCACACCAGCGACGCCGTCGCAAGTGCCTTCTGGCGGTCGCTGACGCGGGCGGAGCGAAGGCTGCGGAAGTGCGCGTTCACCGTGTCGATGCGCGCGAGTGGCCGGCCGACGCCGAAGAATTCCGGGCGGACATTCAAGGCGGCCGCCAGCCGGTCCAGTACCTCGGGCCGCGGGGAGTTCACGCCCGCCTCGTACTGTCCGATCGCCGCGGCCGAGACGCCGACCTCACCAGCCAGGTCGGTCTTGCTCACGCCGAGGCGAGCTCGGGCCTGGGTCAGCCGTGCCGGCTCGAACCGCCCGCTCCCACCGACCGGCAGCTCGAACAGATCTGGGCCGTCCTCAGGCATCCGGCCCGGGGCCTTCCTTCACGCGCGGCTCGACCTTCGGCGAGACAGGCACACCGCTGTCGAACGATGCGATACCCGATGCGTTGCCATCGGCGACCGGCTCCGGCACCCAGATGGCTTCCCGCCCGCGCAGCCCGACGTTGCCCTCACCGTCGAGGATGGCGACGGCCCACTCGATCGACTGCAGCTGCCGCGGCGCTGACTCGACCATGACGAGCACCAGAGGCATGCTGTTCTCGACCGCATTGAGCACAGGGCCCAGCTCGCCCTCCACCGGGCCGTCGTCAGTCGCCTCCTGCTCCTCCGCCAGGCTCGGCTCCCACAGCACCGGGTCGAGCGGCGGGGTTGTGAACCCGTTCTTGCGGGTCGGGCTCGACGCGAACTCGCTCACCGCGTCCAGGTGCTTCGGGACTCGCCAGACGTACACCAGGCAGTCGTTGACGACCGGGATCTCATGGCCGCCGGGGGTCAGCTTGCAAGACCGGAAGCCCCGGGCCCGCAGGGCGTCGCACATGTCGTCCAACAGGTCCCGCCATTGGGTGCCGAAGCCCATCGCGTACCGGGACGCGGAGAGCAGGTGCGCCTCAGCCGCAAGGTCGTGGCGCGCCCGTACGATCTCGACGAGCAGGTCGCGGAGGGCGGGGGCCTCAGCGCCGAGAGCGTCGGCGGGCGAGTCCGGAACCATGGATGAACCTCCTGAAGCCCGTCCGAGTCGCCTGCTGGCGTGACGTGACTTTAGTATGGCACACGATTCGCGCATCACCGCTTCAGGCGTGCCCCTGCGGACGCGCCTCGTGTGCTCCCGATCTTGTTCCACGCAGTCCCTGCGCTGCTTCGGTATTCGATCACCGCGTAGCGCCGCCCGGCGTGCCCGACATCGTAGGACCTACCACACTGTCCGGTGTTGGAGCGGCATGTCGGCGGACAACACCACCAGTGGCGTGACGGCCCGCCGCCATCAGCCAATGAACCGCGGGCCTGGCACAATCGCTCGGCGCCCCGGTCAGCTCCGGACGTGACTCGCATTGCTGCCAAGCGTGCGCGAGTCAGGCCGTTTAAGGGTGACAACGCGCGCGGTGCCGCGACTTCGGGACATAAGCGAGCTAAGGGGTGAAACGTCCATATGGGGCCAGCACTCTGACAAAGTCTATCGCAGATTCCTTGACATTCTGCCCATCACGTTGCAGCTCCGATGATCCAGACGACTATCCCCCAAGCCGGCAACGGGCCAGGACCCGGTCGACACCCACAGAGTGATCAGCGCCCGGTCCCGATGCGAGCCGAGCTCGGCGAACACCCTGTTGAACAACTCGTCGGGAATGGCGCGCGGGATCCGCTGTGCGACACGCGGCCGATAGAGCCCCACCCGCTCGTTGCGGAAGGGCTCCATCGGGTTGTGATGGGCGTTCGCCCGACCACCGGCCCGTTCCCGCGACAGAGGGAACGGGTTGACCATCGGGCCCGTCCCGGCATCGCGATGGAAGTCGTATAGCACCCGCAGCACCGTCTCCGAGTGTGCCCGCGTCGACGCCGCGTACTTCGGCCCCGGACCGGGCTTGCCGGTCACCGCGTTCGACACAACACGACGACGCCCGCCGCCCGCTCGGGTCGGCTTGTCCCGCAACGCCAACCACCGGCAGAAAATCACGAGCCTCGACCCGAGTCGCATGGTCCCACCCGACGCCGACGGCCCACCCGAAACGGAACCACCGCAGCAGATCCATCGCATACGTCCGCTGTGTTCCGGCCGAACGACCCGAGGCCTGCAGCTCACGCAGGAACGCCATCACCGCGACGACCTGCTCGCCGTCGCTGTCGATCAGCCGCACCGGCTCCCACAGATCGAATCCCGCCACGACCGCACCAGCCGTCGGCACAACCAGGGCGGACAGATCACGATCTCCACCACCTCCGTCGATCATTGCCCCGGGACGTAGACCCGCCCGACCCGCCCGATGCCCAGCGACACGACCGACGACTCCAGTAGTTCAGTCAACAGGAGAACGTCGGAGCGGCGCCTTCCTTGTCGCTGTGCGCGGTGATCAGGGTGGCGTCGAGATCGATGATCAACGGGTTGGTGGCATCGGTGTGCTGGTCGGGACGTGCTCCCCGGCAAGCTCCCACGCCCGGGCTCGGGCTGTGGACCGGGCGGTGTTGATCGCGCGCAGCGCCGCCGGGGGTTCCTGGGCGAGCCGGTCGACCACGCGTGACACCGTCGGATCCGAGACGACGTGGCCGTAGACGCCCGGTTCAGCGCGCAACACGGCAATATCGGCGAGGCAGTCCCCGCCCAACGCGAGCGTCACCGCGAGATCGAGCACGACCTTCGCAGGATCGTGCACCGCGTTCGGACCGTGCCAGCGCGCCAGCTCAGCCGAGAGCGCCCGGTCGAGCCCGACGGTGCGGATCGTCTAGGTCAGCAGCACCCCACCGGCCTGCGACAGCCAGGGCCACGGTCGCGAGCGCGATCGCGGTGGCCAGCCCGTGCGCGGACCGCGATCCACGTGGGTGCGGTAGACCAGCCGCGGTCGGCAGCCCGGCCTGGTGCAGATCAGCGCGGCCAGCGAGACCCGTTTGATGCCCGCTGCGGTCACCGCACCACAGGAGTCCAACCACGCCGACCCCAGGTGCGGCCCTGGGCGGCCTCAGCCCCTGACCGGCCTCGTCCTCGAAGCAGAGCCAGGCGCCCAGGTTCGCCGCCGCCCTTTTATGACCGGCCACTGCTCGTCCCTCCGCTCGGCGATCTTCGTCTCGTCCCGCTCGGCGGGGGGGACCTGCACGCTCCAGCCGATCCGGTGCAGCAGCAGGTCCACCCGGCCAGGGTGTAGCCCACGCCGAACCTGCGGCGGATCACCTCGGTGATCCTCGCCAGCGTCCAGCACCGATCCTCATCCCAGCCGTGCCCGGTCGGCCCGGGATCCAACTCCCTCTCCAACTCCCCGAGCTGGGCGACGCTGAGCTTGCAGCGGGCGCTGCCTGGCCCCGTCGAGGCCAGGGCTTGCCTCCCGCCGGCGGCCAGGGCCCGACGCCAGCGGTTCGCCGACATCCGGGTCACCCGGAAGCGCCGGGCCACCTCCCGGTTGCTGGCCCCCGCCTCGATCATCTCGGCCGCGGCGAACCGCACCTGCTCGCGCCGGGCCCGTTCCTCGGCGGTCAGCCCACCGCCATCGGGATACCTCATCCCTCCGGCATAGCGCACCCTGGTCAGCCGTCACCCGCCCGACCAGGTTCGCAACCCTCGCCGTTAAGGATCTCTAGTCATTGAACGCGATTTCGTCGAACGGGATCCGCGAGGGATGCGCGCTTAGCGGCGTGATCTCCAGCGAGAGGTACGGGAAGAGCGGAAGGTCCCACAGCATCGCGTGCAGTTCGTCGTTGTCGGCGGCGTCGAACACGCTGACGTTGCCGAACCTTCCGGCCACCCGCCACAGGTGCCGCCAGCGCCCGCTGCGCTGCAACCGCTGGGAATACTCGCTCTCGGAGTCGAGCAACTCCTTCCGCTGCCCCGGATCGAGGTCCGCGGGTAGCTCGACGGTCATCCGGACGAGGAACAGCGCCATGCTCATCTCATCTCTCGGGTTCCTTGCTCAGTCCCGCGCGTACTTGCGCAGCTTCTCCTCGTCGAGGACGACGCCGGACCCGGGCCCGGTGGGGATCACGAGGTCCGCGCCCTCGAACACCATGGGCTGCTCGACGACCTCGTCTACCAGCAGCGCGGGGCCGAAGAGCTCGCAGCCCAGCGAGAGATCGTGCATGGTGCCGTACAGCTGGCTACTGATGGACGCCATGATCGACGTCTCGGGCGTCGCGGCGCCGAAGCATGCCAGGCCGGCCCCGTCCGCCACGGCGGCGACCTCACGGGCCCGGCTCAGCCCTCCGCATTTCGGTATCTTCACCGCGAACGCGTTCACCGCTCCGGCCTTCACCAGATCGAGCGCCTGCTGGGCGCTCGCCACCGTCTCGTCCGCCATTACGGGCACTGTAAGGCGGCGGGTCAGGTTGGCCAGACCAGCGATGTCCCAGCGCGCGATCGGCTGCTCGACCACGGTGACCCCGGCCTCGATGAGCACGGGCAGCCAGCGCATCGCGTCGATCTCGGACCAGCGCCCGTTGGTGTCGACGAAGACCGCACACTCGTCCGGGATCCGTTCCAGCACCTCCAGGACGCGCCGGCTGTCCAGATGGGCCGGCTCGGCTCCCATCTTGAACTTGAACGACCGGTGCCCCACCTCGAGCTTCTCGGCGAGCTCATCGACCAGGTCCGCCACCGGCGCCGCGCTGAAGGCCCAGGTGATGGGGATCCGGTCGCGGCGGAGCCCGCCGAGGAGGTCCGACACGGGGACGCCGAGTAGCTTGCCGCGCAGATCCCAGAGCGCAGTCTCGACGGCGGCCTTCGCCACCGGGTTGGCCGCGACGAAGCCGTCCATCCGGTCGACAGCCGCTCCGATCGCGCGGGAGTCGTGCCCGACGAGGAGCGGCGCGAGGTACCTGTCGATCACCGACTTGATCGTCTCGACGGACTCCCCACCCCACCAGGGGCCGCCGGGCGTGACGCCCTCGCCCACACCCTCGAGCCCGCCGGCGATGCGGACCCGGACTGCGACGATGCTCTGCTGGCTCATCGTCGTGGCGGCGAACCGGTGCGGCCGCTTGCTGGGGAGGTCGACGATCGTCGTGTGTACCTCGGTGATCGTGGTGTCCGTCATCGGTTCACGTCCGTCTCCACGCTCAGGAACTCGACCGTGCGGTCCCAGGACTTGCGGGCCACCGCCGAGTCCGGCCGCTCCTCGGTGAGCCCGGCGAGGTACCCGTGGCCCGCGCCCTCGTAGACGTGGCCCGTGTAGGGATGTCCGTGGGCGTGCATGGCCGCCGAGAACTCCTCGATGTCGTCCAGAGGGATGTAGTCGGCGTCGCCCCATTGGCAGAGCGTCGGACAACGGATGTCGGCCGCGAGGTCGACGGGCCTTGGCGCCTTGGCGACGGACGGGTTGCCGAACCCACGGGGGAAGGGATAGAAGCAGGCCACGGCCACGTCGATCCCGGTCGCCGCCAGGTCGAGCGCAATCGTGCCGCCGAGGCAGAAGCCGAGCAGGCCGACGCGGTCCCCGCGGACTGCGTCAAGCCGGCTCGTCCAGGCCACGGCGGAGCCGGCGTCGGAGACCGACCCAACCTCGTCGAGCCCGGAGTGCCGCGCGAAAGCGGCGCCGCGGGTGTACTCAACGAGCGCACCCTGTCGGAAGAAGTAGTCGGGCACCACGGTGACGAAGCCGATGCCGGCCAGCCTCGCGGCAAGTCCCTGGTAGAACGGTAGCCGTCCGTAGACGTCCGTGAGCAGCACGATTCCAGGGCCGGGTCCTCCCGGCGGAAGGTGCAGCGTGACCGGCATATCCCCGTCCCGCACGGGAATCAGGTCCTCGCGTTGCGTGACCGCGGGCACTTCACCCGCGAGGCTGTGGACATGGCACATCTTGGGTGGATCCCCTACTTCATTCGGTCGGTGCGGGCATTACCGGTCAGAGCGCTCCGAGCGAGCACTGGTAACGGGTCACGTAGTACGCCCCCGCGCCGTCATCCTGCTTTTCCAGGTCGAGTAGCAGCTCGGGCTTCACCGCCTTGGCCACGTCCGAGTCCGTCCATTCCCCGCCCCGGAAGTAGAGCTGCGTGGTCAACGGTGCGTAACCCTCCTTCGTGACGATCCAGTGCAAGTGTGCAGGGCGCCACGGGTGCCAGCCGGCCGCGTCGAGCAGCTCGCCGGTCGGGCCGGTGTGCGGGATCTGATAAGGCGCCGGGACCATTGTGTGCAGGGTGAACCGGCCCTCGGAGTCCGTCCGCACCTTGCCGCGGAACAGGTAGTCCGGCAATGCCGGGTTGATGAACGAGTACTCGCCGTCGGAGTCCGCCTGCCACATGTCGAGCTGGACGTCCGTTAGGGGGGCCCCGTGCTCGTCGACGACCGTGCCGTGGAAGACGAGTGCGTCGCCCTTCTCGTTCTCGCGCATCGGCATCGTGTACGGCTCGGTGAGCTCCGGGGCGTCCGGGATGTAGTACGGGCCCTCGATGGTGCTCTGGCTGCCCTTGTTGGTCTCGGCGTTCACCTGTTCCACCGAGTGCTCCAGGAGGACGTCCGTGGCCAGCGGCCACTCGCCCTTCTCCCCGACTGAGATCAGCCACGCCACGGCAGCCTTGTACTCGGCGTAGGTGACCTTCTCCTCGAGGATGATCGTGTTCAGCGACGAGACGACCCGGTCGATGATCCGGTGCCGGCGCTCAATGACGGTGGACGACATTGTCAGCTCCTCACAGTGTTTGGGTGGGTTCGGCGCGGACGAGCTCAGGACTTCTTGATAGTGCTGACGTCATCCGGGTTGATGAGGTCCGGGACGGTCCAGCCGTCGACGTCGTACTCGGAGAGGCACTTGTCGACCAAGCCCGTGTAGGCCTCGGTCTGGCCGCTCTGCAGCTGGCCGAAGTACGCCTCGAGCCGGATGCTCTCGTGGTTACCGGAGTAGTTGCGCTCGTAGAGCTCGTGGCGCCCGCCGAACTCCGACCCGATGGCATCCCAGATGAGCTTCATGATCTTGACGCGGTCCACCGCCGGGCGTCCGCCCGAGCCCCGGACGTACTTGTCGAGGTACTCGCGGATCTCCGGAACGCTCCAGTCGACGGAGTTGGAGTTCGCGTAGATCAGTGCGCTGCCGAGATCCTGCTCGAAGATCTCCTTCGCGCGGGGGTAGGCCTGGGTCATCATCAGGCGGTAGACCGACGCAGCATTCGGGTTCGGGACGAGCGTGCCGTCCGTCCACGCCACCGGCTCGTTGACCATGGAGTCCACACAGGTCCAGAACAGGTTCCGGTAGCAGATCAGCTCGCCGATCCGGGTCTGCACGCCGCGGAAGTCCCCGCCCCCGGTCATCTCCAGACCCTTGAGCAGCAGGCCCACCAGGAAGTCGAACTTCACCGCGAGCCGCACGCAGCCGTGCAGCATCGCGCGGAAGACGAAGCCGGAGCCGACGAAGAAGTCGTTCGCCTTGTCGACGTCGTAGCAGAAAACGTTCTCCCACGGCACCAGCACCTCGTCGAGGACGAAGATGGAGTCGTTCTCGTCGAGCCGGCTCGTGAGCGGGTTGTCGAACGGGCTGCCGCTGGTGGCAGCGGCGTACTCGTAGGAGTGCCGGCACAGCAGCCGCGATCCCTCGGCATTCATCGGGACGATGAAGGACGCGGCGAACTCCTTCGTCTTCACCGGGATCGGCCCGTAGTTCCCGATGAAGTTGTAGTGCGTGAAAGCCGATCCGGTGGCGACGACCTTCGCCCCACTCACGATCAGCCCGGCATCGGTCTCGCGCTCGACGTGCATGTAGACGTCGCGGACGCCGTCCATGCCCTTGTTGCGGTCGACGGGCGGGTTCACGATGGCGTGGTTGAAGAAGAGGACCTTCTCCTGGGCCTCCTTGTACCAGCGCTTCGCGTTCTCGGCGTATGGCGCGTAGTACTCGGTGTTCGAGCCCAACGTGGACAGGAAGGCGGCCTTGTAGTCGGGGCTGCGGCCCAGCCAACCGTACGACATCCGGGCCCAGGTCTCGATCGCCTTCGCGCTTGCCTTCAGATCCTCCTTGGTGTATGGGGCCTGAAAGTAGCGGTGGGTGTAGCCCCCGCTCCCGGTGTCGGTCGGGCACACGAGATCGGCGTTCATCGCGGGATCGTGCAGCGCGTCGTACTGGCGCGCGATCATCCGGGCGGTGTTGCGGAAGGCCGGGTGCGAGGTGACGTCCTCGACGCGCTCTCCATAGATCCACACCTCGCGGCCGTCGCGGAGCGAGTCCAGGTACTCCGCCCCGTTCAGGGGGCGCGGGGTGGCGTCGGTGGTCGTGTGCTCGGTGCTCGAGACGGTCTGCTGGGACACGGGTGACTCCTTCGTCTTCGTGATCAGGTGACTGGGGCGGTGATCAAGGCTCGAGCTGCGGGACCACCAGCCCTCCGGCGTTCATCCAGCCGGGTGTCGCGTCGCTCTCCCACAGGGGGCGTTCGATCTCGTCGAAGGTGCTGAGGCTGCCGAACCCGCCGCGGTAGAACAGCAGCGGCTTCGACGGGCACCATTCGATCTGCTCCACCAGGCCCAGGAACAACACGTGGTCGCCACCGTCGTAGTCGCGCCACGGGGAGCAGCCAACGTAGGCGAGGCAGTTTCTCAGCCGGCCGCCAAGGGGGCCCTCCTCCCAGCCGAGATCGAGCGCGGCGTCCGGGCGGCCGGCGAAATGCTGCGCGTGCGCGGCCTGTTCGGAGGAGAGCACATTGACGGTGAAACGGTTGCTCCGCAGTTTGTCGAGCGCTTTGGCCCGGCGGTCGATGGACACCAGCACCAGGGGCGGCGACAACGAGACCGCCGTGAACGAGTTCACCGTCAACCCGTGGACCTGTTCGCCCTCGTCGCAGGTGATGACGGTGACCCCCGTCGCGAAATGCCCCAGGCACGTCCGCAGATCGCCGGGTTCGACAGCCATCGGTCCTCCTCGGGAGCGTCGCTGCAACTCAGGTGCGCCCCGATGTTAAGGAGGCCGTGATCGGAAGAGAAATAGGAGCTTGCCGCGCGATAAATAGCCTGTGTCGCAGGACCTACCGATCGGGGGCTGCTGCCCAGTTCCCGGGTGTAGCGTCCGGCCCCGGCACAGAGGGAGGGCAAGGTACAGGTGGCCATCGAACGGTTCGAGTATCAGCCCGTCGGCGCCCAGATCGTCTCCGGGCCAGGGACGTCGGGCTCACAGCTGGTCGATGAACTCGTGCAGCTGGGCGCGGCTCGGGTGCTCGTCGTAGCCTCCGAGCGCGAGGTCCGGCGGGTGGTCGCGCCGCTGGAGGAACTCGGGCGGATCGTCGCCAGCGTGTTCTCCGAGGTGCGCGAGCACGTACCGCAGACGGCCGCTGAGGCAGCGCGGCAGGCCGCGACCGACGCCGAGGCGGACACACTGCTGGCGGTCGGCGGCGGATCGGCCGTCGGCACGGCCAAGGCAGTCGCACTGACGACCGGGCTCCGATCGTCGCCATGCCCACGACATGCCATACCCACGACGTTCTCCGGCTCCGGGGTGACGGCCGTGTGGGGGCTCACGGACGAGCGGGGCAAACGGACGGGGATGGACCCGCGGGTGCCGCCATGCACCGTCGTCTACGACCCGGAGCTCGCCGCCTCGCTCTCCGCCGACATGGCCGTGGTGAGCGCGTTCAACGCCCTCGCGCACGGCGTGGAGGCGCTGTGGGCGCTGTGGACGCTGTGGACGCTCGGACGGAACCCGGCGAGTGGGATCTCCGCTCTCGCAACGGGTCTTCGCACGAACGACCGCGCGGCCAAAATGCGCGGCGGCTGGCTGGCGGCGTCGGCGATCGCGGTCACCGGTAGCGGGCTGCACCACAAGCTGTGTCGTGTGTCCTGCGGCACCGTCGGGCTGCCGCACGCCCCCACGCACGCGATCGTGCTGCCTCACGTCGCGGCGTTCACCCGGTCGCAGATGCCGGGACTGCCAGGAGCCTCGCACACGCCACCGGCGCGCTCGACGCCGTCGACGGCCGGTGGCAGCTGGCCGAAGTGGTGGGCGCGCCGATGGCCTTGCGGGAGGTGGGGATGCGCGACGAGCAGATCGGGACGGTCGTCTCGCTGACCCTGCCGGTCGTCCCCCCGGACAGGCCGGTGCCCGTGACCGAAGCATCGTTGCACGAGACCGTGCACGCCGCGTGGGCCGGCGATGCGCACCGGATGAGGCGGTAGTGGCATGGAGCTTCGTCACCTGCGGTCGTTCACCGTGTTGGCCGAGCAGCTCAACTTCAACCGCGCGGCGGAGCTGCTGCACCTCACCCAGCCGTCGCTGACCCAGCAGATCAAGCGGCTCGAGCGCGACGTCGGCGTCGTGCTATTCGAGCGGACGACGCGCAAGGTGGAGCTGACCTCGGCGGGCCGGGAATTCCTCGACCGCGCCCGCTCGATCCTCGCCTCGGTGGACGACGCGGTCGTCGCCGCCGAGCGGGCCTCGCGCGGCGAGCTCGGCCGGCTCGCCGTGGGCTTCACCGGAACCTCGACCTACGAGCTGCTGCCAATCGTCACACGGGAGTTCCGCGCCGAAGCACCGGACGTCGAGCTGGTGCTGCAAGGGGAGATGCTGACGCCCGATCTGGTGACGGCGCTGCTCACCCGCACCCTCGACGTCGCGTTCCTGCGGCCACCCGTGACGGCCCCCGACCTGGAGCTGCGCGTGCTGCGCCGGGAAAGCCTGGGCGTGCTACTCCCGGAACGGCACCGGCTCTGCCAGCAGGCCGAGATCGACCTGTCCGATCTCGCCGAGGAGCAGTTCATCACCCATCCGGCGAACGTCGGCGGCGCCATGTTCTCGATCACCCTCAAGGCGTGCCTGGACGCCGGGTTCCGGCCGAAGGTCGTCCAGCAGGCGTCGGAGACAGCAGTCATCGCCAGCCTCGTTGCGGCCGGGGTCGGGGTGGCGCTGCTACCGCTCTCGGTCCGCTACATCCACGTGACCGGGGCCGTTCTGCGGCCGCTGACCCCGTCGGATACCCAGATCGAGCTGGCCGTGGCGTGGCTGCGGGGCCGGCCGTCGCCGGTGGTTACGCGATTCCTGAAGACGGCGGAGCGGATCTTCGAGGCGAGGTCGGCGCCGGACCGGGGGCTGCGCAGGAGCTGAGTCTGGCGTGGGCCGGGGCTGTGAGCCCACCGTCGGCGGCGCGGATGCGGACGGCGCGCTCATTCGCGCCGCGGGCGCACACCTCGACCGTCGGGAAGCCGACGTTGCTGCATGCCGCGTCCTCCAGGACGACGAGGATCAGCGGCCTCAGACGACTGACCGCAGGGCCTCGTACAGATCAATGAGATCGACCTGGCCTACTCGGTCAGGCCGGGAACAACGATGACGCAGGTGTCGGCCACGGTCAGCCGGTACTCCTGACGGCCGCGATCGGTCGCGGCCACGACGAGAGCGCCGGCCGCGTCTCGATCGCCTCGACACGGCTGGTTCTCGACACCTCCGGCAAGTGCCAGCGTGCGCTCCGCCCCCGAGCAGAGCACGCCCACCGTCCACGTCGTAGTGTTGTCCATCCGGCGAGGATGGCCAATTCCGGCGCGGCCGCATCATCGACCGTAGCGGGTTGTCCACAACCAGGCGGCTATTCCTCGTCGTCGGTCAGGTTGTCCCCAAGCAGCCGGGCCGCCTGACGCCACGCCCGCAGCATCGAGGTATAGGCGGTCGCTTCGACGACCTCCCATGTGACCGGCCCGATCGCAATCCGCAACACCGCGGGCACCGCTCCCCCAGCCCGGGCAGGCTAGAACGCCGACTCACCCGGCGCAGTCCGGCGAACCTGACCATCGCCGCCACCTTCGTCGGCCCGACTAGGTAGCGGGCGCCGCCCCGCCACCGCCGGGCCCACCGGCCGAGCCAGCACCGCCGCAGCGCTCCACCCATCCGCCGCCGCCCGCGCGGTGCCCCCCGGTCCGCACGTAGACCAAGCGGTACCGAGAACCAGACCGAGCTGCTGGTCTGGTGTGCCGACGTGGTTGAGGTCGATCCGGGCCCGGACCTTCCCGGCAGCTCGAACGACCAGGCTTGTGACGACCGAGGACGCGGTCGATCATCCGCGCCGGGTCGGTGCCGCTGAGGGGCTGGGTACGTGTGGTCAAGGTGGCCTCCCGATGCCGTGGGGCCTGTCGGCCCGTCCCCGTGGGGTGGCCGGGCCGCTGTGTTCCCCGCCGCCGTAAGGCGACCCAGCGCGGCCGCGGAGGCTCACGGTCAAGGGCGGCCCACCGGTCGTCGCGAAGCGATGCGCAGCGCAGCGCCCTTGACCGTGAGTGCGGCCGTGCTAGGGGCCGACAGGCCGCGCCGCAGGCGGCTCGCTCACCCCGGTGCGCAGCACGGAGGCTTCCGCTCCGACGTTCGCCTCGCGGGGGCGCTGCTCGGCAGTACCCTCCAGGCCCTTCCCGTTGCCGCATCCCCAAAACCGGTCGTCCCGTTCATCACCTGGGAGGGGTGCGGACCGGACCGCCCCGGTTTCGAGTGCGCGAAAGTCGATGTACCGCTGGACTACGGCGACCCGCGTGGGCCGAAGACGCAGATCGCGATGGCACGGAAACCCGCTGCTGACAAGAACAAGCGGATCGGCACGTTGTTTGTCAACCCTGGCGGACCCGGTCAAAGCGCTGCGCCAGACGCAGTGTTCATGACGAGCCACTCGCATTCGCCGTCGAGGTGCGACGTGACCCCGTCGGGGCTCCGACCGGGCCATGGCGGCAGCGGCGCGTCGTGCAGCATCCGTGCGGCGGCACCCGCCGCGCCCCACGCCGACGACGACGCGACCGACGGCTCGCCGAGGCGGCCGAGCGCCGCCCCTGGGAGGGCGGCGAGCGCGAGCACGGGCGGCTTCCGCCACAGGACCTCCGGAGTCGGGATCGGCGCCATGGCCATCGCCTCGACCTCGACGTCGGTGCGCGTCTGATCAGCGTCGATCTTCAGGAACACGTCGCCGGCGCGCTGGGTCGCGCGCTCGTGATGGGCGACGACGACTCGACCTTCTCCACATCGGCCATTGCCGCGGGGATGACCACCGACGTCACCGGGCTTATAGCGTGCGACCGCACGGGTCTTCCTACGCGCGCGAGTCGCCGGATGAGGGCTGCAGCGCGGCGAACTTGCCGCTGGTGAACGCGTCGACGATGCCTTGGCACATCGCGGCCCTGCGCTCGCTCTCGGCGGCCAGCACCTCGGCGACCGCGTCAAGGTCCAGCCAGGTGGCCAGCTGTGCGTCGCCCGCCTCAAGGCCGACCAGCCGACGTCCTCGCCAAGCGTGGAGGACACCTATATCGGTCTCCGGATGGAACTGGATGCCGAGATGCGGTCCGTAGACGAACGCCTGCACAGCCAGCTCGGTGCGTGCGATGACACGAGCCGAAGGAGGTGGGTCGATGACGTCGTAGTGGCTCGACACCCACGGACCCGTGGGCAGCAGGTCGGGGACATCGGTGTCGACCTCGATGAAGCCGAGTTCCGGAACGTCGCCCGGTTTGACGGTTCCACCCAGCGCGCGGGCCAGCACCTGTGCCCCGAAGCAGACACCCAGGATCGGGATCTCGCTCTCGATCGCCCCGCGGAGGTAGTCGAGCTCGACGTTCAGCCAGGGCAGACCGTCGTCGCACGCGGACGCCTCGCTGCCGAGTGCGATGACGATGTCGACCTCCCGCGGGAGCGGCTCCCCTGCCACGACGGAACAGGTCCGCGGCTCGTAACCCGAGGCCACCAGCGCGTCGCGCAACAAGCCGAGCATGCGCCGACCTCGGCTCACGTCGTCGTCGTGTGTGATCACCAGAGCGGTGAACGGGGTCGTCATCATTTCCTCGCCTTCGTGCTGAGAGTATGAACGGTCGGGAACATCCGGTAGCCGGTCGCGCCGACGAGCAGACCCCAGATCCCCTTGCGCACGACGATCGCGAAGAACATGGCCAGCAGGCCGAGGATCATGAGGTACCAGGTGCCGAGGTCGGCCAGGAAGTACTGCAGCGCGAAGAAGACGATCGCGCCGACGATCGGGCCTTCGAGGTGGCCGATGCCGCCGATGACCACGATCACGATCATGTAGGCCGCCCACTGCACGCTGAAGATCGCGTCGGGCTGGACTCGAACGGAGTCGACGGCGAGTACGCCGCCCGCGACCGCGCAGCCGGCCGCCGAGACCAGGTAGACGATCCGCTTCACCTTCGTGGCGTCGACGCCGCCCGCACGGGCCGCGACCTCGTCATCGCGGATGGCCGTGAGCGACAGCCCGATCCTGCCGCGCAACAGCACGAAGCAGCCGATCACGGTGACCACGGCAACGGAAAGCGCGAGCCAGTACACGATCGCGCCCCGCATAGCCGGGTCGATGCCACCGAGACCGGTCAGGGTCTTGCCGCTGGCACCGCCGAGGCTGTCGAACCTGATCAGAACGAGCCGGTAGACCTCCGCGATCACCCAGGTGCCGACGGCGAAGTAGTCGCCGCGCAACCGGAACGCGAGCAGCGAGGTCGGGTAGGCGAGCAGGACCGCGGTCACGGCGCTGAACAGCACCGCGAGGAACGGGTTGACGCCTTGCGCGTCGAGGGCAACCACGGTGTAGGCGCCGATGCCGATGTACGCCTGCTGGCCGATCGAAACCAGCCCACCGAAACCCGCCAGCAGGTTCCACATACCGGCGAGCACCATCAGCACGAACAACATCACGAACGAGCTCGTCGTCGACTGGTACACAACGAACGGGAGCGAGGCGAGGGCGACGACGACCACTCCGCCGATCCACGGGCCGAACTTCGAGCCGCGTTCCGAGCGGCGCACGATGTAAGGTGCGATAAGCGTCATCAAATGCTCCTAGCCGGGACCAGGCCCTGCGGACGGAACGCCAGGACCGCGAGGAAGATCAGATGGCCCGCGAGGATCGCGCCCGCCGGGTCGTAGTTCGCGACCACGCTCTGGGTGAGGCCGAGGACCAGCCCGCCGAGCAGCGTGCCCCACAACGAGCCGAGTCCACCGATGACGACCGCTTCGAACGCGAAGACCAAGGTCATCGTCCCAGACGTCGGGCTGAAGGACGAACGGGTGGCGAACAGCAGGCCCGCCAGCGTCAGCGTGCCGAACGCGAGAGCAGTCGCGACACCGTAGACGTGCTTGGAGTTCGCGCCTGTGATCGTTGCCGTCTCCACGTCGTCCGACACCGCTCGCATCATGCGTCCGGTCCGGGTCAGCGCAAAGAAGACCTGGCTCGCGGCGATGACGACGACAGCGGCGGCGAGACCGACCAGCCCGACGACGGGGAGGGCGATCCCGCCGCCGACGCCGAGTGACGCACTCGCCAGACCACCCGCGTCGAGTGACCTGACGTTCGCGGAGAAGCCCTCCACCAAAGCGTTCTGGATCACGATCGAGAGGCCGAAGGTCGACAGCAGCGTGGCCAGCGGGCCCGCGGACAGGCTCGGGGTGATCAGCAGCCGCTGGACGAGGTAGCCGACGACGCTGAACAGCGGGATCGTCACGAGGACCACCAGCCACAAGGGGAACATGGTCTCCGTGGCTAGGGTGAACGCGAGGAACGCCGCCAACACGGCAAGATCACCGTGTGCGAGGTTCACGATCCGCATGACGCCGAACATGATGGACAGTCCGGTGGCGAAGAGCGCGTAGACGCCGCCGAGCAGTGCGCCTTGCAGGATGGCGTTGAGGATGTCCATGGCGTCACTGCCTTCCGGGAGCGGCGGCCGCGGTGCCGAAGTAGGCGGTCTCCACGTCATGTCGGTTCAGCTCGGCGGGTGTGCCTGCTAGCACGGTGCGGCCCTCGAGCAGGCACAGCGCGTCGTCGGCGATCGCGAGGGCCTGCGTGACGTCCTGCTCGACGAACAGGACGGCACAGCCGTTGGCGACGATCTCCAGCAGCGACGCGTAGATCTGCTTGACCACGATGGGCGCGAGCCCGAGTGACAGCTCGTCGATCAGCAGCACGCGCGGGTTGCTCATCAGGGCCCGGCCGATGGCCACCGCCTGCTGCTCGCCGCCCGACAACAGCCGTGAGCTCTGGTCGCGGCGCTCGGGCATCCACGGGAACAGGTCGTAGACGGCGTCGAGATTCCACGGTCCCGGCCGCGCGCGGTACGCCCCGGTGAGGAGGTTCTCCTCCAGCGACAGGGACCTGAACAGCCTGCGCCCCTCCGGTACGAGTGCAATTCCACTGTGGACTCTGGCGTGCGCGGGGAGTTTCGTGACGTCCTCGCCCGCTATCTCGATGCTGCCCGTCGTGACCGGAAGCACTCCGGCGACGGCGCGCATGAGCGTGGACTTCCCCGCGCCGTTCGCGCCGATGACCGCGACCATGCTGCCGCTGTCGACCTCGACGCTGAAGTCGCTGATCGCCTTGAGGAGTCCGTGGTGCACATCGATGTTCTTGATCGACAGCAGGCTCATACCAGGTCCTCCTCGGTCGTCACGGCGTGTCCGACGTAGAGGTCGCGGACCGCTTGGTCCCTGAGCACCTCGTGCGGGTCTCCGTCGGCGATCAGGCGGCCACCGGCCAGGCAGGCGAGCCGGTCGACGGCCGCGAGCAGGGCATGGACCACGTGCTCGATCCACACGATCGCCAGGCCTTGCTCCTTGATCTCCTCGACCAGGTCGAGGAACACGGCGACCTCGGGGTCGGTGAGACCGCCCGCGACCTCATCGAGCAGGAGGACGCGCGGCCCGGATGCCAGCGCTCGCGCGACCTCGAGCCGTTTGCGCTGCAGCAGGCCGAGCTCGCCCGCGCGCTTGTTCGCCCGCGCGCCGAGACCCGTGCGGTCGAGCGTCTCGGCGGCCCGCACGATCGCCGCGGTGCCACGGAGTCCACCGCCCGCGGTGGCGAACAGCAGGACGTTCTCGAACACCGTCATGCCCTCGAAAGGCCGGGGGATCTGGAAGGTCCGGCCGATGCCGGCAACCGTCCGCTCGTGCGCGGCCAGCTGGGTGATCTCACGCCCGTCGATGTGAACGGTGCCTCCGTCCGGCTTCAGTTCGCCGGAGATCATCGCGAAGAGCGTGCTCTTCCCCGCGCCGTTCGGCCCGACGATCCCGAGCGTCTCTCCCGTGCGCAGCACGAGGTCCAGCTCGTCGGCGACGACGAGGAGCCCGAACCGCTTGCCGACGCCGCGCAGCTCCAGAAGAGGCGGGTTCACGAGGTCAGCGGTTCCAGGTCGCCACCGACCGGGAAGTCCCGGTTGGTCGCGTTGTCGACGACCACGATCTCGTAGGGGTACTTGGCGCCGGGACGCCACTGGCCGCCTACGCACTTGATCACCGCGATGCCCTTCTCCGGCCCGTTGGTGAAGTCGAGCGGGCCGCTGATGCCTTGGTAGGACAGGTTCTTGAGCTTGTCGGCCACGTCGGCGCGGTCCTTCGGGTCACTCGCCGCCTTGAACGCCTCGACTGCGACCTCGAACAGGGAGTAGAGCGAGCCGAGCGCCTGCGTCCACTGGGCGCCGGTCTCGGCGCTGAAGTTCTTCGCCAGGTCACCGGCTTTCGTGCCGTCGATGCTGGAGACGTAGGGCAGCGTGTCCGTCCACCACACGCACACCGAGAGGTTGTTCGCCAGCGGGCCGAGTGCCTGCGCCTCGGACGGGAAGAGCATCGACTTGGCGATGGTGGCGAACCTCGGGCGGAAGTTCAGCGACGCGGCTGACATGTGAATCACCCGGCCACCGCAGGGCACGGCAGTGCCCCGGGGCGAAGCCCCGGAAGGGTTGGGAATCTTATTGTCCGACAGGGCCTCGTCGGACCTATGCCGCCGGTTCGACAGTGACATTCAATCCGAGTCGCTCGAGTTGCCGCACCAACCGTCGGGCCTGCTGTTCAGTGGATCGGCGCTGATCGTTCCAGTCCGGTCCCAAATCATTGAACGGGACCTTATCTCGGACGACGTGATAATAGGCGATGAGGATGTCGTGGCGGGTAGCGCCGATCGCCTTCTGTGTGCCCCGCCGGCCGCGGATCTGAGCATGATGCGCCGCGAAATAGGTGCCCTTGGTGCGGGCCGCGGCCTGCGCCGCCTCGGTCAGCCCGATCCGCAGCCACATCGAGCCGTGCCGGGTGCGCGCGGCCCGACGCTTCCCGCCTGAGGAGTTGTTGCCCGGGCAGATCCCGGCCCACGATGCCAGGTGTCCGGAGGACGGGAAGACGGTCATGTCGATACCGACCTCGGCGATCAACACCTCGGCGACGCGACGCCCAACCCCAGGGATGCTCGTCACTAACTCCACGATGTCGGCCACCGGGCCCAGCAGCAGGTCGACTCGCTGATAGGTCTCGGCGATCGACGCCTCCAGGAAGTCGACATGGGCAAGCATCTGCGCGACCAATACGCCGTGATGCTCCAAGCGGAACCGATGGGTCAACGCCTCACGCAACGCGGGGATCTTCGGGCGCAGCCGGCCCTTCGCCAGCTCGGCCAGCACCGCCGGGTCCTCCTCGCCCTCGAGCAGCGCCGCGAGGATTGCCCGCCCGGTCTTGCCGAGGATCGTCGAGGCGACCGAGGTGAGTTTGATCCCCGCGTCCTGCAGCACCTTCTCCAGGCGCTGGATCGTCCGGGTGCGTTCCTCGGTGAGCCGACGTCCATGCCGGGTCAGATCGCGTAGCAATCGAACGGATCGTGGTGGCACGAAACTCGGCGACACCAAGCCATGTTCAAGTAGCTGCGCGATCCACACCGAGTCCGCGACATCACTCTTGCGTCCCGGCACGTTCCGTAAATGCTGAGCATTGATCACCCAGATCGAAAAGTGGTCCTCCAGAACATAGTAGACCGGCTTCCAATACACGCCGGTCGATTCCATCCCGACCAGCGTCACCTGCTCCACCAGCAGCCAGTCGGAGAGTTCCTCAAGCCTGCTGGTCATCGTCGCGAACGTCCGGGTTTCCGACCGGCGCGTCCCACCCGGGCCCGGTCGTCGGACGGTGGCCACCACCGTGTCGCGGTGCACGTCCAACCCCGCGCACCGCTCGATCAACACATCCATGCTGCACCCCTTCTGCCGATGGGAGGGGCCGCCCGGCATGGGGAACCTGTCGATCAAGAAACTGATATTCGCGCTCGAAGCAGCAGGTCAGGGTGCCTCAGGCTCCCCGCGTCACACTTTTTTACGGGCTCACGGCACCAAGCAGCACCGACGTCAGAGCCGGACGACCGCACCGATTCTCATGCGGCCAGGGTGCCGACGCCAGCCGGCATGATCACTTGTTTCCAGAAGGTCTGCATGTCGGGCGGGATCGGGATGCCGTTGAAGAGCTCGACACCTTCGGACTGGAACTTGTTGATCATCGCGGCATAGTCGGCGGTGCCGTTCTGGTAGCGGCCGCCGTCGACGACCTGATAGCCCTTCTTCGCGAAGTACGGACCGATTCCGTCGCGGAACGCGTTGCCGTCGGTGTCGGCGGGCCAGAGACACGCGATCTTCTTGGAGTCCGCCCCGATGCGGCCCATCATCGCCGTATAGGCGTCCGCGAACTCGAACATGCCGCTGTAAAAGTTCGTGCCGTACTGGAATCCGTCGCCGCCGGGCTTGCCGCCCCGGCCGTAGTACCAGGACTGCCACGGCACGATGGTGGTCGTGTTGGGGACGCCGTCGATCTCGCACTGGTCGGCGACCGGGTTCGCGGTGTCCGGAGTGCTCGACGCGACGACCATATCCACGCCGTCGCCGGCGATGAGCTCCTTGGTCACCTCGGTGGCCCTGGTCGGGTTCGACTGGGTGTCCTTGACGACGATCTCGATCCGGCGCTTCCGCCCACCCGCGGTGAACCCGTTGCGCAGGGACTCCTGCACCAGCTTCACGACGTAGTTGTCGGACGCCGCGAAACTGGACAGCGCCCCAGTCTGCGGGCTGACGAGACCGATCTTGAGCACGTCACTGCTCGTGCCCGCGATGCCCTTGACACCGCAGGCACCCAGCAACGCGGAGCTGCCCGCGACGGCGGCACCCAGGCCGGTCGCGCGCAGGAAACCGCGGCGGTTGAAGGAGTTGGCTAGCAGATCACCGGACATGGGACGCCTCTCTCGGACTACCTCGGCCGAATGTCACATTTCGTATGCGGTCTATTCTTATGCGGACGGGAGAGAATCGCGGCTACGCCCTTCGACTGCTGAACCGTCAGCCGTTCAACCGTGCCTCGCACACGGCATAGGAATCAGCCCACGGCCGCACGCGCTCATAGGCCGCGCTGAGCGAGATGACGTCGTCGTCCCGGAACTGACGGCCCACCAGCTGCATCCCCACCGGCAGTCCCCCGGCCAGGCCCGCAGGCACCGACGCGGCCGGGTTCCCGGTAAAGTTGAACGGGAAGGTGAGCGTCCAGCCGATCAACGGGTCCACCGCGCGGCCCGCGAGCTCACCCGGACCGACAGTGTCCCCAGTGGATGCGTTGCACACCGGAAGGCTTCCCACGGTCGGCGTCGCCAGGACGTCGATGCCCGCCCACGCCACGAGCAACCGGTCGTAGATCTCGGTGCGCAGCACGTCGTCCTGCCGCAGTCGGGCCGCGGACTGGACCGCGGCCTCGTCGAGCTGCGCCGCGAGGGCGCGCGGGAAGTGGACGTGCGGAGCCGCCAACAGGTCCGGGCCGCCGTTGTCGCGCAAGGCCTCCAGACCCGCGAGGTAGAGCTGCGCCATCGTGCGATGCCACAGTGCCGCGAGCTCCAGCCGGTCCACCGGCAGCACGACCTCCACGGGCATGACCTCCACGCCCGTGTCCGCCAGCGACTCGACGGCCTCGGCCACGACCGCGGCGACGGCCGGGTCCACGGGAAAGGTCCCGAGGTCGGGGCTGTAGCCGACCCGCATCCCGGTCACCGGCCGGTCCAGCGCGGCGAGAAAGTCCACGCTGCCGTCGAGCCCGTGGGGCGCCCGCGGATCAGGCCCGGCCAGCACCGTCATCGCCAGTGCCGCGTCCGCCACGGTACGGGTGATCGGCCCCTCGGTGACGAACGGAGCGGAGTTCAGGAAACCGAGCGGGCGCGCGACAGTCGGCACGCGCCCCGCCGACGGCTTCAACCCGTACGTTCCGGTCCACGCGGCCGGGATCCTGATGGAGCCGCCCGCGTCCGTCCCCTCCGCCAGCGGGACCAGCCCGTCGGCGACCGCGGCGGCGCTGCCACCCGACGATCCGCCCGCGTTGCGGGTCGTGTCGAACGGGGTGGACGTCGGTCCGAAGAGCCGGTTGTCCGTGACGGCCCGCGCGCCCAGCGCCGGGGAGTTGGTCTTGCCCACGACGATCGCGCCCGCGGCCTCCATCCGCTCGACGAAGACGCAGCGATCGTTGACCGAGTTCGCCGCGAGCGCCGGTACACCGCCCATTGTGGACGGCCAGCCCGGCTTGAAGTCGAACAGGTCCTTCATCAGCACGGGCACACCGGTCAGCGGCCCGGTCGTCTCGCCTGACCGCAGGTCCCGCTCGGCCGCACGTGCGGCGGCCTTCGCGTCGTCCACGCCGAGGTGGACCACCGCGTTGAGCGACGGGTTGCGCTTCTCGATGCGGTCCAGCACCGCGTCGACGAGCTCGACGGGTGAGATCACTCGCTGACGCAGGAGCTCGGCCAGGTCGGCCGCGCTCCGCCACGCGTAGTCGGCGGGCTCCATCGCCCCTCCTTATGCCACAGAAACAGGAAGAATCTCGCGGCGCCATCGCGCCAGCTGCCTGGTCGCGTTCAGCGACAGGGCCCCGACGACGCGGTCACCATCCCGGTAGACGCCCACCCAGGGACCGGACGTGTCGCCGTGCACCAGCTCGAAGTCGTACCGGCCGCCGGTCAGCCCGAACCCACGGATGTTCAGGTCGTACTGGTCAGACCAGAACTCCGGCAGCACGTCGAAGTCCCTGGCGGCGCCGTCGGCGATCATGTTGCGCCCCGCGGCCATCCCCGACATCGCGGCGTGGGTCCAGTGCTCGACGCGGGTGCGGGCTCCGTCGAGCCTGGGGTGCGGCCAGTTGACGACGTCGCCCGCCGCCCAGACGTCGTCGACACCGTCGGCTCGCAGCGTCGCGTCGCACACCACACCGTTGTCGACGGTGACGCCGCTGCCGCTGAGCCATTCGACGTTCGGCGCGCTGCCGATGCCGACCACGATCACGTCGCCGTCGACGGTCTCACCGTTGGTCAGCTCGACGCCGAGCGGAGCGTCGGGCGTTCCCAGCACCTTCGCGACGCCCGCGCCGAGGTGCATCGACACGCCCTCCGCGACGTGCCGCTCGGCGAGCAGCCGCGCGGGCACCTCGCCGATCGGGCCGACCAGTGGCGAGGGCGCCAGGTCGACCAGGGCGACCTCGATTCCGCGTGGCCGCACCGAAGCGGCGATCTCACAGCCGATGAACCCCGCGCCGACCACCAGCACCCGGCGAGCGGTGTCCAGGGCCTCGGACAGCCTCCGGGCGTCGTCCAGCGTCCGAACCGCGGTGACCCGTCGGCCCGCGGTGAAGACATCGGGCCACCGCGCACGCACTCCGGTCGCAATCAGCACCCGGTCGTAGTCGAGTCGCTCGCCCGACGCCAACGCGACCACCTTCGCGGCGGTGTCGAGGCCGACAGCCGCACTGCCAAGGTGCCAGTCGGCGTCCAGCGAGTCAGCGATGTGGAACGGCAGTTCCGTCATGCTTTCCCGACCGTGCAAGGCTTTCTTCGACAGCGGCGGCCGGTTGTACGGAAGGTGGGGCTCGTCTCCGACGATCTGGACACGACCCTCGTAACCCGCACCGCGCAGTGCCTCGGCCGCACGCAGACCGGCGAGGGACGCCCCGACGACAACGACGCGATCGGTGCCCGTCACCGCAGAATCCTGATCGCCTGCACCGGACACAGCCGCACCGCGTTCTCCACGTTGGCGCGCGTCGAGTCGTCGGGCTCGCTGTCGTAGGTCAGGTCGCCGACGTCGTCGAGCTGGAACACGTCCGGCGCCGCGAAGGCACACTGACCGTGGACGTCGCAGACATCCATGTCGACACTGATCTTCATCACGTCGTCTCCTCGTCAACGAATCTCGGGCGGGTGCTGCTCGGCGGTCCACGGTCGCCACGAGTCGATCGTCTCGACGATGTCGCGGATCGCGCCCCAGGAGGCCCGGTGGATCAGCAGCCAGTCGTCGTCCGGCCGGACGTCGTACACGCCCTCGTCCCACGTGTCGGAGTCGATGACCGCCGCGAGCAGCTCGAGCAGCACCGCGCGCTGCCGACCGCGCTGGTGTTCGCGTGCACGGGCGATCGTGGCGTCGAGCCGGGCGCCGTGGTCAGTAGAGGTCGAAGTACTCACGTTGCTCCCATTCGCTGACCGCGTCGGGCTCGTCGGTCCTGCCGAGGTCGGAGCGCTCGAACCGCTCGGCCTCACTCCTCTTGTGGGCGGCGTAGAACCGGACGAACTCCTCCCCCATGGCCTTGCGGAAGAACTCGCTGTTCTCGAACTCCCGCACGGCTTCCGCCAGGCTCGTCGGCAGCCGGGTCGCCTCAGTCTCGTACGGGACCTCGGTCGGTGATGGTGGCTCCTCCCCTCGTGCCACGCCGTCGAGTCCGGCCAGGATCTGACCGGCGATGTAGAGGTATCCGTTGGCCGCGGTGTCGCCGATCCGGTTCTCGATGTGGGTGGAGCCGTCCGCGCGCTCCCCGGTCACGCGAACCATCGCCCCGCGGTTGTCCGCGCCCCAGCAGAGCCGGTCGGGCGCCAGCGAGTTCGGGCGGAGTCGCTTGTAGCCGGTGACCGTGGAGTTCGACAGCAGCGCGCCTTCCCTCGCGTGGATCAGGACCCCGTTGGTGAAGTGCCTGCCGTACCGCGAGAGCAACTTGTCGTCGTCGGGGACGAAGAGGTTGCGTCCGGTCTGGTCGACCATCGACATGTGCAGGTGCCAGCCGGACGAGAAGAAGCCGGGGATGCCGGGCCGCGCCATGAAGGTGATGTGGTAGCCGTGGCGCTTGGCGATCATCTTCGCCGCGTTCTTCAACAGGAACGACGCGTCGCCGCCCTCTAACGCGGGCAGCACGTCGAGACTCAGCTCGAACTGGCTGGGTCCGAGCTCGGATTCGATGGTGCGCACCGGGAAGTTGAGCGCCTCGAGGTTGTCCTGCAGGACGTCGAGGAACTCGCTGACCTCGTCCAGGTCCGCCTCGGACTGGTGCTGGTACCCCGAGTTGGTCGGTACCACGGACCCCGCGGTGCCCGGCTCGCCCGGCAGACCGATGGTGCGGGCCTGCGCGACGTTGCGCGTGAGGTGGAACTCCAGCTCGACTCCGACGATCGCGGAGACACCGGTGGCGGTGGCCGCGTCGATCGCGCCGCGCAGCTGGCCGCGGGAGGAGTACGGCAGCGGCTCGCCGGTCGTGAAGAACATGTCG
Source organism: Pseudonocardia sp. GCM10023141 (assembly GCF_042653605.1). NCBI lineage: Bacteria > Bacillati > Actinomycetota > Actinomycetes > Pseudonocardiales > Pseudonocardiaceae > Pseudonocardia > Pseudonocardia sp. GCM10023141. The sequence continues at coordinate 58,099 of NZ_JBHSIR010000075.1, forward strand.
CCGGTGACCCAGCCGGTCTGGGCAGCCCAGGGCAGCACGCGGAAGGTCTGCGGATCCGGCCTGATCACCAGGTCCGGCGCGCCCGTCATCTCGGCGCGGCCGAACCCGCCGCCGCTGCTGAACGGATTGATGATGATCTTGCCCGCGGAGTCGCCGAGCAGCGTTCCCACGTTGGAGCGCAGACCTTCGCCGACAAGCTTCGGGAACAGGGCGGTGGGCACCACCTTGGCCCGGCTGACACCGTGCTGATCGGCCCAGGCGATGCGGACCCGACGGATGCCTTCGGCCCGGATCCGCTCGAAGACCGGTTCCCACGCGGAGAGGAGCTGAGCAGTCATCATGAGCTCCTTCGCTCAGAAGATGATCGACATGTTGTCGTGTGGGAGGTCGCTCTCCACCAGACGGATGTGCTTGGCCTTGATCCGCCAACTCGGGGCGGTGCCGTCGAACCGGTGGAAGTACCACCCGAAGTGGGTGGCGTGCGCGGAGCCGCGGACGTCGTGCAGGACGAAGTTGGCCCGCGTGACGATGTCGTTGCCTGCTCGCATCGCCTCGATGTTCGTGAGCAGCCGCACCGTTTTGGAACGGGGAATCTGGCTCCAGATGTAGGCGCTGCGCAACCAGACGATGCGGTCCTCGAGCCTGCGGCGGTCGTCCAGCGCGAGCGAGACCGTGCGCGCGGGATCGCCTGGCATCGGAGCGGACGGCACCCAGTAGACGCACTCGTCGTCGAACATGTCGAGCCATTCCTCGAAGCGGCCCTCGTCGAGCAGCCGGGATTCCAGGTGCAGCACGCCGGTCACCTCGTCGACCAACGCGGAGTCGCTGACCGCCTCGGGCGTGGACCACAGCGCGGCGTCCCGCCTCAGCTGCTCGTAGAGACCCTCGTCGAAGTAGCGTGAGTCGCGGACCGGAAGGTTCTTCAGGTCAGCCATGTCAGACCTCCTGGCTCATCAGCTTGCGCCAGAACTCGAAGTAGCCGCGGGGCGAGATCTCGTGGGTCACCGGGGCGGTGACGATGTCACCGTCCACTTTCACCCGGTCCATCGCACCGAACCCCCGGTTCATCAGCACCCACTCGATCTCGGGGATGCCGAGGCCGCGCTGGCACTCGGCGAAGTTGGCGAGATCGTCGGGCTCGCCGAAGTTGGGGAAGTCCTCCTGGTGCCGCATGCGCAGCGCAGTGACCGGGTCCGGGAGCCCGTCCGACGACGTCGCGTACCAGGACAGAACCGTCTCGTCGACCGCCTTCGGCTCCAGGACCTGGATCTGGTTCCCGACGAAGAGCAGGTTGGGGAAGATCGTGAAGTTCATCTGCGCGCCGACCGACAGGTCGAGGTACTCGGTCGCCTGCTCGTCGGGGTACTCGCCGCGGACGCGTTCCGCGACATGCTCCCGTCCGGGCGCCGGGCGCTGACGCTCGAAGTAGGACCCGGCGCCGGAGTAGGCCGGGCGCTGGTCGAGAAACCCGTGTCCGTTGCCGAGGTACTGGACGTAGAGCGGGCTGTCGTCCGGGGCCTCGGCGAAGTAGCCCATGTCGCGGCCGTCACCGTGGCGCGCCGCCACGTGCAGCAGTGCGCGGTGCGAGAACGCCGGGTGGTAGCCGTCGATCGAGTTGTCGAGCACCAGTTTCCAGTTCGCACGGCACAACATCCGCTGCCTGCCGTGCCGCACGGCCACCTTCGATTCGGGGAACCGCGACACCCACATGTCGAGCTTCTCCTCGGCGGCGCCGAGGTATTCGCTCAGCCCCGGCGCGTCCGGGTTCAGCGTGGCGAAGATGAAGCCGTGACGGGTCTCGACTCGCGCGCCCAACAGCGGGTAGTCGGCCTTCTTGAAGTCCTCGCCGTACGCGTCGGGCCACGGCACGCCGGTGAGCTCGCCCGAATTGTCGTACGCCCAGCCGTGGTACGGACAGGTGAACCGGCGCGCCTTGCCGGCGGGCTCGCGGCAGACCGTGGCGCCGCGGTGCCGACACCGGTTCAGCAGCACCCTCACCTCGCCGGTCCGAGTCCTCGTGATGATCACGGGACGGCCCGCGAGGTCACGGGTGACGTAGTCGTGCGGCTCCGGGATCTCGCTCTCGTGAGCGATGAACACCCACACCCGAGCGAAGACGCGAGTCATCTCGTCGACGAACACCGCCGGATCGGTGTAGACCGCGCGGTGCACGGCATCAGGCCGCACCATGTCGTCGTACGACATGGTCGCGGCGGGAGGTTCCGCACTGGTCGTCATGTCACTCCACTCTCGAAGGTCGCGTGCCGTGCACCGTATACCGTATTTCGTGTTTGGATCAAGCGCGAGTTCCCGCAGGTGAGAGTGATCGATACGAGATGGAGCGCCCCCAGACAGGGAGAAAACGGGCAGGCTTGACGGCCATGGCCACTAGGAACCAGGCGGGCTCGACGGCCCTACCGAGAGTTGCTCACACGGCCTGAGCGAGTGTCGTCGACTGGCTCAGCCGTCGCTGTTGCGTCGCTCCGCCATGTGGTTGCGGCCTGCGTTCACGTGCTCGATCATCGCGGCACGTGCGGCGATGGCGTCGCCCTTCGCGATGGCGTCCAGGAGCTTCTCGTGGTCCTCGACGAACGTCTTGTCTGACTGGGCGTGGAAGAAGTCGAGGTAGATCTGGTTCGACCCGGCCTGTCCCCAGATCGTGTCGAAGAACATCACCAGCTGCGGGTTGCCCGTCGCCTCGACGATTGCGCGGTGGACCATCCGGTTCGCCTCGTAGAAGGACAGCGCGGTGTTCTTGGGCTGCTTGGCGGCCTTCGCGAGCACCTTGCGCGCGTGGGCGATCGCGGGTTCCCCCAACTCCGCCAGGTGCGCCGCCGCGTGGGACTCGATCGCCAGGCGCGAGTCGAAGTTGTGCTCGATCTCCACGGCCGACAACTCGCGGATGACGTACCCACGTGTGTCGGACGGCTCGACGATGCCTTCGGAGACCAGCCGCAGCAGTGCGTCGCGAACCGGCGTGCGGCTCACCCCGAGCTGCTCGGCCAGCTTGTCGAGGATGAGGCGATCACCGGGCACCAGGTCACCGGCCATCATCGCCCCGATGAGGCGGTCGCGGACCTCGGAGGTCAAGGCACTCGGGTCCCGCTCGATCCTGACTCGCATCGAAGACACGATCGCCCCTCCCCCGGTCCGACTCCGCCACGACCATCGTATGCGGTATTCGGTCGAGGTACCGCCGGGAGGTCTTCCGCGGCTACGCCGCGACCGGCGAGGTAGCGGCGGAGGCCCCGCTCGATGCTCGAACAGCGCCCGCGGCGGCAACGGTATCCGCCGACCGCGGCGTGCAGGGTGACGCCACGCATTCGTGTATCCACCTGCGGTGGACACGGCGGTGACGCGGCCGATGGAAGACAGCCCGGCCCGCTCGACGAGGTCCTACGCCGTAACACCAAGGCCAGTTCCCTGTCGACCACCTCAGCGTGGTCGCGAACGACGGGCGGTGCCACCATCGTCGCTGCTCCCTCACCCGAGTTCGGGGTCCACCTGACCACCACCAGAATCCGCCGAACGGAGACGAGCCACAATCGGCGAGCCTACGTAGCTCTGGACAGCTACGTAGGGTCAGGACGCGCGTGCGTAGGCACCCGTTCGACCGGACGTATGGCCGCTCTCGCCGGGGTCGGGAAGCATCGGCGGCATGGTCGAGCTCCGAGACGCGCACGGCCCGACGCCCACGCCATCGCCACCGTGCTGGTGCGGTCCTGGCGTGTCGCCTATCGCGGTCTGCTCCCCGACGATGTCCTGGCCGGCCTCTCTGTCACCGACCGGGAGCCGTTCTGGTCGGACGTCCTCACCACCCGCCCACCACACACCCGCATGGTCGTCGCAACGCTCGCGAGTGCCGTCGCCGGCTTCGTCGCGACCGGTCCGCCGCTGGTACCCGCCGACCGCGCCGACTCCACGCTCGGCGACCTCTATGCGCTCTACCTCGACCCGGGCGTGTGGCGCCGCGGCATCGGAACCCAGCTCCACGCCGCCGCATTCGACCGGCTCCGATCCTGCGCCTTCACCCACGCGGGCTTGTGGGTTCTCGACACCAACGAACCCTCCCTGGGCTTCTACCACCACCACGGCTGGGCCGACACCGGACGTTCCCATCTCGACCGAGGACCCGGCAGCACCGAACTGCGCGAACAACGACTCCACCGGGACCTGAGCGGTTGAACGTCAGCCATCCAAGCCTCGGGACAAGATCCACACGGCGATCTGCACGCCGGACTCGAACCCGAGCTTCCGCAGGATGTGGTCCACGTGGACCTCCACAGCTCGCCGCGAGATGAACATCTGGGCGGTGATGTCCCGGTTCCGATGACCGCGCGCCACAGCAGCGCGACGTCCATCTCCCGTTTGGTGAACGGACCGAGGTCCTGGGTCATCCCGTCGAACAGGAAGCGGGCCGCGTTCTGCAACGCCGTGCCCGCCTCGAACTCCATGTGAACCGCTCGCCGCCCAGGGCGTCCAGCAGCGCTGCCTTGAACGCCCGGTGTGGCTCCAGCCATACCGCGCTACCGGTCAGCAGGGAACCCGACCTGCTGCCAGGTCCGCCCCACCAGCCCGAGGACGCACGCCGAACGGGCGTGCTCGCTACCGACAAACCCTCGATCAACTCACCCAGGAAGCTGGACTCAGTGCCTAAACACGAACTTGACTCGATCTTGCCGACTTCGTCGGCTCAGCAAGCTAGTGGCTCGACACGCAACGTTGGCCGGATAATTGATCTCGGTTCTCGACCCGGTCAGGCTGCCCGC
>NZ_JBHSIR010000076.1:0-28124 GCF_042653605.1 Pseudonocardia sp. GCM10023141
GCCCGGGCCGCCGCCGCGATCGCGACCGCCGCCCGCGCCGCCGAGGAGGCGGAGGACGCCGCCGACGCCGCCGCGTACGCCGCCGAGGAGGCCGCGGCCGCCGCTGCCGCCGAGCAGGTCGCAACCGAGCACGCTGCCGCCCTCGCCCGCAACGGGGCCCGCAACGGGGCCGGTCAGAACGGCGCTGCCGACAACAACGGCGCCAACGGCATGCCGCACAATGGCTACCGCCCGTTCCCGCCGGGTGTGCCACAGCCCCGAGCCGCGTTCCCGACCCCGGGTGCACCGGGCCAGCACGCCCAGCCCTCCGGCCCGCACCGCCTGCCTGCCTCTGGTCTGCCTGCCTCTGGTCTGCCTGCCTCTGGTCTGCCTGCCTCTGGGCCGCGGCCCTATCCCGGGCCTGCGGCCCCTCCCACCGACGACATGCCCGCGGCCGAGGCGACGGCCGTCATCGCCGTGGTGCCGGCCGATGCCACCGCCGTGATCGCCGCGGTGCCGGCCGAGGGCCCGGCCCCCACCACCGACCTCGGCTCGATGACGGTGCCGGGCCGTGCGGCCGGCGGGCGGGCCGCCCGCAGGCGCGCCCAGGAGGCGGCCGAGGCCATCGCGCGCGAGGCCACCCGCGACCCGGCCACCGTCGTGCTGCCGGTCGGCGAGGAGCCACCGGAGCCGGCCCCCACCGACCATGCTGCCGACGAACCCTCACCGGCGCGCAAGGCCACCGGCCGCAAGCGGTTCCGCCTCCGCGAGACGCCGCCGGTGGTGCTGGTCGGCACCGGGGTGGGTGCCCTGATCGTGGTCGCGGCGGTGCTGGCCAGCACGGTGAGCACCCCGCAGACGCCCTCACCTGCGGCGATGCAGGCCCCGGCCGCCACGAGCGCTCCGGCCGCCCAGAATCCGGCGCCGGACGCGATCCCGGCCGTCGACCCGACCAGCGACAAGGCCGTGGCCTACCTCGGCGCGCTGCGCAACGCCGAGATCACCACGAGCCGCAGCGGGCAACCCGAGACCGAGGCCGCCGCGGTGATCTGCGAGCAGTTGGGCAAGGGCGCCGATGAGAACGAGGTCGTCGCCGCGCTCCCGGCGATACTGCCCACCGTCACGAAGAAGCAGTCACCCGACGTGGTGCGGTTCGCCAAGAAGTTCTACTGCTGATCGCCGTCAGGGCGGGCAGAGGGTGCCCGACTGCGGCACCACACCCTGCACCAGCATCGCGTCCACCACACCGGTGACGCACGCCGTGCGCGGGTAGGCGCCCGAGCCGGCGCCCTGCCAGCTCAGGAACTTGGCCGTGGCGAGACCGTCGGCGGTGCGCCGGGCCCCGTCCATCGGTGCTCGCGGGTCGGCGGCGCCGCCGATGACGAGCAGGGGCGGCGCGCCCACGGCGGTACCACCGGCGAGCACGGGACCGCCGGTCGGCCACGGCGCGCAGTCGAGCAGCTGCAGCGCCATCGTCGCGCCGAACATCGGGTAGGCGTCGCGCCAGTGCCCGGCGATCGTGCTGATCTGGCCGGGGGACAACCTGCTGCGCGTGTCGTTGCAGGCGGTGGCCAGCATCTCGTCGTAGCGCCCGTGCGGGCCGATCACCGGGTCGACGCTGTTGAGCAGCGGCGTCGGGTCGCCTGCCCTGGCCGTGGCGAGCGCCGTTGCCAGTGCGGGCCAGCCGGTGGGCTCACCGAGGTTCCAGAGCACGGCGAGCAGCGCGCCGCCGGAGGTGAGCCTGCGCCCGTCCGGGGCGGCGATCGGGTGGCTGCGCAGCGCCGTGACCAGCGCCATCACGGCGGCCCGTGGATCGGGTCCGAGTGCGCAGTCCGGCTTGGTCGCGCACGAGACCGCGAACGCGCTGAAGGCGGCCTCGGCGGCCTTGGCCTGCGCCTCGCCCAGGTCGGGCTGGTCGAGGCCGGGCTGCTGGGGACCGTCGAGGACGAGCCGTCCCACGGCCTGCGGAGAGGTGCGGGCCCAGCTCGACAGCGCGCCGGCGCCGTCACCGAACCCGATGGCCGACAGCGTCCGCACCCCGAGCGCGGTCCGCAGCGGCTCGATGTCGGCGGCCGTGGCGGCCGTGCGGTAGGTGCCGATGTCGCCGTCGAGGGCGATGTTGCACTCCTGCACGACGTCGCGGGCGCTCTCGAGCAGGCTGGTGAGGTCCTTCTCCGACGTCGCGCTCGGATCCGCGTCGACCAGCGCGGCGCGGGCATCGTCCGGAGAGCAGTTCAGCGCGGCGGCTCCGGCGCCGCGCCGGTCCAGCCCGACGAGCGTGTACTGCTCGAGCAGCGCGGGCGCCACCTGCAGTGCGAGCAGCACGGCTGCCCGTGCCGTCGACTCACCCGCGCTGTCGCCGACGACGAGCAGCGGCGGCCGGTCTGCGGGGGCGCCCGTGGGGCTGACCCGCAGCACCGACAGCGTGAGGCCCTGTGAGGTCGGGCTCGTGGGGTCGGCCGCGACGGTGAGCTCGCCGCAGTCCATGTGCAGGCTGCGGTCGGCGGGTGGCGGGGTGCGCAGTGTCGAGATCGTGTCGGTCGTGCAGTCGACGAACGGGATCGTCGGGCGCTGCTGCTGCGGATCGGGGAGCGCGTCGGGCGGGGCCGGGGCGGCGGCGTCGGGGGCGGGCGGCACCGCCCGCGTGTCGCCCCGCACGGCCACCGGCGGGCGCTGCGACGGCCCGACGCTGCACCCGGCCACGAGCAGGCCGACCGCGGCGAGCAGTGCCGCTGCCGTGCGGGCGCCGCGCGGCAGCGGTCGTGCTGATGCCACGTGCGCCCTCCAGGCCGGTCGTGCTCGACGTTCCCGGTGGGACCTTTCCGTACGCACGGTGTGGCGGTGGTGAACGCGACCGCGCCAACCCGTTGGCCACCGCGCCAACGGCGTGACGTCGGCGCGGTGGCCACTTGGTTGGCGCGGTGGATTCAGCTGACGCGGCGGGTGGCGGTGACGCCGTCGAGCTCCAACCGGACGGCGACGGGCAGCGCAGCCAAGCCCAGCGAGTCGCGGGCGGCCACGAGGACCTCGGACTCGAGCCGGCGCAGCACCTCGCTGACCACGGCGTCGTCGGCGAGCCACAGCGTGACCCGCAGCGCCGGTGCTCCCGGCGGTCCGACGAGCCGGGCCCGGGCCCGCCCGACGCCGGGCAGCTCGGCGGCCTGGCCGGCGACGGCGTCGGCGGCCGCGGTCGCGCTGACGACGATCGAGGTGTCGGCGCCGGACTCGACCACCACGTCGGGCCGGCGCTCCGGGCGCACCGACCGGGCGGCCCAGGTGAGCCCGAGCACCGCCAGCAACAGCCCGGCGACGATCGCGATGATGCGCGCCAGCAGCGGCTGGGACCGCATCGCGTCGACGATCATGGGGTCCAGCAGTGGCCGCCCGGCCCGCGCCGTGCCGAACACGCCGTAGGACAGCAGCGCGACGAGCGCGCCCGCGGCGAGCAGCACGAGTCCGACGAGGATCGCGAGTGACCGGTCGCCGGTGGCCGACCGCCCGACCGCGGCCAGTGACCGCTTGCGCAACGCCTTGCTCGGCGGCGCGGCGGGTGTCATCTCGATGGCGGCCGGACCGGTCTCCTGGGTGGTCGTGCGGGGCGTGGTCATGCGGGGCCCTTCCGTTCCTGCACCGTGACGGTCACCCGGGGGCTGCGCCGCAGCGGCAGCTGCTCGAGCAGCGCGTCGACCCGCTCGGTGACCGAGGTGCGCAGCTCGGGACCGGCGTCGCCCCAGCCCTGCGCCGACACGGTGACCTTTCGGGCCGACGCGGTGACGCTGGCCGCGGCGACGTCCTCTGCCGAGCGCACGCGCCTGCCGATGATCCGGGCCAGCACGCGGGGTGAGGTGGTGACGGTCATGGCGCCCGCGCTGCCGACGTGCCGGGCGTCGAAGTGGATGTCGGCACGCCGTGCGGAAAGCCCGATGAGAACGAGCAGGAGCCCGGCCACGGCCACCCCGATGGCGATCCAGGGAACCGGGTTGCTGGCCCAGGTCAGCTGCTCCAGCAGCGTCCGCCAGTCGTGCCACGGCACGACCAGTCCGGCGGTCGCGGTGGGCCGCACCCATGCGGCGACGACCTCGATCACCAGCAGCACCCCCACCGCGGCGAACGCGAGCGCGATCAGCGGCGTCAGCACCCTGAGCAGTACGCGCATGTCCGTTCCCTTCTGGAGCTACTGGAGCTACTGGCTACTGGAGCCGGGCGGCCGCGGCGGGAGCGCCGCGCAACCCGGCGACGGTGACGGCCAGCGCCCGCACGTGGTGCCCGGACATCCGCGTCAGGTCGTCGTCGACACGGGCGCGCACGGCGTCGACGACCGACCGCACCGACGCCGGGTACTGCAGCGTCAGCTCCAGCCGCACGTCCACGGCCAGCGGGTCGTCGGAGCCGGTGGTGACCTTCGCGTTCGAGCCCGTGAGCCCCACGTCGATGCCGGCGACGCGACGCTCGTGGCGCAACGTGCCCGGTACCTGGTCGGCGGCGTACTCCACGATCTTGCGCAGCACCGTGGGATGGATGTCGAGCCGGCCGCGGTCGTCGCTCCCGGCGGCGCCTGCCGGCACCGGCGCCGCGCTCGTCACCGGTCCCGGCCTCGGCCGAGCATGCCGCTCAGGTCGAGCTCACCGTCGAGCACGCGGCCGATGACAAGCCCGAGCGCGCCGACGACGAGGGTGATGAGGAAGGCGGAGAAGCCGCCGAATGCCCCCACCGCACCGAGGATGAGACCTGCCAGCAGGCCGGTCTGGGTCGCGTTCATCGTGGTTCTCCTCATGAGGGACGGGTCCTACTCGACCCTGCGCTGTTGACGGTGCCACCGCAGCGTCCTGATCAGTGCTACCGCCACCCGCAGGGGCACCGGTAGGGGCGTCACCACTTCGATGGGGGCGTCGAACCGGGCTGCGGCCGCTTCCGGCTGCGTCTCGGGCCGGGTGGCGAACCGCGCCATTCCCGCCACGAACGCGTCGGGGTCGCCGCCACGGTCGGGATGGTGGGTACGGACGAAGTCGCGGAACTCCGCGCGTTCCTCGGGGGTCACGGGTGCTCCCCGAGCGGTCCGAGCTCGATGTCCTCGACGGTGATGTCCACCGGCACCCCGCCGACCAGCGGCGCCACGGCAGTGCGCAAGGCGCGCACGACGTCGGGGATCGGCGCGCCGAGGCGCAGCACGACGCCGACCTCGACCGGCTCGCCGGTCGCCCCGACCCGGACCCCCGCGAGCCGCCTGCCCGGCAGGTAGGTGGCCACCGCGCCGAACGGGCCGCCGTGCAGGCCGGCGACCGCGGGGTGTGCGGTGACCACGGCGGCCACCTGCTCGACGAGCGAGGGCGGAACCGGCTCGCTGGACGCCATCACGGTGCTCCTGGCCTGGGGTGTCGGGGGAGGGTGAGTCTGCTACTCGACGCGTGCGGGCTGGGTGACGGGCAGCTCGCCCTCGTCGTCGGCGTCGGGCAGGTGGATGTCGTTGACGGCGATGTTGACCTCGATCACCTCGAGGCCGGTCATGCGCTCCACGGCGGTGATCACGTTGCGCCGCACCGCGCGGGCCAGCTCGACGATGGAGGCGCCGTACTCGACGACGATGTCGAGGTCGATCGCCGCCTGCTTCTCGCCGACCTCGACCTGCACGCCCGCGATGTTGGACGCGCCGGCGCCGCCGCCGGGGATGCGCTCGCGGATGGCGCCGAACGCGCGGGACACGCCGCCGCCCATCGCGAAGACACCGGAGATCTCCCGGGCCGCGATGCCGGCGATCTTCTGCACGACCGAGGCCGCGATCGTGGTCTTGCCCTGTGTGGTGTCGTCGGCGAGCCGGGCCGGGGCGACCGATCCGGTGACCGGGCCCGCGCTGCCGACCGTGCTGGGCGTGGCCGATCCGGGGGTCTTGGACGTGGGGGTGGTCATGTCCGCTCCTTCGTGAGGGTCGTTCACTCGGTTCATCGTTGCGGTGTCGGGTCCTTCGGGGATAGGACGAGGCTGCCCGGCCGAACCTCCCGGTGTATCACCCGATCGGACCAACCCGACGGTAGCGCAGGAGCAGGACGCCGTCCTCGTGCAACGCCGTCACCAGCTCCATCTTCCGGGCGATGGCGCCGTCGGGACCGTCGACGATGCGGGGCGCACCGGCCCCGGCGAGCAGCGGGGAGACGGTGAGGCACAGCTCGTCGACGGCATCGGCGGCCACCAGCGAGTTGTTCAGCGTCGGGCCGCCCTCGCACAGCACGCGGTGCAGGCCGCGGCGGCCCAGCTCGGCGAGCACCGTGGCCGGGGTGAGGTCGGGCAGGACGACGACGTCGGCGCCCGCGGCCGCCAGCGCGGCGCGGCGCTCGGCGGGCGCCGTGGCCAGCGTCAGGACGATCGGGGGGACGGCGGTGTCGGTGAGCAGCCTGCTCTGCGGGTCGATCCGGGCCGAGCTCGTGATCACCGCGATCGGGGGCGGGACGTCCGTGCCACGGGTGGGCCGCCGGGCACCGCGGTAGTTCTCGGCGCGCGCGGTGCCGGAGCCGACGAGTACGACCTGCGCCAGTTCACGCAGCGTCGCGAACACCCGCTTGTCGGCCGCGGAGCCGAGGCCGCCGGAGACGCCGTCGAGCGCGGCGGCGCCATCGATGCTGGAGACGAAGTTGACCCGCACCCAGGGGGCCGTCAACCCGTCGGGGTAGGCGTAGCAGCCTGCGAGGTCGTCGTCGCTGAGCTCCGCGTTCGGGTCGATCGACGGCCACAACCTGATCACTGCGACATCTCAGCACGAACCGCGCTGCGCCGTCCGGTCGACACGGCCGTCGGATCGTCTCCCGACGGTGGGCACGTAGGCGAGGCTCACCTATGGTGAGCACGGCACGGCTGAGGCGTACCCGATCGGACCTGGAGGACGGCGCACAGTGATGACGGCAGCGCGATGGTGATGGCAACACAGTGGTGACGACCGCCACCCCGGGGCCGCCGGTCGTGAAGAGCGGCGGTGCCGCGCTGCGCCGTCGCCGGCTGCTGGGGATCGCGTTGCTGCTCGCGGTGCTGGTGGTCGTCTGCCTGCTCAGCGTCGCGGTCGGGGCCAAGCCCATCGCGCTGGGCAACGTCTGGGGCGCCCTGTTCTCCCCGACGGGCAGCGAGGACGACATCGTGGTGCGCTCGCTGCGCATCCCGCGCACGGAGCTCGGCCTGATGGCGGGGGCGGCGCTCGGGCTCGCCGGCGCGCTGATCCAGGGCCACACCCGCAACCCGCTCGCCGACCCCGGCCTGCTGGGCGTCGACGCGGGCGCCGCGTTCCTGGTGGTCATCGGCATCTACGCGTTCGGCGTCACCAGCCTGTTCGGCTACGTCTGGTTCGCCTTCGCCGGCGCGCTCGCCGCGAGCGTCGCGGTCTTCGTGCTCGGCTCCACCGGCCGCGGCGGGCCCACCCCGGTCACGCTCGCGCTCGCCGGGGCCGCGGTCTCGGCGTTGCTGGCGGCGCTGACGTCCGCGGTCATCCTCATCGACGTCCAGACGCTCGACGCCTACCGGTTCTGGGCGGTCGGGTCGCTGGCCGGGCGCGACGTCTCCGTGGCCTCGCAGGTGGTCTGGTTCCTCGCGGCGGGCGCGGCCATCGGCTTCGCCAGCGCGCCCGCGCTCAACGCGCTCGCGCTCGGTGACGACGTCGCGCGGTCGCTCGGCCACTCCGTGCGGCGCACCCGCATCGTCGGGATCGTCGCGATCACGCTGCTCGCGGGCGGGGCCACCGCCGCGTGCGGCCCCATCGCGTTCGTCGGGCTGGTGGTGCCGCACGTGGTGCGGCCGTTCACCGGACCCGACTACCGCTGGCTGTTGCCCACCTCCGCGCTGGCAGGCGCCGTGCTGCTGCTCGTGGCCGACGTGATCGGGCGCGTCGTCGTGCGACCGGGGGAGCTGCAGGTCGGCATCGTGCTCGCGCTCGTCGGCGGGCCGTTCTTCGTCTGGCTCGTGCGCCGCCGGAAGATGGTGCAGATCTGATGGCCACCCCCGTGACGATGGAGCCACGCCGCCGCATCACCGCGGCCCGCGTGCCGGGCCGCCCCGCCATCCGTCTGGGCCGGTTCTCGGTGGTCTGGCGGCCCCGCACCGTGATCGTGATCGTCGCGACGGCGGCGCTGCTGCTGCTCGGCATGGCGCTCAACATCGGCCGCGGCGAGTTCCCGATCAGTGTCAGTGACGTGTTGTCGGTGCTACTGGGCGGCGGTGATGCCGGCCAGCAGTTCATCGTGCTCGACCTGCGGCTGCCGCGATCGCTCACCGGTGCGCTCGTGGGTGCCGCGCTGGCCGTGGGCGGCGCCATCACCCAGACCATCGCCCGCAACCCGCTGGCCAGCCCCGATGTCATCGGCTTCACCGCGGGCGCGAGCGCAGCCGCGGTGTTCCTGATCGTGCTCGGCGGCGGGTTCGGCGCACTCGGCGGCATCCTCGCGCTCGCCGGGCTCCCGATGGCGGCGCTGTTCGGGGGCCTGCTGACCGCCACCGCGATCTACCTGCTGGCCTGGCGCAACGGCGTGCAGGGCTTCCGGCTCGTGCTGGTCGGCATCGGCATCAACGCCATGCTCTTCGCCATCGTGCAGTGGCTGCTGGTCGTCGCGGAGGTCTACGAGGCCGCCCGCGCCTACACCTGGCTCAACGGCAGCCTCAACGCCCGTGGCTGGGAGAACGTGGTGCCGGTCGGCATCGCGCTGCTGGTGCTGGTGCCGGCGGCGCTGATACTCGCCCACGTGCTCGGCGCGCTGTCCTTCGGTGACGACACGGCACGCGGGCTGGGCATCTCCGTCGACAAGTCCCGCACCTGGCTGCTCGTGGTCGCGGTGGGGCTCGTCGCCGTGGCCACCGCATCCGCGGGCCCCATCGCCTTCGTGGCGCTGGTGGCGCCGCAGATCGCGCAACGGCTCGTCGGGGCCGCGCGGCCGCCGATCGCCGCGTCGATGTTCGTCGGTGCCGCGCTCACCGTCATCGCCGACCTGATCGCCCGCACCGCGTTCGGCGCCACCGAGCTGCCGGTCGGGATCATCACCGCGGTGCTCGGGGCGCCGTACCTGCTGTTCCTGCTCGCCCGTCACGGCCGGGAGGCCCGCGCATGACCCAGACGAGTGCCGAACCCGTGTCGGCGAAGACCCCGACAGGGGTGCGGCTGCGGGCCGAGGACGTGGCACTGGGCTACGGCGAACGCACCGTGGTCGATCACCTGGACCTCGACGTCGTCGCGGGCACCGTCACGGCCGTCATCGGGCCCAACGGCTGCGGCAAGTCCACGCTGCTGCGCGCGCTGGGACGGCTGCTCAAGCCCACCAGCGGGCAGGTGCTGCTCGACGGCAAGCGCATCGACAAGATCCCCACCCGGGAGGTCGCGAAGGTGCTGGGGCTGCTGCCGCAGTCGCCGAGCGCCCCGGAGGGCCTGACGGTGGCCGACCTCGTCGCCCGCGGCCGGCACCCCCACCAGGCCTGGTACCGGCAGTGGTCCTCCGACGACGAAGAGGCCGTCACGCAGGCGCTGCAGTGGACCGGCATCGCCGATCTCGCCGAGCGTCCCGTCGACGAGCTCTCCGGCGGGCAGCGTCAGCGCGCCTGGATCTCCATGGCGCTCGCGCAGGGCACCGACCTGCTGCTGCTCGACGAGCCCACCACCTTCCTCGACCTCGCCCACCAGGTGGACGTGCTGGAGCTGGTGCGCAGGCTGCACCGGGAGGCAGGCCGCACCGTCGTCATGGTCCTGCACGACCTCAACCTCGCTGCGCGCTACGCCGACCAGCTCGTCGCGATGTGCGACGGCAAGATCGTCGCGGAGGGCGAGCCGCACGAGGTGATCACCGAGGAGCTGCTCGCCGAGGTCTTCGGCCTCGCCGCCCGCGTGATCAAGGACCCGGTGGCGGGCACACCGCTCGTCGTCCCGATCGGGGGCGGGCCCGCCTGACTGGGCCTGCCGATCGGGAGTCACTGTCGGTCTACCAGCAGTTCTCGCCTGTCACCGTGTCACCATGGAGCACAAGCGCGTGACCTGCACGACGAGTGAGAGGCGCCGGCTGTGGACCTTCCCGTGCTCGACCACGAGGGCCCGTGGACCGAGGCCGCGTTCCTCTCCCTGCTCCCGGTGTCGGCACCGCAGGGCGCGTCGCGGATCGAGCTGTCCGACGGCTCGCTCGTCATCGGCCCGGGGTGCGGTCCGGCGCGCGCCGTCGCGGTCGCGCGGGCCCGCGCCGCGGTGGCCGCGGCGCTGCCGGACGGGCTGCGGGTGATCGGGCCGGTGCCGCTGCGCCTGGGCCCGGACTGCGTGCTCGTGCCCGACCTCGTGGTCACGCGTATCCGGCCCGACGCCGCGGACGCCGAGGACGCCGCGGAGGTCATCATCGACGCCGGCGCCGCGCTGATCGTCGTGGAGGTCGTCGGGCGGGAGCACGGCATCACCGACCGCGCGTTCAAGCCGCAGCTCTACGCCCGCAGCCGCATCCCGTACTCCGTCCTCATCGACCACGACCACCCCTTCGCGGCCGCCCACATGATCATCAGTGGTCGCTACCACGAGTACGCGCGGGCGGCCGCGGGCGAACGGCTGGTGCTCGAGGAGCCGTTCCCGCTCGAGATCGACCTCGACGCGCTGGCCCGTCAGGACGGACCGGTGTCGGCCGCGGGCTGAGCACCCGATCCCGGCACCGCCTCGCGGGTCCGTTCCCGGAACCACCGCTGCGCCGGATCGGCGTCCGTGCGCGGGTGCCAGGCCATGCCCAGCACCAGCGGCGGCAGCGCCAACGGCACGTCGAACACGTGCAGGCCGAGGCTGCCCGGCAGCTCGCCCGCCATCGTCAGGCACACCAGGTCGAAGCCGCGCGCCAGCAGCAGCGCGGCGGTGTGGCTGTGCGGTGATCTCGCCCCGGGTGAGCGGGTGTCCGGTGCGCACGGCCCCGACCATGCGGATGCGGGCGAGCTCGCGGGAGCAGGTCTCGGGGTCGAGGTGGTCGAGGTGGTCGAGGTGGTCGAGCACGACGATCTCGACGTCGATGGTGCCCTCGCGCAGCGCGGGGGTGTCCTCGAACGCGTCGGACGCGAACCGCGCGCTCACCCCGGTGCGTCGCGGGCGACCGCGGCCAGCAGCGGTCCGGCGATGGCGGCGAGCACCATGTCGCCGGCCTGCACGGTGAACGTGCGCACCAGCGCCGCCGGATCGAGGGCACCGGCGGGGGCCACGTCGAGTACCCGCCGGATGCGGCCCAGCATCCGGCTCATCGCGGCGGGGGAGGGTGTGCAGCCGCTCCGCCGCTCTCGTGACGCTGCGCTCCTCCAGGAGGGCGTCCAGCGCCGCCCGACGGCACCGCGGGTACGTCGCGTCGGTGCTGGCGTCGACCGTGACGGTGGTGGACCTCGAGCGCGTCGAAGTGCTCGCGACGCTGCCCGTCGAGCGTCGCGGCGAGCCCGGCGCGCACGGCCTCGCCTACGTGCCGGCTCCGGTGCGCTGATCGACTCTCGACTACGCTGCGCGCCCATGGCGAAGTCCGTGCGTGAGGCCTTCCGGGTGCCGGCCGATGTCGACCTGGAGGAGCTCGACCCGCGCGAGCGACCGGTCGGGCCGAATGACAAGTCGGCGGCCGCCGAGGACATGACCGATCTCGCCACGCGGCTCGACGGCCTGCAGGAGGCGCTGTTCGCCGAGGCCATCGGGGGTGGGAAGCGCGCCGTGCTGCTCGTGCTGCAGGGCATGGACACGTCCGGGAAGGGCGGGGTCATCCGGCACGCCGCCGGCCTGGTCAACCCGCAGGGCCTGCAGATAGCCTCGTTCAAGCGGCCCACCGAGGAGGAGCGGGCCCACGACTTCCTCTGGCGCATCCGCAAGGAGGTGCCGGTGGCGGGCCGGATCGGGGTGTTCGACCGGTCGCACTACGAGGACGTGCTGATCGCGCGGGTCGACTCGCTCGTGCCGAAGAAGGTCTGGCAGGCCCGCTACGGGAAGATCAACGAGTTCGAGGCCGAGCTCGTCGAGAGCGGCGTCACCCTGATCAAGTGCATGCTGCACATCTCGCCGCAGGAGCAGTCGGAGCGGCTGCTGGCCCGGCTCGACGATCCGGCCAAGCGCTGGAAGTACAACCCCGGTGACCTCGACACCCGCAGCAAGTGGGGGGCCTACCAGGAGGCGTACGAGGCTGCGCTGCAGGAGTGCAGCACCGACGTCGCGCCGTGGTACGTGGTGCCGTCGGACCGCAAGTGGTACCGCAACTGGGTGGTGGCCGCGCTGCTGGCCGAGACGCTGACCGCGATGGACCCGCAGTTCCCCGTGGCCACCATCGACGTCGACGCCGAGCGGGCGCGCGTGGCCGCGAGCGATGTGACGTGACGATCCGCCGTCCGGCCCGACTGCGGGTCCTCGCCATCGTCCTGCTCGCCGGGGCCGTCGTACTCGGTGGTGCCGCGTGCTCGGCACCCGCTCCCCAGCCTGCCCCGGCACCACCGCCGACCGCGGCGGCGCCGGTCACCCCGGCTCCGGCCACCGGCCCGACGAGAGCCACCGATCAGGCCGCCTGCTCCGCGCACATCGCCACGGCCACCGCGGTGAACGGCATCGCGAAGGCGGCGCAGGCCGCCCCGATCCTGCCGGCTGCGGTGGCGCTGTTCCTGCTCGATGCCCGGTCCAAGGCCGCCCAGCCGATGCTCGATCCCACGCTGGCGGCGGCGCAGTCCGAGCTCGTGGCCGCCGTCGACGACCTCGACGCCCAGGGCAAGGCCGCGCTGCCACCGGGGGGCAACCCGGCCCAGGATCCCGTGCACCTGGACATGAGCCGGATCACCGCGGCCGTGGCAGCGGTGGGCAAGGCGTGCACCGCGCTCGGATGACGGCGCCAACCCCGTAGCCACCGCGCCGACGTCCCGACGTCGGCGCCGTGGCCAATTGGTTGGCGCCGTCACTCTGGGACTCGACCGCGCCAACCCCGTAGCCACCGCGCCGACGTCCCGACGTCGGCGCCGTGGCCAATTGGTTGGCGCCGTCGCCCCGGGGCTCGACCACCGAAGGGTGAGAACCCGCCCGTCTCAGCCGATCAGCGACCGCCCGATGATCTCCTTCATGATCTCGTTGGTGCCACCGAAGATCGACTGCACCCGCGCGTCGAGGAACGCCTTCGCGATCGGGTACTCGAGCATGTAGCCGTAACCGCCGTGCAGCTGCACGCACCGGTCCACGACGCGCTTGAGCACGTCGCTGGCCCACCACTTGGCCTTGGC
Source organism: Pseudonocardia sp. GCM10023141 (assembly GCF_042653605.1). NCBI lineage: Bacteria > Bacillati > Actinomycetota > Actinomycetes > Pseudonocardiales > Pseudonocardiaceae > Pseudonocardia > Pseudonocardia sp. GCM10023141. Next base: position 13,177 of record NZ_JBHSIR010000076.1, read on the forward strand.
GGCGTCGGCCACCGAGAGCCTGCCGGCCACGTGCTCGGAGATGCACTTGTCGACGAACACCTGGGTGATCGTGACCTCGGTGTCCATCTCGGCCAGCTCGAAGCGGGTGTTCTGGAAGGCCGAGACCGGCTTGCCGAACGCCTTGCGCTCCTTGGTGTAGGCGATGGTGTGCTCGAGCGCCCGCGCCGCGCCCGCGATGGAGCCGACGGCGATCGAGAGCCGCTCCTGCGCGAGGTTCTGCATGAGGTAGATCAGGCCGTTGCCCAGCTCGCCCAGCACGTTGGTGGCGGGCACCGTGACGTCGGTGAACGACAGCTCCGCGGTGTCCTGCGCCTTGAGGCCGACCTTGGCGAGCCGGCGGCCGCGCTCGAAGCCCGCCATCCCGCGCTCGACGACGAGCAGGCTGAAGCCGCGGCTGCCGGCGTCGGGGTCGGTCTTCGCGACGACGATGACCAGGTCGGCGAGTATGCCGTTGGTGATGAAGGTCTTGGACCCGTTGAGGATCCAGTTGCCGTCGCCGTCCTGGCGGGCGTTGGTCTGGATGCCCTGCAGGTCGCTGCCGGTGCCGGGCTCCGTCATCGCGATGGCGGTGATGATCTCGCCGGAGCAGAACCCGGGCAGCCAGCGGCGCTTCTGCTCGTCGGTGGCCAGCCGCAGCAGGTAGGGGGCCACCACGTCGTTCTGCAGCGGGAAGCCCAGCCCGGTGGCCGCGGCGCGCGTGAGCTCCTCGGTGAGCACGGCGTTGTAGCGGAAGTCCTCGACGCCGCCACCGCCGAACTCCTCCGGCACGTCGGTGCCCAGCAGGCCCGCCTTGCCGGCGGCCAGCCAGACGTCGCGGCTGACCTGGCCGTCGTGCTCCCAGCCCTCGTGGAACGGCGTGATCTCCTTCTCGATGAAGGTGCGTGCCAGGTCCCGGAAGGCGTCGTGCTCGGCGTCGAAGATGTCGCGCTCCATGCGGGCAGTCTCACATACCGGCCGGTAACAACGGAACGGTGACGGCATGTCGCACGCTGTACCGTTCCCGCATGGATCTAGTGGCGGCCGCCGTGAACCTGCGGGACAAGACCCGCGGCGGCGTTGCCGACCTGACCAGGATGTCGCGCGATCGGGTCGGCGCCACGATGCTGGGGGCCCGCCGCGGGGAGAGCGCGGTGCTCTACCGCTACCGGCCGGTCGCGGGGGTCGTGCCCAGTGGCGCGCCGATCCTGCTGATCCCGCCGCTGGGCGCCCCCGACTTCGCCTACGACCTGCGGCGCGGCTGCTCGCTCGTGGAGCACCTGCTCGGCACCGGCCGCACGGTGTTCCTGGTCGACTACGGCGCCCAGTCGTTCTCCGACCGGCGCCGCGGCATGGAGCACTGGGTCGACGGGATCGTCCCGTGGGCGGTGCGCGAGGTCGCCGCCGCCGATGCCGCCGACGGTGGTGCGGGCCGGCTGCACCTGCTGGGTTGGTCGATCGGCGGGGTCTTCTCGCTGCTCGCGGTGGCCGCGGCCGCCGACGCGGGGGAGCCGCTGCCGGTGCTGACGCTCACCGACGTGGCCGCGCCCGTCGACATCGCCGCCGTGCCCATGGTGGCGCCGCTGCGACCCCTCGCCGCGGTCACCGGCGGGCGCGGGCTCTCGGCGGTCTACCAGGCGCTGGGCAGCTTCCCGGCCCCGATCGTGAGCGCCGCCTTCCAGCTGACGGCCGTCGACCGGCTGGTGACGAAGCCGCTCACGCTGCTCTCCCGCCTCGACGACCGCGACTGTCTCGCCCAGATCGAGGCCGTCGACCACCTGATGAACAACATGCACGGCTATCCCGGCCGGGTGTTCGGCCAGATCTACCACCTGCTGCTGCGCAACAACGACCTCGCCGACGGCAAGCTCGTGCTCTCCGGTCGGTCGATCCCGCTGGCGGCGGTCGACGTCCCGGTGCTGGTGCTGGCCGGCCTGCGCGACGTCATCGCACCGCTCGCGGCCGTCGAGAAGGTCACCGAGCTGCTCACCGGGTCACCGGAGGTGCGCTTCGCCACCGCCCCCGGCGGTCACCTCGGCGTGCTGACCGGGCGCGATGCCCGCACCACCAGCTGGGTGCACATCGACGAGTTCCTCGACGACCACCGGGGATAGCCCGTATCACTGGTGGATGCGCTACGTAGAGGTGGACACGGCCAAGCGGTACTCGGTCATCGGACTCGGCACGTGGCAGTTCGGTTCCCGGGAGTGGGGCTACGGCTCCACCTACGCCGACGACGAGTCGGGGCGGATCGTCGCGCGGGCCCGTGAGCTGGGCGTCACCGTCTTCGACACCGCCGAGGTCTACGGGTTCGGGCGCAGCGAGAAGATCCTCGGCAGCGCGCTGGCCGCGACCGGCGGCACCGCCGACGTCGTGGTCGCCACGAAGGTCTTCCCGTCCTGGCCCACGGCGTCGCTGGTCACCAAGCACGGGGTCGCGAGCGCCCAGCGGCTCGGGGTGCGCCAGCTCGACCTCTACCAGGTGCACCAACCCCATCCAGTGATCGGCGACGCCCCCACGATGAACGGGATGCGCCGGCTGCGCGACGTCGGTGTCGTCGACGAGGTCGGGGTGTCGAACTACTCACTGCGGCGCTGGCAACGGGCCGAGGTCGCGTTCGTCGGCGAGGGCCAGCAGGCCTACACCGAGCGCGCGCGCATCCTGTCCAACCAGGTCCAGTTCAGCCTCGTCTCCCGCGCACCGCTGGCGGAGATGCTGCCGTGGGCGCAGCGCACCGGGCACATCGTCATGGCCTACAGCCCACTCGGTCAGGGTCTGCTGTCGGCGCGCTACAGCGCCACCGATCGTCCGACGGGGGGCGTCCGGGCCGCCAACGCCCTGTTCCTGCCGGAGAACCTCGACGCCGCGAAACCGCTGCTCGACGTGCTGCGCGTGGTCGCGTCGGCCCACGACGCGACGCCTGCGCAGATCGCGCTGGCCTGGCTCGTGCACTTCCCCGACGTCGTCGCCATCCCCGGCGCGTCCAGCGTGGCCCAGGTGGAGAGCAACGCCGCGGCGGCGGAGATCGTCCTCGCCGACGACGAGCACGCCGCGCTCACCGCGGCCGCCGAGGATTTCCGCCCGGTAACCGGTGTGTCCGCTTTGCCCGCATTGGTGCGCGGGCGGGTGCGGCCGGGCTGAGCCCGGGTCCACTGTGTCCGCCGGTCGAGTGATCCAACGGTGTGACGAAGAGGCCCTGACCGGGAGTCTGGGCAGCCCGCGATCGGCGGACTAGCGTTCTGGTCATGAGCGTGATCGGAACGCCGGTGCACCGACCGGCGGCAGTCCCACCGGCCACGCATGCGGCGGCCGTCGCCGACCTCGTGCGTCGCTATCGACAGGTGCCGCCGGGACAACGCGTACGGCTGGCCAAGCGAACGTCCAACCTGTTCCGCTTCGGCGGGGCCGGCGATCGGACGGTACGGCTCGACATCTCCGCCCTGACCGGGGTGATCCGGGTGGATCCCATCGCCCGCACCGCCGAGGTGCAGGGCATGGCCACCTACGAGACCATCGTCGCGGCCACCCTCGAGTACGGCCTGATGCCGCTGGTCGTCCCGCAGCTCAAGACGATCACGCTGGGCGGGGCGGTCACCGGGCTCGGCATCGAGTCCACGTCGTTCCGCCACGGGCTCCCGCACGAGTCGCTGCGCGAGTTCGACATCCTCACCGCCGACGGCGAGGTCATCACCGTCACCCCCGACGGCGAGCACGCCGAGCTGTTCCGCGGCTTCCCCAACTCCTACGGCACGCTCGGCTACGCGCTGCGACTGCTGGTCGACCTGCAGCCCGTCGCGTCCTACGTGCGGCTGGAGCACCGGCGCGTCGAGACCGCGGACCTCGCCACGGAGATCGCCAGGGTCTGCGACCTCGACGCCACCGACGGCCCAGACTTCGTCGACGGCACGGTGTTCGGCAAGGGCGAGCAGTACCTCACGCTCGGCACGTTCACCGACGACCCCGGCGACGGGATCAGCGATTACACCGGCCAGCAGGTCTTCTACAAGTCGATCAACCGGCGCCGCAGCGACACGCTGACCGCCCACGACTACATCTGGCGCTGGGACACCGACTGGTTCTGGTGCTCGCGCACGTTCGGCGTCCAGAACCCACTGATCCGCTGGGCCTGGCCGCGCCGCTACCGGCGCTCCGACGTCTACCGCCGCATCGTCGCGTTCGACCGCGCCAAGGGCATCACGCGGCGCATCGGCGAGGTGTTCGGAGCCACCCCGCAGGAGCTGGTGGTGCAGGACGTCGAGATCCCGGTCGAGCGGCTCGCGGAGTTCCTCGACGCGTTCCACGCCGAGATCGGGATCAAGCCCGTGTGGCTGTGCCCGCTGCGGCTGCGCGACGACCGGACCTGGCCGCTGTACCCGATGAAGGCGCACGAGCTCTACGTCAACGTCGGCTTCTGGGCGCAGGCGCCCGCGAAGCCGGGCGATCCGGACGGCAACAACCGTCGGATCGAGGAACTCGTGGCCGAACTCGGGGGCCACAAATCGCTGTACTCCACAGTTCACTACGACGAGCGTGAGTTCTGGGAGCGGTACAACGGGCCCTTCTACCGGGAGCTCAAGCAACGCTACGACCCCGGTGGGCGGCTGCCCGACCTGTACTCGAAGGTGACCGGATCCAGGAGGGCATGATGCAGGTCGCAGAGATCATTTCCAGTGTGGTCGGGGTCGATGTGCCCATCAGGGTGATCGCCTACGACGGGAGCAAGGCCGGACCCGACAGTTCCGAGGTGGCGCTGCGGATCGTGTCCCCCCGCGCGCTCGCGCGGCTGGCTACCGCCCCGGGCACCCTCGGGCTGGCCAGGGCGTACGTGGCGGGGGAGATCGAGGTCGACGGCGAGGTCTACGACGTCCTCGACGCCATGGCCGACATCACGATCAACAACATCACCCGTGCCGACCAGTTCCGGCTGGCGCAGCGGATGCTGCCGATCTGGCTGCGGCACCGCCAGCCGCCGCCGGAGCTCGAGTACCGCCCGCCGGGCCGGCTGCACTCCAAGGCGCGCGACAAGCGCGCCATCGCCCACCACTACGACGTGTCCAACACGTTCTACGAGTGGGTGCTGGGACCGTCCATGGCCTACACGTGCGCGACGTACCCCACCGAGACCGCCACGCTCGAGGAGGCCCAGGCCGCCAAGTTCGAGCTGGTCGCGCAGAAGCTGGCGCTGCAGCCCGGGATGCGGCTGCTCGACGTCGGCTGCGGCTGGGGCGGCATGGTCATGCACGCCGCCGCCGAGCACGGCGTCAAGGCGCTGGGGGTGACGCTGTCGCGCAACCAGGCCGAGTGGGCGCAGGCCGAGATCATCCGGCGTGGCCTCGGCGACCTCGCCGAGGTCCGCCACCTCGACTACCGGGATGCGCCGGAGTCGCAGTTCGACGCCATCAGCTCGATCGGGCTCACCGAGCACATCGGCAAGGACCAGCTGCCGTCCTACTTCCGGTCGCTGCACGCGCGCCTCAAGCCGGGCGGGCGGTTGCTCAACCACTGCATCACGCAGCCGCGCACGCCGCTGAAGAAGAAGCTCGACCCGTTCATCTCCCGTTACGTGTTCCCCGACGGCCAGCTGGAGCCGATCGGGCTGCTCGTCTCGGAGATGAACGACGCCGGCTTCGAGATCCGCCACGAGGAGAACCTGCGGGAGCACTACGCCAAGACGCTCGCGGCGTGGGGCGCCAACCTCGAGGACCACTGGGACGAGGCCGTCGCCGACGTCGGCATCGGTCGCGCCCGGGTGTGGCGGCTCTACATGGCGGCGTCGCGGCTGGGCTTCGAGCGCGACAACATCCAGCTCCACCAGGTGCTGGGGGTCAAGGTCGCCGACAAGGGCCGGTCGGGCTTCCCGCTGCGAGGCTGGTAGGCCAGGCTCGTCCGGTGCCCGATCGCCTCTCCCCGCTCGACGCATCGTTCCTCTACGCGGAGCACCGCACCACGGCGATGCACGTCGGTGCGGTGATGACGTTCACGCCGCCCGCGGGCGGCATGTTCGACGTCGAGGGCTTCACCGAGCTGATCGGCAGCAGGCTCGGGCTCGTCCCGCGCTACCGGCAGAAGATCCGGGAGGTGCCGGGACGGCTCGGGCTGCCGGTGTGGGTGGACGACCCGGAGTTCGATCTGGGCTACCACGTCCGGCACGCGGCGATCGCGCCGCCGGGCACCGAGGACGTGCTGCGCGAGCTGGTGGGCCGGGTACTGGCCCGCCGGCTCGACCGGTCGCGGCCGTTGTGGGAGGTCTACCTCATCGAGGGCCTCGCCGACGGACGCTTCGCGGTGGTCACCAAGACCCACCACGCCATGGTCGACGGGCTGGCGTCGATGGACATCGGCGCCGTCCTGCTCGACCGCACCCCGCAGCCGCGGGAGACCCCGCCCGATGACTGGCGTCCCGCCCGCGAGCCGTCCGGGATCGCACTGGCCGCCGCCGCGGCCGTCGACTCGCTGCGCGCCCCGCGCACGGTGCTCGACACCGCCGGCCGGGCCGTCGCCGACCTGCGGGCCACCGCCTCGACGGTCGGTCGCACGCTGGGCGGGGTGGTCGCCGCCGGGATGCAGGCCGCCGGGGCCCGCCCGCTGGCGGCGCTCAACGCCGCCACCGGGGAGCAGCGTCGGTACGGGATGGTGCGCACGCCGCTCGCGGAGCACCGCCGGATCCGCAAGGCACACGGCGGCACCGTCAACGACGTGGTGCTGGCCGTCGTCACCGGCGGGCTGCGGCGGTGGCTGATCAGCCGCGGCGAGCCGCTGACGGCGCAGACCACGGTGCGGGCGATGGTGCCGACGAGCTTGCGGTCCAAGGCCGCGGGCTCGGGCAACAACATCTCGCTCTACCTCGTCGACCTGCCGGTGGTGGCCGACGACCCGCTGGAACGGTTGGCCGCGCTGCGGGTGGCGATGGAGGCCAACAAGCGCGGTGGCCGCGCGGAGGGGGCATCGGCGCTGATCGGGCTGGCGGCGCTGGTGCCACCGGTCGTCCACAGCCTCGGCGCGCGGCTGGCCAGCCAGTACTCCAGCCAGCTCTACAACGTGCTCGTCACCAACGTCCCCGGTCCGCCACGGCCGCTCTACGCGATGGGTGCCCGGATGGCCGACATGTACCCGGTGGTGCCGCTCGGCGGTGGCCAGGCCGTCGCGATCGGCATCACGGCCTACGACGGTGCCGTGCACTACGGGCTCACCGCCGACCGTGACGCCATGGCCGATGTCGACCTGCTCGCGGCGGCGCTGGAGGAGTCCCTGACCGAGCTGGCCGAGCTCTCCTGACGGGATCGGCGATCGGAGCAACACCCCGGCCGCCGACCGGCGCAACGCATTCGGCATCCTGCCGCCATGGACATCGAGGTTCGTGGGCTCGTCGCCGCTGAGGTCGACGCCGCCGACCGCATCGTCCACGATGCGTTCGGCACCTTCCTCGGCGCCGACGTCTTCGGTGACACCGCCCTGCTGCGCACCCGGTTCGGGGCCACGAACACACAGGTCATCGGGGCCTTCGACGCCGGAGAGCTGATCGGGTCGTCGGTGCTCACCCGGTGGGGTTCCGTCGCGTTCCTCGGGCCGCTCTCGGTATCCCCGAAGCGCTGGGACTCCGGGATCGGGCGGCGGCTCGTGACGGCGTCGCTGGAGGTGTTCGACGCGTGGGGCGTCACCCACCAGGGGCTGTTCACCTTCGCCGACAGCCCCCGCCACCACGGCCTCTACCAGCGGTTCGACTTCTGGCCCCGGTTCCTCACGGCGATCATGTCGCGTCCGGTCACGGGCGGCGAGCCGGCACCCGGCTGGCTGCTGTCGGCCGTCGAGGACGCGAACCGGCCCGACCTCGTCGAGGCGTGCGCCGGCGTCACCGACGCCCTGTACCCCGGGCTCGACGCCCGCGGCGAGATCGCGTCCGTGCTGGACCAGGCGCTCGGCGACGTCGTGCTCGTCGGGGCTCCCGACGACCCGACCGGTTTCGCCGTGTGCCACCACGGCACCGGGACGGAGGCGGGCACGGGCATCGCCTACGTCAAGTTCGCGGCGGTGCGTCCGGGACGTGCGGCCCCGGAATGCTTCGCCGCCCTGCTCGAGGCCTGTGCGGGCTACGCCGCGGCGGCGGGAGCGGCCCGGCTGGTGGTGGGGGTGAACACGGCCCGCCACGGCGCGTACCGGCACCTGATCCGCGCCGGTTTCCGCAGCGACATGCCCGGCGTCACCATGCACCGGGCGAACCGGCCGGGCTACGACCACCCCGACGCCTACCTGCTCGACGACTGGCGCTGAGCACGGCACCCGGCCTCAGCGCTGCGCGCGCACCCACTCCAGCAGGCCCGGTACGGCCCGCTCGATCATGGTGAGGACCTCGGCGAACCCGTCCTCGTCGCCGTAGTACGGGTCGGGCACGTCGGCCCCCGGCGGGGAGTCCGGGTCGAAGGACCGCAGCAGCCGCACCCGGTCGCGCTCGGGCACCATCGACTGCAGCGCGCGGCGGTGGGAGTTGTCGAGCGCGACGATCAGGTCGGCACCCAACTGCTCGGCGTCGACCTGGCGGGCGACGTGGCCGTCCGGGTAGCCGTGCGCCCGCAGCAGGGCGGCGGCGCGCTCGTCGGCGGGGGAGCCGGCGTGCCAACCACCCGTCCCGGCGCTGGAGACGGTGACGCGGTGCGCCAGGCCCGCCCGCTCGATCGCGCCGGCGAAGACCTTCTCGGCGAGCGGGGAGCGGCAGATGTTGCCGGTGCAGACGAAGACGACGGAGAGGCTCATCGCGCCCCAGTCTTGCCGACCGGCCGGGCGGGGGTGACAGGGGCCCGGCCCGTTGCAGGAAAGCCACTTTCCCGCAACGACGTTGCAGGAAAGTGGCTTTCCTGCAACGCGAGAGCCTGCCACGCCGAGCGAGTGATCCCCCGCCACTGTGACGCGACCCGTCACCCACAACACCGTGACGCCCCGGTCCCCGCCGTAGGGTTGCGTCCATGGATCACGTGGTCGCGGACCAGGTGGCGTTGCGCCACCACGGCGACGTCGACGCCGAGCCGGGGCTGCTGGACTTCGCGGTCAACGTCCAGGGCGGCGCGCCCCCGAGGTGGCTGCGTGACCGCATCGCCGCCGTGCTCGACGACCTGGGCCGCTACCCGTCCGCCGACCACGACGCCCGGGCCCGCGCCGCCGTGGCGCAGCGGCACGGCCGTCGCCCCGACGAGGTGCTGGTGCTCGCGGGCAGCGCGGAGGGGTTCTCGCTGCTCCCGGCCCTGCGCCCGCGCCTGGCCGCCGTCCTGCACCCGGGCTTCACCGAGCCGGAGGCCGCGCTGCGTGCCGCGGGTGTTCCGGTGGTCCGGGTGCTCACCGACGCCGCCGACGGTCACCGGCTGCGCCCAGACGCGATGCCCGCCGACGCCGACCTGGTGGTGATCGGCAATCCCACCAACCCGACGGGGGTGCTGCACCCCGCCGCGGACGTCGCCGCGCTCGCCGCGCCCGGGCGCGTGCTGCTCGTCGACGAGGCGTTCGCCGACGCCCTGCCGGGCGAGGCAGAGTCGCTCGCGGCGCGACGGCTGCCAGGGCTGCTGGTGTTCCGCAGCCTCACCAAGACCTGGGCGCTCGCCGGCCTGCGCGCCGGCTACGCGCTGGGCGACCCGGAGCTGCTGGCGCGGCTCGCGGCGCCGCGCCCGCCGTGGCCGGTGTCGACGCCTGCATTGGAGGCCGTGATCGCGTGCAGCGAGCCCGCCGCCGTCGAGCAGACGCTGCAGGCCGCCCGGGTGCTCGTCGCCGCACGTGCCGAGCAGGCCGCCGCGCTCGGCGCCATCGCCGGTGTCCAGGTGCTGCCCGGGCAGGCGCCCTACCTGCTCCTGCGCCTTCCCGACGGCCGTGGCGAGCGGGTGCGTGCCGCATTGCGCGCCGCGGGTATCGCCGTGCGCCGCTGCGACACGTTCCCCGGGCTCGGGCCCGACCACATCCGCGTGGCGGTGCGCCCTGCCGAGCAGGTCGCGCGCCTCACCGCCGCGCTGTCCGACGCACTCGCCGAGGTGGCCGCATGAAGGAGACCGTCGGCGACGTCATCGCCGCACTCGAGGCCGCCTACCCGCCCGCGCTGGCCGCGGACTGGGACGCGGTGGGGCTGGTCTGCGGCGACCCAGCGGAGCCGGTCACGTCGGTGCTGTTCGCCGTCGACGCCGTTCCGGAGACCGTCGACGAGGCCGTCGAGCGCCACCAGCTGCTCGTCACGCACCACCCGCTGCTGCTGCGCGGCGTGCACGGCGTCGGGGCCGACACGCCGAAGGGCTCGCTGGTGCACCGACTGGTCCGGGCCGGCACCGCGCTGTTCACCGCGCACACCAACGCCGACTCGGCCGATCCCGGCGTCTCCGACGCGCTGGCCGCCGCGCTCGGTCTCGCCGTCGAGGGGCCACTCATCGGTGCGCCCGCCGCGCCGCTGGACAAGATCGTCACGTTCATCCCGGTGGGTCCGGCCATCACCGCGGTGCACGATGCGCTGTCCACGGCGGGAGCCGGCCAGATCGGCGACTACAGCCACTGCTCGTTCGCCACGGCCGGCACCGGCCAGTTCAAACCGCTCGAGGGAGCCCACCCGACGATCGGCGCGGTCGGTCACCTGGAACGCGTGGCCGAGACGAAGCTGGAGATGGTGCTGCCCCGCCACAAGCGGGCGGCCGTCGTGGCTGCGCTGCGGGCGACGCACCCCTACGAGGAACCGGCCTTCGACGTGCTGGAGCTCGCCGACCTGCCGTCCTCACGCGGGCTGGGCCGGGTCGGGACGCTCCCGGAACCCGAGCCGCTCTCCGCCTTCACCGCGCGCGTGGCCGCCGCGCTTCCCCCGACGGTGTGGGGTGTGCGAGCGGCGGGTGACCCCGACCGTCCGATCCGGCGGGTGGCGGTCTGCGGGGGAGCGGGCGACTCGGCGCTGGCCGCGGCGATCGCGGCGGGCGTCGACGCCTACGTCACGGCCGACCTGCGCCACCACCCCGCGTCCGAGCACCTGCTGCGGGGCGGCGACGTGCCCGCGCTGGTGGACGTGGCGCACTGGGCGTCGGAGTGGCCGTGGTGCGCGCAGGCGGCCGAGGTCGTGCGGTCGGCGTTCGGTGGCGCCGTCGAGGTGGCGGTCTCCCGGCAGCGCACCGATCCCTGGACGCTGGGTTCGGGCACGGCGGAGTAGCGCCCGCCGCCTTCCTGCCGTGCGGACCCGCTGCACCTCCACCACCCTCCGCTCTTGTCAGGTGCCCACTCGATCCCTAATGTATGCGTATGCACCTCACCGCCGCCGACAAGCGGAAGCTGGCCGCCGACCTTCGAGTCGTGAAGGAACCGGCCGGCCCGGACCGGCCGGCAGAGCGCGATCCTCAGGTCGCCGCCACGGTCTCGGAGATGCTCGGCCGCATCGAGCGCGAGGGCATGGACGCCGTGCTGCACTACGCCACAGAGCTCGACGGGTTCACCGGCCGCGACCTCGAGGTGCCCGCCGCCGAGATCGCCCGCGCCGCCGACCTGCTGCCCGCGGGGCTGCGCGCGGCGCTCGACACGGGCGCCGAACGCACTCGCCGGTTCGCGCAGATGCAGCGGTCCCGGCTGCAGGACTTCGAGGACGAGGTCGTGCCCGGCGTCGTCTGCGGGCAGCGGTTCGTGCCGGTCGAGAACGTGGGCGCCTACCTGCCCGCCGGCCGGTTCCCGCTGCTCGCGAGCGCGTTCATGACGGTCGGGGTCGCGCGCGTCGCCGGCGTGGGCAACGTCGTCAGCGCCACGCCGCCCTCGCTCGCCGGTCGCCCGCACCCCGCCGTCCTCTACGCCGCGTCGATCACCGGCGCGGACGCCGTCTACGCCGTCGGCGGTGTGCAGGCGCTGGCCGCGATGGCCTTCGGGCTGCTCGACGGCACGCCGTCGGACATGATCGTCGGCGCCGGCAACGCCTATGTCGCGGAGGCGAAGCGGCAGCTCTTCGGCCGCGTGGGCATCGACGTGCTCGCCGGGCCGTCCGAGGTGGCCGTCATCGCCGACGACACGGCCGATGCCGCGCTGGTGGCCGCCGACCTGCTCGCCCAGGCCGAGCACGGGCCGACGTCGCCCGCGAGCCTGGTCACGACGTCGCAGCGGATCGCCGACGAGGTGCCGGTCGAGATCGAGAAGCAGCTCGCCGGGCTCGCGACCGCGCCGATCGCGGGCGCGGCATGGCGCGACCACGGCTCGATCTACCTGACCGACACCCGTGAGACGGCGGCCGGGGTGATGAACCTGCTGGCGCCCGAGCACCTCGAGGTGCTGGCCGATGACCTCGACTGGTGGCTCGACGCGCTGCACAACTACGGTTCGCTGTTCCTCGGCACCTGGTCGACGGTCGTCTACGCCGACAAGGGCATGTCCGGCACCAACCACGTGCTGCCCACGGCGCGGGGCGCCCGCTTCACCGGCGGCCTGTCGGTGGCCGGCTTCCTCAAGCAGCTGACGTACCAGCGCGCCACCCGGGAGGCCACGCGCACCCAGGCCGATCCCACCGTCGCCGTCTCGGACTTCGAGGCGCTCGTCGGGCACCGAGACAGCGCCCAGCTCCGGCTGGACCTGATCAACAGCTGAACCGTCCGTCCCGGACGCGCACCAATGCATGCGTATGAACCCACCACTCGCCAGGACGGCAGGAGCCGACATGCCACGACCCCCGACCACGATCCTGCGGACACTCGCCGTGACGGTGGCCGCCGCGCTCCTGCTCGCCGGCTGCGGTGCGGGTTCGCGCACCGCGTCCGAGGCAGCAGCGCAGGTGCCGTGTGACTTCCCGGCACCGGCGGCGCCGTTGGCGGTGAACGTGCTCGCCTACAACTCCTCGGCCATCGACCCGTACACCAACACGATGGTCAAGAGCTGCACGAAGGGGCAGGTGAAGGTCAACCACGAGCCGATCGACTTCGGCGGGCAGGTGCAGAAGACCACCGCCACCCTGGCGGGCACCACCGGCACCTACGACATCCTCGAGACCTACGGCTACATCCTCCCGCAGTACGCGTCGCAGCAGAAGCTGCGCCCGCTCGACGACCTGCTCGCCAAGTACGGCGCCAAGTACGACCTCGACGCGATCAATCCCAACATGCGCAAGGCGATGTCCTTCGACGGCAAGCTCTACGGGCTGCCGATGCAGGCGCAGATGTACGTGATGGCGTACCGCAAGGACGTGTTCGACACGTTGGGCCTCAAGCCGCCCACCACCTTCGCCGAGCTGCGCACCGTCGCCACCGCCATCCAGCAGGCCGGCACGATCAAGTACCCGCTCGCGCTGCCGCTCTCGGCGAAGTCCGACATCGCCACTGCGTTCAGCTCGGCGCTCGGCTCGCTCGGTGGCGCCTTCACCGATCCGGCCACGAAGAAGGCGACGCTCGACACCCCGCAGTCACGCCAGGCGCTCGAGGAGCTGCGTACGCTGCTGCCGTTCATGGATCCGCAGGTCACCACGTTCGACCAGCCCGCCGTCCAGCAGCAGATGTACAACGGTTCGGCCGCCATCGCGATCATGTTCTCGGGCCGGATGAACGACCTGAGCCAGCCGGGCAACTCGAAGTTCGCGCAGCAGATGGCGTTCGCCGCCCCGCCGTCGGTGGCAGGCGGCAACATCCTCTACAACACGCTGTCGGTGGACGGCTGGTCGATCCCGGCCAACGCCGCTGCCGACCCCGACCTGCTGTTCCAGATGATCGCCTCGTCGGTGGGCCCGGAGGCGTCGAAGGCGTCGGTGCCGGCCGCCTACCCGGCGCGGGCCGGGATCGTCAACGACACGAGCAGCCCGTACGCGGCGGCGGCCCAGTCCTCGATCGGCAAGGCGCCGCCTGCGCAGCCGTTCCCGTGGACGTCGCGGATCGCCAACGACACGCGTTCCGTCGTCGCCGACGTCGTGCTGGGCAAGACCCCGGTGGCCGAGGGCACGGCGAAGATGCAGCAGATCGCCACCGCGATCCTCGCCGAGTACACGTAGCCATGCGGCGCCGGGAGTTCGTCGCGCTGGTCAGCCCGAGCATGCTCGTGATGGGCGGGCTGCTGGTCCTGCCCCTCTACAAGACCATCGAGTGGAGCCTGCAGAAGGTCAACTACGGGGTGCCGGGCACGTTCGTCGGGCTCGACAACTACGGTGCCGCGCTGACGGATCCGCGGCTGGGCCGGGCGGTGCTGTTCACCGTCGGGCTCACCGCGGCCGTCGTCATCGCGCTGGTGGTGCTGGGCTACGTGCTGGCCGTGCTGGTCAACCGCCTCAAACGGGCGCGGCCCTGGGTGCTCGGCATCCTGCTGATCTCCTACGTGGTGCCGCACCTGGTCGGGGCCACGATGTTCTCCTGGCTCTTCGACGCCAACTTCGGCGGCGTGCTCAACTACGCGATCTCGGCGCTGACCGGCCAGGAGATCCTGTGGTTCACCGATCCCTGGCCCAACCGGCTGATCGTCGGGCTGGACACGGTGTGGACGATGCTGCCGTTCGCGATGCTCGTGATCCTCGCGGGGCTGCAGGGTGTGGCGCCCGAACTGCTCGAGGCCGCCCGCATCGACGGCGCGTCACCGGCACGCACGCACTGGCACGTGATCATCCCCAGCATCCGGGGCGTGCTCGGCTTCGTCGCCATCATCTCGATCATGGACGTGCTGCGGACGTTCGACCAGCTCATCCCGCTCTCGCCGCAGGCGGAGCAGATCGGCAACGAGTCGATCATGCTCTACATCTTCAACATCGCGTTCCAGGACGGCGGCCCGCAGCTCGGGCTCGGCAGTGCCGTCAACGTGCTGCTGATCCTGCTGATCGTGATCATGCTCTTCCCCTTCATCCGCGGGATAGCCAAGGAGGCTCGGCAGGCATGAGCGCAGCTTGCAAGCGAATCATCAGCGCCATGCCGGCGCCGAGCGTCAGCGAGGTGCGCGCATGAGTTGCCCTGTGTCAAGCCGCCGTCGGTTGATCTTGGTTGATGATGCGTTGGAGGGCGCGGTGG
>NZ_JBHSIR010000077.1:0-669 GCF_042653605.1 Pseudonocardia sp. GCM10023141
CGCCGAACCCGGGCGGCTGCTGCTCACCGGCAACGCCCTGCACGCCGACATTCCCCCGGACGCCGCGGGCAGCGGACTGTTCGGCTGGCTGATGTCGATGCTCGCCCAGGACGTCGGGTTCCCGGTACCGGTCGGCGGCGCGGGCATGCTCACCCAGGCGATGGCCGCCCGCGCCACGGCCGCGGGCGCCACGATCCGCGTCGGCGATGCCGTCACGCGGATCGGCGTGCGCCACGGCCGGGTCAACGACGTCACCACCGCCGCCGGCACGACCCTGCGGGTACGCCGCGCCGTCGTCGCCGACGTCGCCGCAACCTCGCTCTACAGCGAGCTACTCCCCGCCGACGCCGTGCCCGCGCGGCTGCACAACGCGATGGAGCACTTCGAGTGGGATCCCCCCGTCGTCAAGCTCAACTGGGCACTCGACGGGCCCATCCCCTGGCACGCGAGCGGGATCGCCGACGCCGGAACCGTCCACCTCGGCGCCGACGCCGACGGAGTGCTCGCCTGGATGGCCGACCTGTCGGCCGGGCGGCTCCCGCAGAGCCCGTTCACGCTGCTCGGGCAGATGAGCACAGCCGACCCGACCCGCTCCCCCGCCGGGACCGAAAGCGTCTGGGCCTACACGCACCTGCCCCGCGGGATGAACGACGACGAACCCGCCGAACT
>NZ_JBHSIR010000078.1:0-58913 GCF_042653605.1 Pseudonocardia sp. GCM10023141
GCCATCCGTCACGTCCACTGCCAGTTCCGCATCACAAACCCCCTTCCGCATCCGAAGCCGCCACCGCCACCCGTCACGTCCACTGCCAGTTCCGCATCACAAACCCCCTTCCGCATCCGAAGCCGCCACCGCCACCCGTCACGTCCACTGCCAGTTCCGCATCACAAACCCCCTTTCCTCTCGAGCAACCCGCGTCAAAAAGGAAATACGCACATCTGTGCTTATCGACAATTTCACCGGATACACGTCCGGCGATGAAATGAAGGTGACCCGCCCGACGGCGCGCGACGGGATCGACCGGGCTAGACCCAGCGCCAGTTACGCATGGTCGCCACCTCCTCCATTGCGGTGAGTTCACGCTCACGACCAGGGCGACAGGCTCCCACCGGCTATGATCACCGGGTCAGGCGCCATCAGATCCAGGGTAAATGCAACGGAGAGGAGGCGGTTAATGACGGCGCGTAGTCGCCACTGGTGGGATGTACCCCACTGGGCCGTTTGGTCCCTACCCAGCCGCCTCTTGGCCTCCGTCCTTGTGGTCGAACTACTGGCCACCCTTATCGTGGTGTTCGAAGTCACGATTACGCCGTTGAGCGCATTCACCAGCAACGGCGTCGTCGCCGGCAGCCTGATCGGTTGCGCTGTGTTGCACGCCGAGGTCTCCACGCGGGTGGAGCGGGTCCGGCGCCGCATCGGCCTGCAGAGCGCCCAGATCGATCTCACGTCGGTGTGGACGTTCGCAGCGGCGCTGCTCCTGCCACCACTGGTGGCCACCGCCATGGTCGTCATCCTGATGACGTTCCTGTACCTGCGGGTGTGGCGCGGGGCGAAGTCGCCCTTCTACCGCAGCGTCTTCAGCAATGCCACGGTCGTACTCGCCGTCCATGCCGCGGCCGCGGTCGACCTCTATTTCGGCGGCGGTGTCCCGAGCTTCGGCAACGGAAGCAGCGGCCTGTTCCCCGTTGTCGGTGCGCTCCTCGCCTATACGACGATCAACACCTGCCTGGTCGTCGGAGTTGTCGTCATCAGCTCCGACAAGTCCGTCCGAGAACTGCTCGGACACGGCGACGAGGTCTTCCTCGAGATCGCCACGCTGTGCCTGGGCGCGCTCGTCGCGCTGGCCATGACCTCCGCCGGTCCGTGGCTCGTCGCATTGGTCCTTCCCCCCATGCTCGTGCTGCACCGGGCCGTGCTTGTCCGCAAGCTCCAAGAAGCCGTCGACACCGACGGCAAGACGGGCCTGCTGACGGCGGCGGCGTGGCAGAAGCTGGCAATACAGCTTGTCCGGCGCGCGCGAACCAGCGATCGCTCCGCCGCCGTTCTGATCCTCGATCTGGACCATTTCAAACGAGTCAATGACACCTACGGCCATCTCGCGGGCGATGCCGTTCTCCGTGCTGTCGCCAACCGCCTGCGCACCGAGGTGCGCGATCAGGATCAGGTCGGCCGATTCGGCGGTGAGGAGTTCCTCATCCTGTTGCCGGGCGCCACCGCGTCCTATTCGCATGCCGAACTCGAGCGCGTCGCCGAGCGCATCCGCGCGAGCGTCGCGGGGCTGAGTGTCGAGATCCCCACCGCCGATGGCCCGCTGACCATCGACGGGCTCTCGGTGTCCATCGGTGGCGCGCGGTTCCCGGAGGACGGGGCCGAAGTGCCCGACCTGGTCGGGATCGCCGACGCCGCGCTGTACGAGGCGAAGCACTCGGGACGCAACGCCGTCCGGATCGGGGCGAGCACGCGCCGCCTGCCGCGGGTCACCGACCACGCCGACGACGTGTCGGTGCACGATCAGAGCCCCCAGCAGCCTCCGTCGGCGAACTGACCGTCGTCGCGATGATCGAGCCGCTGATCTCGGCCGACGCCGTGCCTGTCGGCGGCGGGGTGATTCTCCCCGCGGCCGGCGTGGTGATCACCCAGCCCGTCGAGGGCACGTTCGTGGCGTTCGGTTCGACGTGCCCGCACCAGGGGTGCACGGTGCGGGCCATCGCGGCCGGCACCATCAACTGCTTCTGCCACGGCAGCCGGTTCCGCATCGCCGACGGCGCGGTCGTCGGTGGCCCCGCGAAGGAGCCGCTGCCCCACCGCGCGATCAAGATCGAGGGCGGGCAGATCGGCCTCCCCTGATTATCTGACCGATCGGTTAGACTAATCACCGATCGGTCATCCGAGGGGGATCGCATGCGCGTCGCACACTTCACCAGCACCCGGGGACGGGCCGTCTTCACCGCCGCCTATCGCTCGGCCATCGAGGACGTCGCGACCGGGTACGGCACGGTGCGCGTCCACCGTTTCGGATCCACCCCTGGCGCCCCGCTCGTCCTGCTTCCCGGTCGGGGCGGCACCGCGGCGATGTGGCGACCGAACGTCGCCGCGCTGGCCGCGCGGCGGTCGGTGTACGCGCTCGACCTGCTCGGCGAGCCCGGCATGAGCGTGCAGGCCGTGCCCCTGCGCGACACCGCCGACCAGGTCCGCTGGCTCCGCGAGACGCTCGACGCACTGGATCTCGGCGCGGTGCACCTCGTCGGCGCCTCCATCGGCGGCTGGCTGGCGCTCACCACAGCACGCCACTCCCCCGCCGGGATCCGGTCGGTGACGCTCCTGGATCCGGCGCAGACGCTGGCCCGCATACCGCTGCCGACCGTGCTGCGCTCGCTCGGCGCGCTGCCGGTCGCGCCCGCCTGGATGCGCCGCCGGTTCCTGGCCTCCCTGTCCGGGGCCGCCCCCGCCGGCGACACCCCGATCGAGCGCGTGATCGCCGCGGGCATGCGCCACCACGTCAGCGCGCTGCCCGCCCCCGCGTACCCGACCGACGACGACCTCCGCGCGATCACCGTGCCCGTACTGGCGCTGCTCGGCGGCCGCAGCGTGATCCTCGACGCCGAGCGTGCGCGACAACGGGCGACGCACCTGCTCACGGACGTGCGGGCCGAAGTGTGGCCACAGGCGTCGCACGCCATCTCCGGCGACTGCGCCGACGCCGTCAACGCCAGGATCCTGGAGTTCGTCTCCACGGTCGAGCACGATGGGGTGTCGGCGAGGGGACGGACATGACGACGCAAGTGGGCACGGGCGCCACAACAGCCACCACGACAGCAGCGAGGACGGCGCGCGCGGCGCTGTTCGATGACGCGGTGCGCACCGAGGAGCACCTGCGCGGGATCGTCGGCGAGGCCAGCGACTTGATCATGTCGAAGCACACCACGCACCTCACGCCCCTGCTGCGGCGCTACCTGACCACGTCCACGTTCTTCCTGCTGGCCACGGCCGACGCCGACGGCACCTGTGACGTCACGCCGCGCGGCGACGCCGTCAACACGGTCCAGATCATCGACGACCGCACCATCGTGGTGCCCGACCGGTTGGGCAACCGCCGCGTCGACGCGTTCCGCAACATCCTGACCAACCCCCACGTCGGGCTGCTGTTCGTGGTCGCGGGCATCGAGGAGACGGTGCGGGTCAACGGCCGGGCCACCATCACGGCCAACTCCGCGGTCCTCGACGCGATGACGATCGAGGGCAAGCGGCCCAGGCTCGGCATCGTGGTCGAGATCGACGAGGCGTACGTGCACTGCGCGCGGTCGTTCCTGCGGGCCGGGCTGTGGGACACCGCGACGTGGCCGGACCCGGCCTCCGTGCCGACCCTGCGCGCGATGATGAGCGAGCAGAAGGACTTCCCGGCCCCGAGGCCGGAGGAGGACACCCGCAGCGAGCCGTACCGCAACGAGCTGTACTGAGCTGCCCCGATCCCACCGGCCCCGCTACCCCGACGGGCCGAACCGCTCCAGCTTGATCGAGCCCACCGGCACCCCGGCCTCCAGCAGCCGGTCGGTGGCCGCGTCGCAGAACGCCGGGGAGCCGCAGACGAAGACGATCTCGCCGCCGCGCACCAGCGGGGTGAGGTCGGCCGTGGTCAGCCGCCCGACGGCGCGGGTCGCGCCCGGTGGCCGCGCGCGCGTGTAGACGATGGTGGTCTGCGGCCCGGGCAGCTCATCGGCGTAGTACAGCTCGGTGGGCGTGCGCGCGGACACCACGATCCGCACCAGGTCGGCGTTGCCCTCGGCGCGTGCCTGGCGCAGCATCGCCATCAGCGGCACCACGCCCGAGCCGCCGCCGATGAGCAGCGCCGGCGCGTCACCCGGCCACGCGAAGAAGCCCCCGATCGGCCCGCGCACCTCCAGCTCGTCGCCCGGCGCGACGACCTCGTGCATGAACTCCGAGACCTCACCGCCGTCGAGCTTCTCGATGGTCAGCTCGATCTCACCGGTGCCGTCGGGCGCGGAGGCGACCGAGTACGACCGCGACGCCGTGTAGCCGTCGGGCGCGGTGAGCCGCAGCACGTAGTGCTGGCCCGCGACGTGCACCCGGGGCTCGGGCAGCGCCAGCCGGAACGTCCGCGCGCGCGGGGTCTCGTCGCGCACCGCCAGCACCCGCGCCTGCTGCCAGCGCAGCGTGCCGCGGTGGGTGGTGCCGCCGGGCGTGGCCGTCATCAGTCGCCCTGGTAGCGCTGCTCGGACCACGGGTCGCCGCGGTCGTGGTAGCCGTTGCGTTCCCAGAAACCCTGCTCGTCGTGGTCGAGCAGCCGCAGCCCCGACACCCACTTCGCGCTCTTCCAGAAGTACAGGTGCGGCACCAGCAGCCGGGCCGGACCGCCGTGCTCGGTGGTGAGCGGCTTGCCGTCGGCGTTCCAGACCACCCACGCCTTGCCGCCCGTGACGTCGGCCAGCGGCAGGTTGGTGGTGTAGCCGGTGTGCGCGACACCGATGACGTGGGTGGCGCTCGGCAGCACCCCCGCCGCCTCGAGGAGGACGTCGACGGACACGCCGTCGAACGTCATGTCGAACTTCGACCAGGTCGTGACGCAGTGGATGGCACCCTCGTAGCGCGCCTTCGGCAGCGCGTGGATCTCGTCCCACGTCCACGTGGTCTCGCGCTCGACGAGCCCCTCGACAGTGAACGTCCAGCGGTCGGTGCCGATGCGCGGCGTGGCCTCGGCGTGCAGCACCGGCCACTCGTTGCGGGCGTCGTACTGGCCAGGGGGCAGCCGCGGATCCCGTTCACGCCGCCGCCCGAGGAAACCGCGCGTCGTTCCTGGCATGTCGCTCCCTGTGCCGGTGGGATTCCCGCGAACCGACAGGCTAGCGCCCCGACCCGCGGGCACATCCACCCCGACGGATCGGCCCCTGGGCCGGGATCAGATGTCCGCCGGCCCTTCCTGCACCACCATGCCCAGCTGCTCGGCCACCGCGCCCATCACGTCCTGGACGGCGACGGTGTCGGCCAGCGGCATCACGGCGCTCTGCGTCCGCCCGGCGGCGAGGCACTCGGTGACCTCGATCAGCTCGTGGGAGTAGCCCGCACCCGCCGCCGCCAGCGTGATCGTCTCGGGGTCGGCGCCCGGCCGGTGCAGCACGATCGTGTCCGGGTGGTGGAAGCGCGGCAGCACGTCGATCCAGCCGGCCGTGCCGAACACCCGCATCTGGCCGGGGGTCGGGCAGCGCAGCGACGTGAACAGCGACGCCCCGCGCCCGTCGGCCCAGCCGAGCTGCACCGACTCCTCGACGTCGACCCCGGTCGGGCCGAGCGTCCCCGAGGCGACGACGGTGTCGGGCGTGCCGAGCACCATCTGCGCGAAGGAGATCGGGTACACGGTCAGGTCGAACAGGGCGCCACCCCCGATCGCCGGGTTGTAGAAGCGGTCCTGCGGGTCGGTCGGGGCCTGCACGCCGAGCTCGCCCTGCACGGCGCGCACCTCGCCGATCGCCCCGTCGGCCAGCAGCTCGCGCAGGCGCACGACGGCAGGCTGGAACCGCGTCCACATCGCCTCCATCGCGAACGTGCCCGACGCCGCGGCCGCGTCGACGATCTCCCGGGTCGCGGCCGGCGTCACCGTGAACGCCTTCTCGACGAGCACGGCCTTGCCCGCCCGCAGCGCCGCCAGCGCGACGGCCCGGTGCTGCGGGTGCGGCGTCGCGATGTAGAGGACGTCCACGCCGTCGTCGTCGATGATCGCGCGGTAGGAGTCGTGCACCCGCTCGACGCCGTGCTCGGCAGCGAACGCCTCCGCCCGCTGCGCGGACCGCGACGCCACCGCCACCAGCTCCGCCCCCGGGACGTGCGGGAAGTCCGCCACGACCTTGCCCGCGATCCGGCCCGGACCGACCACACCCCAGCGCACGTTGCTCATGGGGACATCCTCGCGGCGGAGCCTCCCCCGAGGGTCAGGCGGGGTCGATCGAGAAGTTGACCTGCCCGCCGTCGACGGTGGTGACGCTGACCTTGAGCTTGACGGTCTCACCGCCCCCGCTGACCGTGCAGGTGGTGGACTGCCCGACCTGCGGCGGCAGGTCGCCTGCACACTCGGTCTTGTCGATCGGCACCCCGGCCTTCTGCCCGACCTGGGTGCCGACGGTCTTCTCCAGCACGGACTTGAGCACCGGCCGGGCCTCGGTGGTGATGTCGTAGTTCGCGGTGTCGCCCTGCACGGAGCTCACCTTCGCGACGACGTCGACCGGCTGCCCGTCGGTGACGAACTCGCAGCGCGTGGACTGGCCGACCTCGGCCTTGAGATCCGCCGGGCAGGTCACGACATCGTTGTCGACCTTCAGGCCCTTCTGCTTGAGCAGGTCGGCGATGGACGAGGCCACGCGGTCCTTGGGAACCGAGCCCGAACATGCCGACGTCCCCAGCAGCACGGCGACCGCCGCACCGAGCACCGCGACCTGACGGCCGAACCTGACGAGCCTGACCGAACCGTTCATCGCGCATCCTTCGATCGACCATCGCACCTGACCGGAGCAGGCACGCACGGCCTTGTCCGGTTCACCACGGATGTAGGTGTCGATTCAACGATGGGTTCGTTACTCCGGTACGTCGGATTCCTACCGGCGAGTCGGCTACGTGCCCTGTGCGCACAGGAACCACCGCGCGTTTCGGGGCAGGATCGTCCCCATGACCGCATCCCACGATGTCGCCGTCCCCGACCGCCGCAAGGTGCGCGAGTTCGCCCGCCACCTCTTCGGTGTCTACACCGACGGCGCGCTCGCCTTCATGATCGATCTTGGGCACCGGACCGGGCTGTTCGTGGCGGCAGCCGCGGGCCCGGCGGGTTCGACGGAGCTGGCCGAGCGCGCCGGGTTGCAGGAGCGCTACGTCCGTGAGTGGCTCGGCGCGATGGTCACCGGCGAGATCATGACCTACGAGCCGGAGACGGGCAGCTACACGCTGCCGCCCGAGCACGTCGCCTGCCTGACCGGCGACGGGTCCAAGAACATGGCCCCGATGGCCGCGATGGTGGCGCTGCTGGGACGCAACCTCGACGGCATCGAGCAGGCGTTCCGCACCGGTGGCGGCGTGCCCTACTCGGCGTTCAGCCCCGACTTCACCGGGGTGATGGACCAGCTCAACCGCCGCCCGCTCGACGAGCTGCTGGTCAGCGCGTGGCTGCCGCTCGTGCCGGGGCTGACCGAGCAGCTCACCGCCGGCGTCCGCGTCGCCGACGTCGGCTGCGGCAGCGGGCACGCGCTGGCCGTGCTCGGCGCCGCGTTCCCCGCCTCCACCTTCACCGGGTACGACATCGCCGAGGACGCGATCGCCCGCGGCCGCGCCGAGGTCGTCGCGGCCGGGCTCACCAACGTCACGTTCGAGGTGGCCGACGTCGCCGCGCTGGCACCCGCCGCACCGCTGGACGTCGTGTTCGCCATCGACGCCGTGCACGACCAGGCCGATCCCGGCGCTGTCCTGCAGGGTGTGCACGACGCGCTGGTCCCGGGCGGCACGTTCGTCATGGTGGACATGGCGGCGACGACCGCACTGGAGGGCAACGTCGGCAACCCGTTCGCGCCGTGGATCTACGCGATCAGCACGCTGCACTGCATGACCGTCTCGCTGGCAGCGGGCGGCGCCGGGCTCGGGGCGGCGTGGGGCGAGCAGCTCGCGCGGCAGATGCTCGCCACGGCCGGTTTCGGCCCGGTCACCACCAACCCGGCGCCGGGGCAGGCCCTCAACCTGATCTACGCGACGCAGCGCCCGGCCTGATCGGGCGGGCGCGGCAGGCGGATCCGGGTCCGGCCGGTGCCACGACGGCTGACACACCACCCGGTCGTGGGTCATCCTGATACGCGTGAGCAACGCCTTCGAGAACCTCGCGGACGCCTTCGAACCGGGGGTCAGCCCCGGCCACACCCCGGGCCGCATCGGCATGGCGATCCTGCTGCTCCTGTGGGCGGGCCTCGCCGTGCTGCCCGTGGTGTTCGCGGTGCCGGCGCTGCAGCTCGCCACCGGCTCCGTCGGCACCCCCGGCACCCTGACCGTCGTATCGTGCGTCGATCTGGGCGAGGGCCGCTACGACTGCCAGGGCAGCTTCGCGCCCGCTGACGGCGGCCCCGCGGTGGCCGTCGCCGCCTCGCCCGACTCGTCGGCGGGCGACGTCCGGGCCGCGCAGCTCACGCCGGAGGGCGACCGCGCCGTCGCGACGGGCACCCCCGGGATACTGGCGGCGCTGACCCTGCCGTTCCTGGGCGTCGGGGTGCTCGGCTTCCTGCCCTACGTGGTGCTCTTCGTCGCGAAGGCCCGGCGCGGCAGGCGGCTCGCGATCGTCGTCGGCTGCGTCCTCACCGCGATCTCCCTCACCGGTGTCATCGTCGGGATGGTCGCGTCGTACGCCTGACCCCGATCGGGCCCCAACCGATCAGGTACCACGGTGGTCATCCCGGGCATGACGACAAAAGCACCCGCCAACAAGTCGACCGCCGCCTTCGAGGTCCAGTCCGCACTCTCGTTCGGGGTCGGGCTGATCGCCGTGGGCATCGCGCTGTGGAACATCCCCGCCGACGGCTGGATCCGTGGCTTCCTCGCCGTCGGGATCCTCTACCTGGTCACCTCGTCGTTCACGCTCGCGAAGGTGATCAGGGACCGGCAGGAGACCGAATCGGTCCTCAACCGGGTCGACCAGGCCCGCCTGGAGAAGCTGCTGGCGGAGCACGACCCGTTCCGGCTGGACGGCTGAGGCCCCACCGTTCACCCCTCTTGTCGCTCGCGCGCCGTTCACCCGAATCGCCCTGTTCCTCCGTACGGCGCTGTTGCTCCGTCCGGCGCAACGGCAGACTCCTCTCGTAGCAGCCGTCGTGAGGAGCAGCCCCATGATCCGTGGTTCCCGGCGTCACGGCCTCACCGCTGCGGTAGGGCTGCTCGCGGCAGTCCTGCTCACCGTGACCGGGCAGGGCGTGGCGACCGCGGCCCCGGCCCCCGCCGGCACCGTGGCACTGCGGGTCATCGGGATCAACGACTTCCACGGCAACCTGGAGCCACCAGCCGGATCGTCGGGCCGGGTGGTGCTCGCCGACGGCACCACCGTGGACGCCGGTGGCGCGGCCTACCTCGCCACCCACCTGGCGCAGCTGCGTGCCGCCGTGACCGACTCGGTGTTCGTCGGGCAGGGCGACCTGATCGGGGCCTCCCCGCTCGCGTCGGCGCTGTTCCACGACGAACCGACGATCGCGCTGTTCCGGATGCTCGGCATGCGCACGAGCGCTGCCGGCAACCACGAGTTCGACGAGGGCTACGCCGAGCTGCTCCGGATGCAGAAGGGCGGCTGCCACCCCGTCGACGGCTGCCAGTTCCGGCCCACCTTCCCCGGCACCGGCTTCCCCTACCTCGCGGCGAACGTGACGCTGAAGCAGAGCCAGATCCCGGCGATGCTGCCCACGTGGGTCTCGCAGGTTCAGGGGGTCCCCGTCGGCTACATCGGGATGCCGCTCGAGGGCACCCCGGGGATCGTGGCCGCCGCCGGCATCAAGAACCTCACCTTCGGCGCCGAGATCGCCGCCGCGAACCGCTACGCCGACGTCCTCGACCGCCTCGGGGTCAAGACGATCGTGCTGCTGGTGCACCAGGGCGACGGCGTCGAGGCCAACAACCCACCCGATGCCTGCGGGATCGTCCCCGGCGCGGGACGGGAGATCGCTGCCGGCGTCAGCCCCAAGATCGACGTCGTGTTCGCGGGCCACAGCCACCAGCAGTTCGACTGCATGGTCAACGACCCCGCAGGCAACCCGCGGCCCTACATCCAGGCCGCGGCGTTCGGGCGGATGCTGTCGGTCGTCGACCTCACGATCGACCGGAAGACCCGCGACGTCGTGCGGTCGGCCACGGTCGCCACCAACCACGTCGTGACGCGCACCGTCACCCCGGACCCCGCAGCGCAGGCCCTGGTCGACGACGCGCGCACCAAGGCCGCCCCCATCGGCAACAGGCCGGTCGGCACGATCACCGCCGACATCGTGCGGGCCGCGGCGCCGTCCGGGGAGTCGCCGCTGGGCAACCTGATCGCCGACTCCCAGCTCGAACAGACCGCCGCCGCGACGGCCCAGATCGCGTTCATGAACCCGGGCGGCGTGCGGGCCGACCTGACGTTCCCGTCCTCCACCGCGGGCGAGGGCAACGGCGTGGTCAGCTACGCGGAGGCGTTCACCGTGCAGCCGTTCGGCAACGTGATGACCACGTTGACGCTGACGGGTGCCCAGCTCAAGACCGTGCTGGAGCAGCAGTGGCAGCCGACGGTCACCCGCATGCTGGCGCCGTCGCAGGGCTTCACCTACACCTACGGCCCCACGCTGCCGGTCGGCTCCCGCGTCACGAACATGGCGCTCGGCGGGACGCCGATCGCCCCGGACACGAGCTACCGGGTGTCGGTCAACAACTTCCTCGCCGACGGCGGTGACGGCTTCGCCGGGTTCACCGCCGGCACCGACCGCACCGGCGGGGTGGTCGACCTCGATGCGTTCACCGCCTACCTCACGGCACACCCGAACGTCGCGCCGCCGGCGACGAACCGGATCACGGTGGCCGGGTAGCGCCGTGCCGGTTTCGTAACGATCGTCCGGCCTGTCGCGAGCTGGCTTGCAGCACAGCCGATCTTTGCGGGGGTTCTCGTTGCCAGCCTTTGACGTGCCCCAGCGGCTCGTGCCACTGCCGGTACTGCTCGTCACCCTGGCGCTGGCCACCGCGCTGACCGGAGCGTGCGCGCAGCCCGCGGTGGCCGGACGCCCCGCCGCAGCGGCCCCGGCCGGACCGGTCACCGTCATCACGCTCGGCGACAGCCTCACCTCCGGCGACGGGGACGACGACGGCCAGGGCTACGCCGGGCGGATGGTCGAGATGATTGCCGCCCTGCCGGGGCGCGAGGGCTCGACGCTGGTGAACCTGGGCCAGTCCGGCTGGGACAGCACCATGCTCGTGAACGGCCAGGAGGGCAGCCCTGGCGAGCTCGCACAGGCCCTCGAGGCGGTGCGGGCCGCGCCCGGGCCGGTGCTGGCGACGATCCTGATCGGCTCCAACGATCTCTGGCTCACCTACCAGAACGGCACGGTCGACCCGACGCCCCGCGCCGAGGAGGACGCGGCCGTCGCGGCCTACCGGGCCAATCTCGACCGCACGATCGGCGAGCTGCGCGCCGCCGGGGCCGCGGTCGTCGTCGGGCTCCCCGACGACCAGTCGCGCCGCGTGGGCGTGGCCGACATCGCCACGGTGAACGCGTTCCTGCCGAACGTCACGGTCGAGGAGGTCGGGAGGATGGCAGCGCTGGCCAAGGTCATCGTGCGGACCGCGGGCGAGGTCGCGGCCGCGCGGTCGGTGCCCACCGTGGACACCGACGACCCGTTCTGGACGAACGCGTCGACGATGGCAGCCGATCGCCTGCACCCCAACGGCGCGGGCTACGCGGTACTGGCGCAGCGGTTCATGAAGGTCGTCACGCCGATCGTCCGGTAGCGGCCGGTTGCCTGATCAACGCCCACTGGTTCGGTGTTGACCATGAGCCGGTGGGCGCTCGGCAGTAGCGTCTGGCGGCGTGACCTTCGTGGGAACGCTGCGGCCGCGATTGCGCTGGCACCACGCCGAGACCGAGCTGGACGACTTCGCCGTCGTCAGCTACCGGGTCGAGACGGCCGCGCTCGCCGCGCTGCTGCCCGCCGGGTTCGCACCGCGGGAGGTCGTCTTCGACGACGGGCGAGCGGGCGCGCTCGTGTCCGCGGTCGCGTTCACCGACCGCGCCTTCCATTTCCGGTTCTGCCCGCCGGTCGCGATCTCCTGCGGACAGATCAACTACCGCGCCTACGTCACGGCGCACGGCAGGACCGGCGTGTGGTTCTTCGCCACCAGCCTCGACCATGCGCTGGTCGGGCTGCCGCGGCTGGTCTGGGGCATGCCGTGGCGACGCACGCGCATCAGGATCGACGCCGACTGGACCAGCGGCGCCGGCCGGTGGCGGCTGATCGCCACCGACCGATCCCGGACGAGTGCGTGCGACGCCGCAGAGGGTGGTGCAGAGGGTGACACCGCGTCCGAGCGGCTCGACGGGTTCGCCGGACGCGACGAGTGGCTGGACTTCCTCACCCACCCGACCTCGGGCTGGTACGGGCGGCCGGACGGCGGCGTCGGCGAGTACAGCATCTGGCACCCGCCGATGACACCCCGCCTGCTCACGGCCCGCCACGCGCGGTTCCCGCTGTTCGAACGCCTCGGGCTGATCGATCCCGCCATGGCCCCGCACTCGGTCCTCGCGCAGCCGACCCTGCACTTCGACGTCCACACGCCACCGCGGCGCTACCGGGGCCGGTCGGTCACCGATCCGTCCACCATCATCGAGCATCGTCATCTATAGTGAACACCTGTCCGGGGCGCGACCGGGCGGCCTCGTCCCGCCCCTACCGCCCTGCCCGCAGCACGTCCGGAGGAATCATGACCGCTGGCACCGTCACCCAGGCCCGTCCCGTGGCCATCCCGGTCTCAGAGACCATGCCGTGGCTGATCGGCGCCCTCGCGATCGGGCTGCTGCTGTACTACTTCATCGGCATCGACGAGGGAGCCACCTCGGTGTTCGGCAACTCGATGGTCGTCCACGAGTTCGTGCACGACGCCCGCCACTTCCTCGGGTTCCCCTGCCACTGAGCGCTCCCGGCCGCGGCACTCGCGGGCCGGTAGCGAGCTGACGCACATCGTGAGGGGTCCACGCACACCGTCCACGGTGTGCGTCATCCCCTGACGGTGTGCGTGAACACCCTCTGGCCGACCGGAGACGCCGGATCGCTCAGGGCCGGATCTCGCGGAGCTCCCGTTTGAGGATCTTGCCTGTCGCGTTCTTGGGCAGCTCGCCCACGAAGACCACGTCGCGCGGCTTCTTGAACGAGGCGAGCCGGTCGCGGCAGTGCCGGATCAGCTCGTCGGCGGTCGGGGGGTCGGCGTCGCCGGCCGCCACGACGAACGCCCGTATCGACTCGCCCCACTCCGGATCGGGGACGCCGACGACCGCCGCCTCGCGGACGCGCGGGTGGGTGAGCAGGACCTCCTCGACCTCGCGCGGGTAGACGTTCGACCCGCCGGTGATGATGACGTCCTTGGCGCGGTCGGTGAGGTGCAGGTACCCGGAGTCGAGGTGGCCGATGTCGCCGGTGTGCAGCCAGCCGCCCGCCAGCGTCGCAGCGGTGGCATCGGGGTTGTCCCAGTAGCCGCGCATCACCACGTCGCCGCGGACCAGCACCTCGCCGTCCCCACCCGCCGGGACGGGTTCGCCGTCCGGGTCGGCGATGCGGACCTCGACGCCGTGGAAGGCACGCCCGCACGAACCGGGATGGGCGAGCGCCTCGGCCGCCGGCATGACCGTGATCGTCATCGGTGCCTCGCCCTGCCCGTACATCTGGATCACGATCGGCCCGAACACGGCGACCGCCGCCCGCAGGTCCTCCTGGTAGAGCGCCGCCCCGCCGATGACGATGCTGCGCAGGCTCGGGAGGCTCCGGCCGCGCGCCTCCTCCACCACGCGCTTGAGCATCGTCGGGGCGAGGAAGGCGGCGTGGGTGACCTGGTGCTCCTCGAGCAACGCGACGAACTCGCGTGGCGAGAAGCTGGTGCCGGGCGCGATGATCTGCGTCGCTCCGCGCGCGGTCGAGGGCAGCAGGTACAGCCCGCTGCCGTGGGTCAGCGGCGCGGCGTGCAGGTAGATGCTGCCGTCGGCGACCGGGTCCAGATCGTGGAGGTAGGCCTCGGTCATCGCCGCGAGGTTGCGATGGGTGAGCGTGGCACCCTTCGGCCTGCCGGTCGTCCCGGAGGTGTAGAAGAGCCAGGCCGGGTCCTCGGGTGCGGTCTCGACCATGGGCGACGGCTCCGCGGCCGGCACGTCCGCGTCGTCGCGTCCCACGTGCACCACCCGCACCCCCGACGGGAGGTTCCGGGCCACGGCGGCGGTCTCGTCGCTGACGACCACGGCGGCCGCGCCGCTGTGCCCGACGATGTAGCCGACCTCGTCGGGATGCAGGTGCCAGTTCACCGGGACGGCGACGAACCCGCCGTGGAAGGCGGCCCACAGCAGCTCGACGAGCTCGGTGCGGTTGGGCATCACCAGCACGATGCGGTCGCCGCGGCGCAGCCCGAGTGCGGTGAGGCCGGCGGCGAGCCTGCCGACCCGATCGCCGAGCTCGCGGTAGGTGAGCTTTCGCGAGCCCTGCGCCAGCGCGAGCCCGTCGCCTGCCCGGGCGATCCCGTCGGTGAGCAGACCGGCGATGTTCACGAGGGCCTCCGATCCCGCACACAGCTGATCGCGACCCGGCACCCGACCGGGCCGCGATCAGCGGACGACATACGTGAACTCAGCTGGCCTCGACCTTGGGCAGGATCTCCTCCTTGATCCGCTTGAGGTCGTCGAGCGTCTTGGCCACCGGCACGTCCGCGAACGGCGGCCAGAACATCGGCATGTCGAGCCCGGCGTCCTTGTAGGCCTTGAGGCGGTCGGTGACCTGCGCCTCGGTGCCCACCAGGAGGTTGGTGACCTTGCCGTTGTCGGACTGGTCGACCTCCTGGTCGGTGATGACCGTCCAGATCATGCTGCTGATCACGAGGTCGTCGACCGAACGCTGCGTGTCGAGCGCGTCGAGCTCCTGCTGGATGGCGGTGCGCCAGTTCTTGATGTCCTCGGGCGAGTCCTGGATCCCGATCCAGCCCGACAGGTTGTACTTCGCGATGCGCGCGGCCGAGCGCTTCGGGTCCTTCAGGCCGCTGAAGTAGATCGGCGGGCCGGGCTTCTGCAGCGGCTTGACGCCGAACCCGCAGCTCTCGAAGTCGGCGAACTCGCCGTGGTACTCGAAGAGCTCGTTCTCCCAGATGCCCTGCATGATCTCGATCGTCTCGCGCACGTGCTTGTGCCGCTTCGGGAAGATGTGCGCAGCGCTCGCGGCCGCGAACTCCTCGGGCATCCAGCCGGAGCCGACGCCGACGTTGAGCCGGCCGTTCGCGAGGTGGTCGATGGTGGCCAGCTCGGTGGCGAGCACGCCGGGTGAGCGGTACGGCGTGTCGATGATGCTCATGCCGATCCGGACCTTGGACGTCTTCGCAGCAAGCCACGGGATCAGCGGGTAGCCCTGGAACCACTCGCCGCGCGCGGCCACCGGCAGGGCCTTGGGGAGCCCCGCCATCATGCCGAACGAGTGCTGGAGCTCCATGCGGTCGGAAGCCTCGGGGACGACGATCCGGTCGAGGGTCCATACGGAGTCGAAGTCGAGGTCCTCGGCGAGTGCCGTGAGGTCCTCGAGCTCCTTGATGGTCACCTTGGTACGGAAGTTCGGCAGGTAGAGAGCAAGCTTCATACGGACGGCCTCCTTGCCGTGCAGGGGGAGTCGACCTGAGTGGCCAACGCAGCCCGGATGTGGTGCATGCCACAGTAGGGCGGGGCCGCGGTGCGGAGAAGTGATCACGACACCACCCGCGACTGGTGCATCCGCACCATCTCCCGGCCCGTCGGACCCCCTACCGTGCTGGGGAGGAGGTGCCGTCGGATGGACGTGATCGCGGTGGACGACGATGCCGCCGGCCTGGAGCTGTTGACCATGGTCCTGGAGTCCGCGGGCCATCGGGTACGCACGAGTGCCGACGTCGCGGGCGGTTTGCGGCTGATCGCCGACGGCCCGGCGCCCGCCGCGGTGGTCACCGACCTGCTCATGGGCGTCGACCGCGACGGTGGGTACCGGCTGATCAGCAAGATCCGTGCCGATCCCGCCCACGACTCCGTCGCCGTCGTCGCGTTGACCGGCGTGACCAGCGCCGATGACCTGGTGCGGGCGCGGGCGGCCGGTGCTGACGCGTGCCTGTCCAAGCCGATCGACGTGGCGGCGTTCCTGACGATCCTGATCGAGGTCAGCTCGGCGCGCTCGCGGTCAGCTGCCGGCTGATCGCCGCGAGGATCTGGTCGATCATCAGCGGCTTGCCGAACACCGCGGCCGCCGCCACGTCGGAGGGCACGGCGCGCTGCCCCGCTGTCACGACGACCGCGGGCGGAACGCGCCGGTCCTGCCGTCGGGCCAGCTCGCGCAACAGATCCCAGCCGCTGCCGTCGGGCAGCTCGACATCGAGCACCAGCAGGTCTGCCGGATGCACGGCGAGCAGGCGCCGCGCCTCGGCGCAGGTTCCGGCCAGGTCGAGCGACACCGCAGGCCACCGCGACAGCGCCGACACGAGCAACTGCCGGCTCGCCCGGTCGTCCTCGAGGTAGAGGACCCGCCCGCGCGGCGCGCGCACCGGCGCCGTACCCGCGGGCCCGGTAGTGCCGGACGGCGCAGGCGGGCACGGGGGCAGCTCCAGCCGGAAGGTGCTGCCGACCCCGATGTCGCTGGCCACCGCCAGGCGCCCGCCCATCGCCGCGGTCAGCCGCTGCGAGAGCGCCAACCCGAGTCCCGAGCCCTCCGCCCCGGTGTCGCTGGCCCGGTGGAACGGCGTGAAGAGCCGTCCGATCTGGTCCGCCGCGATCCCGGGCCCGGTGTCGGCCACCACCACCGCACCCGGGCCGACGTCGACCGTCACCTGCCCGCCGGCCGGGGTGAACTTGATGCCGTTGCCGATCAGGTTCAGCAGGACCTGGAGCACCCGCTGCCGGTCGGCTCGGACCCACTCCGCGGGCCCGGCGCCCGGACCCCGCAGCGTGACGTCCCGCTCCGCCGCCAACCCCGCCACGATCTCCAACGCCTCCCGCACGACCTCGGCGGCGGCGACGGGTTCGGCGGCGAGCCGGAGCTGACCGGTCTCCGCACCGGTCAGGTCGATCAGGTCGTTGATCAGCCGCAGCAGGTGCCGGCCGGCACCCAGGATGTGGCCCGCGCCGTCGTGCTGCTGCTGCTCGGTCAGCCCGCCCGCGCCGATCAGCTGCGCGAACCCGATGACGGCATTGAGCGGTGTGCGCAGCTCGTGGCTGACCAGTGCGAGCAGTTCGCTCTTCGCGTGGTTGGCGGCCTCGGCGACCGCCCGCTCGCGGCGGGCCTGCGCCACCCGCCTGCGCTCGGTGAGGTCGAACAGCTCGATGCAGAACAGCCGTGGATCGCCGTCGCTGCCGCGGATGAGCGATCCGCTCAGTGCCGCCCGCAGCGGCTCGTCCCGGCCGGCGATCCACACCCCCACCTCGGCCGGGGGCAGCCGGTCGGTGGTGGCACCGGGCCCGGGCCCGTCCAGCGCGGCCGCCATCGCCGCCTCGATCGCGCGCGCGTCGTCGGCGTCCAGCACGTCGACCAGCCGCAGGCCCGTGACGCGCTGGCCTGCCATGTCCGTGAGCGCCGCGTTCGCCTGCTGGATCCGCCCTTCCGTGTCGACCAGCGCGATCCCGAGCCCGGCGGTCTCGAAGGTGCTGCGGAACCGCGCCTCGCTCTCGACGAGCTGCTCGTGCAGCTCTGCCGTGCCGATCGCGACGGCGGCCACGTGGGTCAGCCGCTGCACGAGCTCCGTCGCCGCCGCATCGGGCGCCCAGGCCGTGGCGTGGTACACCGCGAACGTGCCGAGGACGATCCCCCGGTCGACGTCCAGGATCGGCGTGGACCAGCATGCCCCGAGCCCGTGGCTCATCGCGACGTCGCGGTAGTCGGCCCACCGCACGTCGGTGCTGATGTCGGCCGCGATGACCTCGCTGCGGGTGAAGGCGGAAGTGCCGCAGGAACCGGCGGAAGGACCGATGCGCAGCCCGTCGATCTGCGCGCGGTAGAGCGCAGGCAGCCGCTCCCCCGCCCCGTGCTGCAGGGTGCTGGTGGCCTGGTCGAGCAGCAGGATCGAGCAGGTGCTCTCCGGCAGGCGCTGCTCCATCGCGGTGACGAGCGCATCGAGGCTCTGCTCGAGGGGATCCCGGCGGGCGATGCCCTCGAGGATGCGCGCCGTCGACAGGTCGGCCTCCGTGATCGGCGAGGGCAGCGGCGCCCGCGCCGCTGCCGAGCGCGACGCGGCGGCGGGGAGCCACAGCCGGACCTCGGCCCCCCGGGCGCCCGCCCGCGAGTCGATCGTCAGCCGGCCGCCGTGGTCGACGGCGAACTCCGCCGCCTCGGTCAGCCCCAGCCCGTCGCCGGGAACCGCCCATCCGGTCGCGAACGGCCGCAGCGCGGCACCCGGCTCCCAGCCGGCCGGCAGCCCGTGACCGTCGTCGGTCACCGTGATCTCGACCCCGTCCGCGGCGATCGGATCGTGCTGCACGCGGACCGCGATCGACGTGCTGCCCGCACGCCGCGCGTTGGCCAGCACGCTGGTGAGCGCCCGGGCGAACCGCACCCGATCGACCAGCGCGGGGGCGGTACGGCAGCCGACCACGTCGACGGTCGGCACCACGTCTCCGGAGCGCGTGCCCCTGCAGAGCGAGCGCACCGCCCCGACGATGTCCAGCGGTTCCAGTGGCCCGCTGCCGGACCGGCCCGCCCGTCCGGCCCGCCACGCGAGCTCGGCGCCCTGTGCCGCCAGCGACTGCAGCTGCCGGGCCCGCCGGGGTTCGTCGCCCGCGAGCAGCTGGGCCGCCATCGCCACCGCGGAGGCGTTGCCCGCGACCTCGTGCGCGGCCCGTCCGGTCTCCTCGCGCTGGATCACGGCCCGGCCCGCGAGCACCCGGGCGGCGGAGCAGGCGGCGGCCAGATCGTCGGGCGCCGGCGTCTGCCCGTCGGCGCAGGGCAGGACGACATCGGCACCGGCGAGCTGCGCCGCGATCGCCTCGGCAGGTGAACTCGACCGGCAGAGCGCGACGATGGCACGATCAGGCGACGACCTACGCAAGGAAGCGACCTCGCCGGCGCGGACGACCCGGACCTCATCCAGGTCGACGTCGACGGCGACGTCGTGCCGGAGGACCTCGTGCATGGCGTTCCACCTCGTCGTGAAAGGCGCAGCGTGCCGGCGGATACCCGGGCCACCGTAACACCGCGATCGGCGCCGACGGTGCTGCTCGTCGACGATCACCAGATCTTCGGGGAGCTGCTCGGTGAGGCGCTGACGGCCACCGGGATGGAGGTCGTCGGGATCTGTGGGACCCTCGCCGACGCGCTCGACGCCGTCGCCGAGACCCGACCCGACATCGTCGTCCTCGACCACAACCTGCCGGCCGGGAGCGGGGCCGGTGGGGTCGCGGCGGTGAAGCGACACGCTCCGGGCACCCGCGTGCTGATGCTGACCGCCGCCGAGCAGCGCAGCGTCCTGCAGGAGGCGATGGACGCCGGCTGCGACGGGTTCGTCACCAAGCGCCACAGCGTCGCCGACGTCATCGCGGCGGTCGAGGCCGTCCTGCGTGGCGAGACCCCGATCTCGTCGGATGTGGCGGGCGGGCTCATCGGGCGGAGGACCCCGTCCGTCGGCGGCGACCTGACCCGCCGCGAGGCCGCCGTCCTGCAGCTCATCGGCGCCGGCCTGTCCAACCACGACATCGCCGCCGAGCTACGGATCAGCGTCAACACCGTCCGCAACCACGTCCAGCGGGTGCTGACCAAGCTCGACGCCCACTCGAAGCTCGAGGCGATCGCCATCGCCGCCCGCCACGGTCTGCTGCGAGCCGACCGCTGATCGGGGCGGATGGGTGCTGACGGCTAACAGCCTCATGGAACCTTGTGGCTGGTGATCCGGGCTGCCGGGCGCCTCATGGAACCATGTGGCTACTGGACCTCCCAGCCGGACAGCCTCCTGGAACCATATGGCTGCCGAGCCCGGCCCCCGGACGACCACATGGAACCCTGTGGCTGCTGGACCAGCCAGCCCCCCGACGACTACGGACACCGATGGGCGCCGGCCGCAGCTGCCGCCGACCTGCCCCATGGAACCTTGTGGACGCCAGCACCGCCTGCCGAACAGCCACAAGTAACCATGTGGCGGCCAGGGCCGCGATGGACACCGCCCACCACCCAGCGCATCACAGGACCTCGCGACCCCCACACCCCGCCGGACAGCCAGCCGGACACCAGACCGAACACCGACGGCCGCCCCGCCGCGCCTCCTGCGCCCCCGGCTCCTGCACCCCGAACTCCTGCACCCCCCAACTCCAGGGCCGAAGAGCGTGTCGCCGCTCGACGGCGACTCCCCCGGTCGGACCACTTGGACCGATCCAATTCAGTAGGGTCCACAGTCACGTGACACCCCCGTCAAGTGCGAGGAGGAATGCGGTGACCGACCCGACGCCACCCGATGCCGCCCCGACCATCCGCACGGTCGCGGCCCGGGCCGGCGTCTCGAAGTCACTCGTGTCGCTCGTCCTACGCGGGTCGCCGCAGGTCAGCCCCCAGCGCCGGCAGGCCGTGCTCGACGCGATGGACGAGCTGCGCTACCGGCCCGATGCCGCCGCGCGGAGCCTGGCGGAACGGCGCAGCCGCACAGTCGGCGTCGTGATCGACGACCTCACCAACCCGTGGTTCGTCGATGTCCTCGCGGGACTGCGACCACCCCTGCGGGCCGGCGGGCTGCGGGCGCTGCTGGCCGATGGCCGCACCGAACCCGATGCCGTCGATGCGCTGTCGGACCTTCGGGTCGACGGTCTCGTCCTCGTCGGATCGCTCGGCGAGACCGCGGTCAGCCAGCTGCGCCGGCTGGGCACCTCCCTGCCCGCTGTCGTTGCCGGCAGCCGTGAACCGCTGCTCCCCCACGCACCCGTCGTCGTCGGCGACAACGAGCGGGGCGCCCACCTGGCCACGGCGCACCTGCTCGACCTGGGTCACCGGCGCATCGCTCACGTGATCGGCGAGGGCGAGGTGGGACGCCTGCGGCACCGGGGTTTCGCCACCGCGCTGGCCGCGGCCGGGCTGGAGCCGGCTGCGGTCGTAGCGGGCGACTGGACCGAGCAGACCGGGTACCGCGTGGGCACGCACCTGCTCCGGCTGACACCGCGCCCGACCGCGGTGCTGGCGGCCAACGACCTGTCCGCCATCGGCGTC
The DNA here is from genome assembly GCF_042653605.1 of Pseudonocardia sp. GCM10023141. NCBI lineage: Bacteria > Bacillati > Actinomycetota > Actinomycetes > Pseudonocardiales > Pseudonocardiaceae > Pseudonocardia > Pseudonocardia sp. GCM10023141. The sequence goes on from NZ_JBHSIR010000078.1 coordinate 21,192, forward strand.
ATGGCCGCCGCCGAGGAGCGGGGTCTGCGGGTGCCGGAGGACCTGTCGGTCGTGGGGTACGACGACACGGTGTTCGCCCGGTTGCGCCGGATCGCGCTCACCACCGTCGACAACGCCGGGGCGGCCGTGGGACGAGCCGCCGGGGAGCTGCTGGCGGCCTGGCTGACGAGCACCACGATCGTCGAACCCACGGGAACCACGCTGCTCGAGCCGAACCTCGTCGTGCGCGGCTCGAGCGGCCCGGCGCCCGTCGACGCCTCCTGACCGGCCTTGCCGGCAACCTGGCAGAGTCGGGCGGCATGACGGGTGACCTGCCCCAGCTCGGGTTCGGCCTGCCGATAGCGGGGAGCTGGGCCACCCCGGGCACGATGCGGCGCGTCGCCCGACGTGCCGAGGAGCTCGGCTACGCGTCGCTGTGGGTGTTCCAGCGCACGCTCTTCCCCGTCGACGCCGACCTCGACCCGTCTCATCGCACCGTGCTCGACCCGCTCGCTGCGCTCGCCTACGTCGCCGGGTGCACCGAGCGGATCGGGCTGGGCACCGCCACGATCTGCGCGCCCTTCACCGCACCCGCGCTGCTGGCGAAGTCGATGGCGTCACTGGACGTGCTCTCCGACGGCCGACTCACCGTCGGGCTCGGGATGGGCTGGCTGCCGCAGGAGTACCTCACCGCGGGCGTGCCCTTCGCGCGGCGGGGAGCGCGGATGGAGGAGTACCTGCACTGCTTGCACGCGCTGTGGACGCAGGACCCCGTCGAGTTCGCGGGCGAGTTCTACACGGTGCCGCGCTCGCACGTGGCCCCGTTGCCCGTGCAGCGACCACACCCACCGGTGCTGCTCGGCGGCATGGCCGCACCGGCGCTGCGCCGCGCCGGGCGGCTCGCCGAGGGCTGGATCGGCAGCAGCGGACACGACCTGACCCGGATCGGCGCGTGCGTCGAGACGGTGCGCGACGGGGCACGGGCGGCCGGGCGCGATCCGCAGGCCGTGCGGATACTCGTGCGCGGTGTCGTCGACCTCGTCGACCGCGACCCCGGCCGGCAGCGGCGGCCGCTGCACGGCACCCGCGACCAGGTGCTCGACGATCTCGGCGCGCTTCGTGCGCAGGGAGTGACCGAGGCGTTCTTCGACCTCAACCTCTCACCCCGCGTCAACGCCGCCGGCGTCGAGCGGGCAGCGGCGCTCGCCTACGTCGAACAGGTGCTGGCCACGTTCGCGCCCGCAACCACGTCCTGACAGCGAACTGCCCGCAGCGCGGCCGTCGCGTGACGGCAGAGCTGCGGGCAGTTCCCCAGCGGGAGGCTGAAGGCGAGGGTCAGAGGAAGAACGCGTGGTTGAACGAGTGGTCGATGTCGATGGTGTGGTGCTGCGACAGGTCGAGGCTGCTGTTGAACGAGTCGTCGACGTGGGTGTTGTTGTGCACCGAGTGGTCGCTGCTGTCGTTGTGGCTGTTGGTCTGCGACGCGTCGATGACGACGTTGTGCGAGTTGGTCTGCGAGTTGTCGGTGTAGGAGTTGCCCACGTTGTGCAGCGAGTTGTCGCTGTTGTTGACCGCCGCGCTGCCGCTGCCCGTGTTGAACGCGGCGCCGTCGCCGACGGTGACAGCGCCGGTGTGGGTGCTGTTGACCGCACCGGAGCCGAAGCTCGTGGCGTTGTCGCTGCCCGTGACGGCCGCGTTGCCGGTGCCGACGACGTTGCCGTGGCCGGCGATGTTGCCGTTGCCGAGGGTGTTGGCATGGCCCGTGACGACCGTCGAGCCGCTGATGCCGCCGCCCGCCGCCACGGAGCCCGCGCCATGGGCGGTCACCGAGTGATCGTCCGTGTGCTGCACAACGGTGGTGTTGTGGTTGTGGTTTCCGTGGTGGTTCGGCATGGTCTGCTCCCTCTGGAGTGGGGATCGTGCGATCGGCTGCACCAACCGCTGGAACCGAAGTTAGGCCGAACGGCCTAGCAGGGGATCGGGGATGGAACCGAATCCCCGCGACCGTCCATAGGGGATGGAACAACACCCGGGGGCGGCGTCGGGGGGGACGCGGGCCGCAGCGGTCGGGGCCCGGTGGGCGATGCGGCCGCCAGGCCCCGGCCCGGGTTCGGGCGAACCCCCGAAGCTCAGCCGCCGTCGAGCGTCGCGCGGTCGCGAATCCGGTGGCGCATGCCGACCATGAGAGCCCGAGCCCGAGCCCGAACGCGGCGTCGGCGCGCCTGCGGGGGGCCGCGTCCACGGCGTCGTCCGGCGCCAGGGTGTCGCGGCGGTCGCTGCGCCGTCAGCAGCGGGATGACGTTGGGGTGCTCGGCCATCACGCGCCGGTAGCCCCGCATCCAGTCCGCGATCTCCGCCGCCCAGTCCGAGGACTCCGGCGGCGGCCAACCCAGTGGCCCCGCGATGCGCTCCCGGAGCAACTCGATGATCGCCGCCCGGCCGCTGACGTGGTGGTACACCGCCGAGGCACTCGTGCCCAGCCGCGCGGCGAGCTCCGTCATCGTGAGCCTGCCGTGCTCGTCGATCAGGGCGAGCGCGGTGTCCAGGATCAGGTCGATGTCCAGCAGCCGGCGCCGGGTACTGGGCCCCGGCGCGATCGTCTTCCTCGTCGTCGCCGCGGCCGCACCGCTGACCGTCATGGCGGGCGTGCGCTGAACCGGGCCCTGCCGGCGGCCGGCCTGGTCGACCGCATCCAGGTCACGGTCTTCCCGGTGATCACCGGGCGGACCGGAACGCAACCGGTGCTCGGTGGCGCCGCCGACTTCGACCTGGAACTGCTCGAGCAGCGGACGCTCGACGGCGACATCCAGGAGCTCGCCTACCGGCCGACCCTGCACGTCAGCCGCGGTTGGCGCGGACGCCCCACGCGCCGGTCAGGCGTGGGCGACGCCGGCGATATGGGTGTTGAAGCCGATGAACGGGCTGTGCAGCCGGTAGGGCTCGATCTCGAGCCGGGCGAACCCCGCTGCGTGCAGCACGGCGGCCAGATCCCGTTCGCACGAGCACCCCTCGAAGGTCCAGGCCCACGGCCTGCGCAGCACCCGTTGCAGGATGCGCGTCGGCGTACCGGCCCGCGCCGCGACGTGTTCCACGAAGCGGAAGGTGCCGCCGGGCGCCAGGATGCGACGGACCTCGGCCAGCACCGCGGCAGGGTCGGCCACCGTGCAGAGCACGAGCGAGGAGATCACGCACTCGACGCTGCGGTCGGGGAGACCGGTGTGCTCGGCGACCCGCTCGCGGAGGTCGAGACGTACACCGTGGCGCTCGGCGGCGGCGCGGAGCCGCTGGTGCATGGGAACGTTGGGTTCGATCGCGACGAGCGTCGATCCCGGCTGCAGGTGGCGCAGGTTGGCGCCCACCCCGGAGCCGATCTCGACGACCGTCCGGGGAAGCTCAGCGAACACGCGTCGCTTGTGCCGCCGCACGTTCCACTCGATGTAGGGGCCCAGCACGGCAAAGAACGCGGCGTTGAAGCGACCACGCCCGCGGTGCACCTCGAAGGTGGTCGCCGGGGAGATCGCCCCCTGAGCGATGGTGCTGTCGTTGTCGATCACAAGAATCCTCGCCTCGCTGGTCGGTACCGGCACTCTGCGCCGATCCCGCCCGCCCGTCAGGCGTGGAACCACCCCAGTGTCGACGAGCGGTCCGGGATCGAGCCCGGCTCAGAGCTGATCGCGCCGGGCGCTGAACCAGGCGGCGATCTGGGCGCGGGACCGGAATCCCAGACGCAGGAGGATCCGTTCGACGTGTCCCTCGGCAGAGCGCTCCTCGATCCCCAGGCGCGTTGCGATCTCCCGGTTCGTGCACCCCTGGCTCACCAGCTCGGCCACCTCGCGCTGGCGAGCCGTCAACCCGTCCGCGCGGCGCCGGGCGACGGGCCGGCCGAGGAACCGGCGCACCACGCGCACCAGCTCGTCACGATCACCCGCGTACGGCAGGTGCGACCGGCCGGGCAGCAGCACCAGCTCGGCGCCGCTGATGCCCTCGGCGAGTGCCGTGGCCTGCGCGACGGGTGCGGCGCGGTCGCCGGTGCGGTGCACCACCAGCGTCGGCGCCCGCACCTGACCGAGGGTGTCGCCGACGTCGAGGTCGTAGCTCAGTGCCAGCAGCGCCCGGGCGGTCGCGGCACTCGAGCAGGCGCGCTGGTACCGCGCGACACCGGCGCGCATCGCGGGGTCGGCGTCGGGGGCGAAGATGTCGGTCAGCACGTCCGAGCCCAGGCCCCAGTGCGCCTCGATCAGCCCCAGCACATGGTCGCGAACGCTCGGTGGCGACAGCTCGGCGCCGCGCACCCAGCCGCCGTAGAGCACCAGCCGCCGCACGGTGTCGGGATGGGCCGCAGCCCACGCCACGGCCACCGCGGCCCCCATCGAGGTGCCCATCAGGTCGAACGGCTCGTCCAGCGTCGCGGCGATCGCGGCCAGCTGCTCCAGCTCGAACTCCAACGACGACGGGCGGTCCGTGGCGGCCGACAACCCGCACCCGGCGCGGTCGTAGCGCACCAGCCGGCCGCCGTGGGCCAACGCCTCGTAGAGCGCCCGCTCGGGCAGCAGCTCCCAGCCCAGCTCCAGGTGGGTGAGCCACCCCATCACGTAGACCAACGGCCGGCCGGTACCGACGGTGGCGTAGGACACGGCGGTGCCGTCGGCCAGCACCACCTGATCGAGCCGCTGCTGCACCCGAGGATTGTCGCTCACGGACGGCAGCCCGCTCGCGTCCCGATCATCCGGGTTGCGCGAGCTCCGGCGCGGCCGGGGCGACATCGTGCGCACGGGTCCCGATCTCACGGACCTGCTCGTGGAACGCGGCGATCCGGCTCCACATCGCCACGGGATGGGAGTACATCGGCCAGTGGGCGCTGTGCGGGATCGCGGCCAGCCCGACCCCGTTGGCTTCGAGCTCCGGCAGGTACGACAGGGATGCGTTCGCCTCGCCGTACAGGACAGGCGGGGGAACGGCAGCGCGAGGAACGTCGACAGCAGGTCGCCGTGGTCGGACAGCTCGACCATCGGCTCGAAGATCCCCCGCACCGCGTCGGCGCGGACCTTGTGCCGCACGCCGCTCGCGTAGAGGGCACCGGCCGGCACCGATGACCGGCTGGTCCGGCCCGCGAAGTCGTCGAGGAAGGCCGCAGCGCCGCCTGCGGGATGGGTGACGATCTGCTGGCTGAGCAAGCAGTCCTCCGGCGCGAGGTTGCCCTCGATGTCGACGAAGCTCGGCACCCGGCTCGGGTCCTGCTGTGCCGGCAGCAGGGCGGTGAGACCGCCCATGGAGTGCCCGACCAGGTGGAAGCGCTCCACCCCCAGCCGGTCGAGGACGGCCCGGGCCGTCCGGACCAGGAACGGCAAGCCGACGAGCGACAGGTCGCTGCACGACGTCTCGCCGCAGCCCGGCGCGTCGTAGGCGCGGAAGGGGCGTCCGGCAGCCGTCGGCAGATGGGCGAAGTCGGCGTAGTCGTCCCTGGTCGAACCGAACCCGTGCAGGAAGAGCAAGCAGGTCGTGGTGGAGTTCGCCGGCACCCGGCGCTGCGATGCTCGTACCGCATTCTCGGGGATCCGGGTGTCCAGTCCGTGGAGCTGCAGCGTCGTCGCTCCGGCGCGCAGTGCGTCGAGGTGGCGGAGCTCGGTCGCCGTCCGGGCGTCGGAGCGATCGAGCACGCGTGCGACGTCGGCCCGACGTGCAGCTGCGTCTGCTGGAGGTGGACAGCGAATCCGCCGCCGACTCGCCATGATCGTCGTGGCCGGTTCGGTCAGGGGTCGACCGGCCCGTGCAACCGCGCGATGGCTCGCCCGATCCCGGCCATCCGGTCGCGGAGCTCGAGCGGCAGCAGCACCTCGACCTCCCCACCGAGGGCCAGCAGTTCCGACACCGCACCCTCCTCGGAGTCGAACCGGAACGATCCCTCGACCCAGTCGGGGCGGTCGAGGTGCGGCGCGTCCGGTCGGGGCCGGGGCCGCCAGCCGCGGGGCCTGCCCAGCACGAGCGCCGACTGCAGTGCGGTCGGAGACAGCCGCACGCGGATCCGGCGGATCCGCCCGCGCCCACCGAGCGGACCAGGGGCCGTTGTCGGGGTCTGCTGGTCGAACGTGTCGAGGAGCTCGAACCCGCCCTCCGGGCTCCGGATCGCGAAGACGGGAACGCCGGCACTGCTGAGCGCCTCCAGGTCGCGCAGCACGGTCCGGGTCGAGACCTCCAGCCGGCGGGCCAGCTCGCGCGTCGTCATCCGGCCGCCGTTGCGCAGGAGCAGCATGAGACCGAGGAGTCCATTCCGGACCTCCAGCCCTCGTTCGACGCGTTCGCGGCCGGGCTGCGCGCGCAGGCCGACTTCGCATGCCGTCACAGGTCCTCGCACCCGTTCCAACCCCTGCGAACACGCGCGACGGTGTGCGAGGTCGGACCTCTCACATCCGGGATCTCAGCACGTCGATCTCACACCCCGGCGCCGCCGGGTCGAAGCCGTGCTCCACGAGCCAGCGGATCCCCCGCAGGCTCCGCAACGACCACCACGCGCGGATCACGTCGAGGTCGACGTCGGTGCCGTACCCGCTGAGGACGTCGCCGAGGCGCTCCTCGTGCCCGAGCGTCAGCGTGGCGAGGTCGTACAGGGCATCGCCTTGGGCCGCCTCGGACCAGTCGATCACCCCGGTGATCACGTCACCGTGGACGAACACGTGGGTGATCTGCAGGTCGCCGTGGGTGAACACCGGTGTCCACGGCCGCAGCGCAGCCCCGGCGACCGCGCGGTTGCGGGTGACCACGTCGGCGGGAAGGACCCCGTTCGTGAGGAGCCAGGCGCATTCAGCGTCGAGTTCCGCGCCGATCTCCTCGACGCTCCGACCGGGCCGTGGCGGCAGCGGCGCGTCGTGCAACAACCGCACGGCGGCACCGGCCGCCGCCCACGCCGCCGACGACGCGGTCGACGGCTCGCCGAGGCGGCCGAGCGCGCTGCCGGGCAGGGCGGCGAGCGCGAGCACGGGCGGGTTGCGCCACAGGACCTCCGGGGTCGGGATCGGCGCCAGCGCCATCGCCTCGACCTCGACGTCGGTGTTCGCCTGATCCGCATCGATCTTCAGGAACACCTCGCCGACGCGCAGGGTCGCGCGCGCCTGATGGGCGACGACGACCTCGACCTCCTCCACGTCGGCCATCATCGCGCGGTGGCGGCCGACGCCACCACGCGTTTGTCCCCGAACCAGCGGGCGAGGTGGTCTTCCAGGTCCTGCTGGTCATCTCCGATCCAGGCCACGTGGCCGTCGGGGCGCAGCAGTGCGCACGGAACGTCGAGCGCCGCGGTGGGATCCGCGAGGTGATCGACGCGGTCCGCCCAGCCGCCGACGGTCAGGCGTCCGGTGCGGTCCAGCAGGAGGCCGCGGCCACGATGCAGCAGCGAGTAGAGGTGGCCCTGTTCCACGTCGATGTCGGGCAGGCGGCGGCCGAGCAGGTCGGGGCCGTCGCCGAAGTCGTAGCGGATGGCGACCGCCGTGATCTTCTCGATCAGATGACGGTTCACCACGTCGAACTCCATCAGCTCGGTGAGCAGCCTGCGCACCGCCTGCGGGCCCGGTTCGGTGGACTGCAGCTCCTGCTGGGCGCGGGTGTTGTCCAGCACGTCCGCGGCGACCGGATGACGTTCGGCCTGGTAGGTGTCCAGCAGCGGCTCCGGCGCCCAGCCGCGGACCTGCGCCGCCAGTTTCCAGCCGAGGTTGAAGGCGTCCTGGACGCCGAGGTTGAGGCCCTGCCCGCCGATGGGTGGATGGATGTGCGCCGCATCGCCTGCCAGGAGCACCCGCCCGACGCGATAGCGCTCCGCCAGCCGGGTGGCATCCCCGAAGCGCGACATCCACCGCGGGGAGTGCACGCCGAAGTCGGTTCCGGCGATGCTGCGCAACTGCTGCCGGAAATCCTCCAGGGTGGGCGGTTCCGCACGGTCGCGAACCCCCGCGGCGGGGACGACGACGCTGTAGGTCCCCGGTCCTACCGGCCGGAGCCAGAATCGCTGGTGGGTCGCGCGACCTCCCGTCACCGTGGCCGCGATCTCCTCCTGCGACACACCCACTTCCATCTCGCCCATCAGCGTCTCGGTCCGCGACGGCTCGCCGGGAAAGCCGACGCCGAGCAGCTTGCGCACCGTGCTGCGCGCGCCGTCACAGCCGACGAGGTAGCGCGAACGCAGCTGTTCCCCGCCGGCCAGCTCGACGGTCACACCCGCGCCGTCCTGCGTGAGGCCGACCACCGCGCAACCACGCTGGACCTGCGCACCCCGTTCGATCGCGTGCTCGGCGAGCACACGCACGATCACCGGCTGCGGGATGCCCAGCAGATACGCGTACGCGGAGTCCAGACCCTCGGGTGCGGGCTGGGGAATGGCGGCGAAGAAGCCACCCGCCGGACGCCGCCTGCCCAGGGTGAGGAGGCGGTCCAGGAGTCCGCGCATCGCCATCAGTTCGAGACTGCGGATGTGCAGCCCGACGATGCGGACGGCCGACGCGGGCACGGTTTCCTTCTCCAGAACGAGTACCCGCAGGTCGTGCAGCCGCAGCTCGGCGGCCAGCATCGCTCCGGTCGGCCCGCAACCGGCGATGATCACGTCGAAGGGGGTGACCGCGGTATCGGGGGTGAACGGCAGGGAGTGCATCGGTGTTGCCTTTCGGAGTGCCTCATTGGTGAGGCGCTCCCGACGACACCTACGTCGATCGCCCGACCGTGCCGGGCAGTGGGAGCACCCACATCGCTACAGCGTTCATGGGTCTCACCTCCTCGAGCGGCGTCACGGCCACCGGCAAGCTACAACCTCGCACCCGACCCGTCCAACGCTTTCCCGGTCACGAGCCCCGCGGGCGATTCCGGGCGTTGCCGCGCCGCTCGCTCTACCCGGACAGTTGGTCGCGGCGGCGCGTCAGGTAGGCGGTCTCGGCGGTGTTGCCCGCCAGCTCGATGGCCCTGTCGTACGCCGAGCGCGATTCCTGGCTGCGACCCGTTCGACGCAGCAGGTCGGCGCGGGTGGCGTGGTAGGCGTGGTAGCCGTCCAGCGTGTCCCGGAGACGGTCGACGGTCGCGAGCGCCACCTCCGGACCGTCGAGTTCGGCGACGGCGATGGCCCGGTTGAGCCCGATGATCGGGGACGGGTCGAGGCGCACGAGCTGGTTGTAGAGGGCGAGCACCTGCGACCAGTCGGTGTCACGCATGTCGCGGGCGGAGGTGTGCACGGCGTTGATCGCGGCGAGGATCTGGTAGCGGCCCGGAGCCACCCCGGCGGCGGCAGCGGCAAGGCGCTCACGCACCAGCCCGTGGCCCTCGCCGATCAGCGCCGCGTCCCACGCCCCACGGTCCTGCTCGTCGAGAGCGACCAGTTCACCGCGGGCCGACACGCGAGCGTCCCGGCGGGCCTCGATGAGCAGCATCAACGCCAGCAGCCCGGCCACCTCGCCCTCCTCGGGCATGAGGGCACGGATCAGGCGGGTCAGCCGGATCGCCTCGGCGGTCAGGCCGGGACGCACCGGATCGGTGTCGGGGCCGGTGGCCAGGTAGCCCTCGTTGAAGACGAGGAACAGCACGGCGAGCACGCCGGAGACGCGAGCGGGGAGATCCTCGGCGGACGGCAGCCGGTACGGGATGCCGGCCGCCTTGATCTTGGCCTTGGCGCGGGTGATCCGCCGCCCCGTGGCGGACTCCTGCACCAGGAAGGCGCGGGCGATCTCGGGCACGGTCAGCCCGCCGACCATGCGCAGCGTCAGCGCCACGCGGGTCTCCATCGCCAGCGCCGGATGGCAGCAGGTGAAGATCAGCCGGAGCCGGTCGTCGTCGATGGCGCCCAGCGGCTCGAGCGGTTCGTCGTCCTGCATGATCTGGGCCTCCTTGTGCTTGTCGTCGCGCTTGCTCTCCCGCCGGATCCGGTCGATGGCCTTGCGGTTGGCGGTGGTGGTCAGCCAGGCGCCGGGATTGGGGGGCACGCCGTCGGCCGGCCACCTCTCGACGGCGGTCGCGAACGCCTCGGCGGCCGCCTCCTCGGCGATGTCGAGGTCACCGAAACGCCTGGTCAGGGCGGCAACGACGCGTGCCCACTCCTCGCGGTGGACCCGGGTGACCACCTCGTCGACGTCGTTCACCGGAACGGCCGCACCTCGATCTTGCGATCGCAGGCCTTCGACGCCTCGGCGGCGAGTTTGAGCGCCACATCGAGGTCGGGGGCCTCCCACACCCAGACGCCGGCGAGGTACTCCTTCGACTCCACGAACGGCCCGTCGCTGAACACCGCCTGTTCGCCCCGGTTGTCGATGACCGTGGCCGCGTCGGTGTCCGCGAGTCCACCGGCGAAGACCCAGTAGCCCTCGGCGATCAGCCGGTCGTTGAACGCGCTGATCGCGGGCTGCCGGTCCGTGCTGCCGGGATCGTTCTTGTCGTCGATGACGGAAACCAGGTACTGCATCTGAAGATCATCTCCTGTGGTGGCGGACGTCGGGCTGTTGCCTATCACGGTCGTCCGATCAGCTGGAGGACCTGGATCGTGCGGGCGGCCGCACCCCTACTACGAACACCACCGCCCCGATCGGACACCCTTTCCCGAATTCTTCTCAAAGCACCTGCGCGGCGGCCGTGATCCGTCGCCCCGCCCCGCAGTGCGCGGCAGGATGGCGCCGGTGACCGGCCGCGACCCGAGGAACCCGACGATGCCACGCCACCGATCTCGTCGCGACCGGTTCGCCGATGAGCTGGAGAGGGACGCCGAGGCCGCCATGGGGGCACTCGGGCGGGACCTCGAAGCGGCACACGGTCCGCTCGTCGAGGCGATCGACGGCAGCGACGACGTGCTCGTGACGTTCGTGTACGTCGGGCAGGCGACATCGGTGCGGCTGCTGTCCGAGCTCTGCACCCTGGATCTGGACCAGCATTTCCAGGGCGTGCCGATGACCAGGGTGGACGGCACCGACGTCTGGTACCTCTCGGTCCCGGCCGATCCGCGGATCGGCGTGCCCTACCAGTTCCTCATCGATCCACCCACGCTCGAGGGATCCATGGCCGAGTTGGTGGCGCGACCCCCGGATCCTGCGGTGTTCGCGGAGTACCTGCGGCAGAGCTCGGCGTCGAGCCGGACGGACCCGCACAACCCCGTGCGTCACCACCCGGGTTTCGGACCGGCGAGCGAGGACCCGGACGGCTGCCAGTCCGTTCTGGAGCTCTCCGACGCCGACCGGTTCGACCACCTCGACGCAACGCCCCCGCGCGGCCGGACCGAGCAGCACGTGCTGGCGGGCACCGCGTTGCCGGGCGATCGCGCCGTCACCGTGCACCTGCCGGCGGGATACGACCGGACCATCCGCTATCCCGTTGAGCCTCGGCGGGCTGGCGAGTGCCTGGGCCCTGCTGCAGCGCCCGGACGCGTTCGGCGGGGCGCTCCTGGTCTCGCCGTCGCTCTGGTTCGCGCCGCCCGATGCCGATGCCCCGGCAGTTCGCGGCGGCTGGATCACGCAGCAGTTCGCGGCCTCCCGGCCCGGGTCCGGACGGGTCTACCTCGCCGTGGGCAGCCTCGAGACCGGCCCCTTCCCCGACTCCTTCCCCGGCGTGCACGGTCTGTCGATGGTCGAACTGGCCCGCGACTTCCGTGACGTCGTGACGGCAGGCGGTCTCGAGCTCGCCGGCTATCGCGAACAGCCCGGCGGGCACAACTTCGTCACCGCCCAGCGCGTGCTCGTCCCCGGCCTCGCGGGCCTGCTCGCGGTCGGCCCAGCGATGAGTTCCTGACCCCGTCCGGGTCTCACCGTCGGAGGGGGGCGGACCACGGATCGGCCGACCCCGCATCATGGACACAACCGGACGAGCAAGGGGCCATCGTGAGCGCTATCAGGGTGTTGGTGGCAGGGGCGAGCATCGCTGGGCCGGCGCTGGCGCACTGGTTGCATCGGCGGGGGGCCGAGGTGACGGTGGTGGAGCGGGCCCCGGCGTTGCGTCCGGGTGGGCAGGCGGTGGACGCGCGCGGGGTGGCCAAGGAGGTCATCCGGCGGATGGGGCTGGACGCTGCGGTGCGTGCGGCATGCACCGACACCGCAGGCGCGTACACCGTGGACGTCGAGGGGAAGGTGCTGGAGACCTACCGCGCCGACGACGACGGCGGCGATGGGTACATCGCGGACATCGAGATCCTGCGCGGGGATCTGTCCCAGGTGCTCCACGACGACACCTGCGACGGCGTCGAGTACCTGTTCGGGGACCGGATCGCGGAGCTCACCCAGGACGCCGACGGGGTCGACGTGGTCTTCGCGGGCGGCGACCGGCGGCGCTTCGACCTGGTGATCGGGGCGGACGGGCTGCACTCGGGGTTGCGGGCGATGGTGTTCGGGCCGCACGAGGAGTTCGTCCGCCACCTCGGGATGGTGCTGGCCTTCTACACGGTGCCCAACGAGTTCGGGGTGGACCGCTGGCTGCTCGACTACCAGGAGCCCGGACGCTCCGCAGGCCTGCGACCGCTCCCGGATACCACCCGGGCGATGGCCATGCTCTCGTTCAGCGCCGTCGACTTCGATGTCGACTACCGCGATGTCGGGGCCCAGAAGCGCCTGCTGCGCGAGCGGATGGCCGGCTTCGGCTGGCTGACCCCGCGCATCCTCGCGCACGTGGACGACACCCCGGACTTCTACCTCGACCAGGTCGCGCAGGTCGTGATGGACCGCTGGTCGAGCGGTCGGGTGGGGCTGATCGGGGACGCGGCGTTCAGCTCGTCACCGATGTCGGGCGGGGGCACCGGGCTGGCGCTGGTCGGTGCGTACCTGCTTGCCGGGGAGCTGGCGGCGGCCGACTGGGACCCGGTGGCGGGGTTCGCGGGCTACGAGGAGCGGATGCGTTCGTTCGTCGAAGCGAACCAGGAGATCGGGCGGTTGCACGTGCAGAGCCGCGAGGCTCCCGCACCGGAGACCCAGGACAGCGACGGCCCCGCCCCGGAGCCGGACATGGAGGCGCTCATGCAGGTGGTGGAGCGCGCGATCAACGGTGTCGACCTGCCCGATTACGCCGGGGTGCCGGACTCCGGGACGCGCAGCACCCCGGTCACCTCCTCGGCCACGCCGTAGGCGCACCGCCCCGAGCGCGGTGTGTGCGGCGGGGGTTCGGTGCGCCGTCGATCTCGTCGACCCGCACGAGAGCGCCCTCGGCGGGTGAGGTGATCGAGCGCGCACTGGTTCGGTGTTGACCATGAGCCCGTGGGCGTTGATCACTGGACCGCGGCCGAGTGCTCCCCCTACCGCGTAGTCGCCTGCCGGTGACGGCGCCAACCAATTCGCCACGGCGCCGATGTCAGGACGTCGGCGCGGCGGCCACGAGGTCGGCGCGGTGGGAAACCCCGCGCCCATCGCGGCCGAGGGGAACGAGCTGCACCACGGCGTCGACGTCACACATGACCCCTGCTCCCGTCGGGATGTCGCGCGTCACAACACGACGGCCGAGCGCAGGACCTCGCCGCGCTCCATCCGGTGGAAGGCCTCCTCGACGGCATCGAGGCCGATCTCCTCGGACACGAAACGATCGAGCGGCAACGGCCAGTCCTGCCTCGCCGGGACACGGCTGTTCGTCCACGACGACGGCTACGACGCGGTGCGGGGCAAGCTCGTCGCCGCCTTCGAGCGCATCCGGGTGTGCTCCCCCGACGATCCGCGACCCGGCTGGGCTGCATGGTCTCGCAGCGCCAGGGCGAGCGGGTGCTCGACTACGTCGCGGCCGGGCAACGGTCGCCGGCGGCGAGCACGGCTGGTTCGTCGAGCCCACGATCTTCGAGACCGACAATGCTGCAAGGAGACGCTCGACATGTACACGCACGTCAAGTCGATCGTGCTCGCCGAGGAGGTCCCCCCGCCGTTCTTCGCCTGACGATCCCGAGCGAACGGCACGTTCGTCCACATCGGGTGGACGAACGTGCCGTTCGATTTCACAGGCGGGAACGCCGCGCTGCGCGGGCTCGTAGGTACTCGCATCCGCAGGTTCCGCCGTTGAGCCGTGCACGCTCAGTGACCAGGAGCCGGCTTCAGCGGCCCCCGCACCAGCGCGGACGCACCTGTCCGAAGGGTATTCCCACCTATCCGGCCGTGCGGGGATCACTCACCGATCCCCGCCAGTACGGGTGTATCGCAAACGGGTGAGGCCCCGCGTCGACATCGACGCGGATACAGGGCGATCATCGCTGTAACGATTTCTGGGCGGGGCGCGATCCAGCCGACCGGCGGGCAGAGCGCGAGCAGAGGAGCTGCAGTTGAAGGTGCAGATCAACAGTGTGACCCATAATGTCGAGACAATTGTCGAACTACTGACACACCTCGGACGCGACGAATTGAATGCACTGAACAAGTCATTCGGGTTCGAGGACGACGACATCGAATTCTATGTAGCGAAGGATCAGCGCCTGAGCTCACCCGGCGCGCTGCTGGCCGACGTGCAGGCCGTCCTGAGGATCCTCTACTGGGAGAAGACGTACGGGGGGCTCCCCAACCGGCAGAGCGACCGCGCGATGGTCCACTTCCTCTTCCCGGATGCCCACGTCGGGGGCGGCCCCGACAGCTCGGTCTTTCAGCAGGCCAAGGAGGCGATCGGCGCAGCGCAGTCGATGCGGCTGGCCGGACCGGGGATGCTCGACCTGTACGCCACCTACGTCGAATTCATGTTGGATCATGTCGACGAGGTGGAGAAGTTCATGAGGCATCCGGTCGAGATCGGAGACGTGGCCCGGCGCCGGTCGCTAGCGGCCGGCAGTTCTCGGGGGTCCGGCGTGACCGCGCATTCATTCAAGAACGATCTGGCCGGCCTGGAAGTCGGCCAGTCGCTGATCATGTCGTTCAACTACGGCACCCATCAAACGTATGCGGCCATCTCCGGGAGCGGGCAGCACCTCCACCTCGACTACTTCGACCGACAGCGGCAATCGCTCATTCTGCGAGGAAAGACCATTCCGGGATATCTGGACGGCGCGCACGCCATGAATGGTCAACCGTTGCGCTTCACCTTCGATCTCGATACGGCGGAGCTGGTCTCGCTCTATCAGGCGGCGGAATCGGTTGCGGCCGGGCGCGATGAGGAGGGTGGCCTGTGCAACGGCCGGCGCGCTGCGGTTCTCAAGAGACTCGCCGACGCCGCCGTCGATGTCGAGCTGTTCGGAGAGGTCGAGCCGGCCCAACATGCCGACGCGATCAACTGTGCCTGGGCGAGCTTGGAAAGTGTGGTTCGGACCGCCGTGGGCGTGCAGGTACTCGCGAGCGAACTCGACTTCATCCGCAAGATCGTGGTGAACCGGTATGTCGCCCCGCTGGGGACGGCGGAGGAGAGGGCGGCGGCGGGCGTTCCGACGGCCGTCTGATCGCGGTCGGCCGAGACGGCGGCACAGCACCGCTACCACTCAGACGATGGCATGAAGTGCAAGGTTTGTGTCGTTGACGCCGTCACGGCCGGCTACGAGCATGGTTGGCATGTCCCGACGAGTTGTCATGGTCGTCTACGACGGCTTCCAACTGCTCGAGCTCTCCGGGCCGGCAGACGTGTTCTCCGCGGTCAACGACCTGACCGTGGGGCACACCTACACGGTCGAGGTCGTCGCACCTCGAGCCGGCCCCGTGACGGCCGGCAACGGCATCACGCTCGTGACCGACAGGGCGCTCAGCGAGGTCGAGGGGCACATCGACACGCTGCTCGTCGTGGGCGGATGGCCCGACTCCGGCGATCACCTGAACGACCCCGACCTCGTCGGCGGGGTCGCCCGGCTGGCGGGTCGGGCCCGCCGGATCGCCTCCATCTGCTCCGCCGCCTTCGTGCTGGCCGATGCAGGTCTGTTGGAGGGTCGCCGGGCCGCAACGCACTGGATGGTCGCCGACGAGCTGGCCGCCCGCCACCCCGGCGTCGACGTCGACGCCGACGCGATCTACATCGAGGACGGTGCGATCTGGACGTCCGCCGGCGCCTCTGCCTGCATCGACCTGGCATTGGCCATGGTTGCCGCCGACCACGGTCAAGAGGTTGCCCGGACCGTCGCCAGCGCGCTGGTCGTCTACCTCCAGCGTCCTGGCGGGCAGAGCCAGTTCAGCCTGCCGACCCGAACGCGCCTGCCCGAGCGGGAGCGACTCAGGGAGCTGCAGGCCCACATCGACGCCCATCCGGCCGATGACCTCAGCGTTCCGGCGCTCGCCGCGAGGGCCTCGATGAGCCCTCGGCACTTCTCCCGAGTGTTCGCGCTGCAGACGGGGATGACGCCGGGGAAGTACGTCGAACGCAGCCGGGCCGAGGCCGCCCGGCGGCTCCTCGAGACCACCGACGAGGCCCAGACCTCCATCGCGCAGGTGTGCGGGCTGGGCTCCCCCGAGACCTTGTACCGGGTCTTCCATCGCCACTGGCGCATCTCACCCGGCGACTACCGCCGCCACTTCCGAGTCCCGCACGTCCGCACCTGAGAGGACACCATCCATGCGCAAGCTCATCGTCCAGCAGTGGGTCACCGTCGACAACATCGCCGCGGAGGAGGACGGGGGTCTCAGCTTCGTGTCGGGGGAACCGTTCGACGACGAAGTCACCGACAACCCGTTCCAGAACAGCTTGCTGGGCTTCATCAACACGGTCGACACCCTGATCCTCGGCGCCAACACCTACCACCAGTCCAAGGACTACTGGCCCTACGCCGACGACCAGGGCGAGTGGGGCCGCAAGCTCAACAGCCACACGAAGTTCGTCGCCTCGTCGAAGCTGGCCGACGCCCCCTGGGGCGACTTTCCCGCCGCGACCGTGACGGGTGACCCCGTCGTCACCATCCGGGAGCTCAAGGAGCTCACCGGCGGGGACCTGTGGCTGTGGGGCAGCTTGACCCTCATGCAGTCCCTGCTGGCCGCCCGCCTCGTCGACGAGGTCCGGCTGCTGGTCTGCCCGACCTCACGTGGCAGGGGACGGCGCGTCTTCGAGGATCGGCACGACCTGATGCTGGTCGAGGCCACCGGGTTCGACAACGGCCTGGCACTCCTGCGGTACGCGATCAAGCAATAGGGCGCTCCGCCACCGCTACAGCTACAGCTACTCCGGAAAGGGGCCGCTGCCATGGCCGTCGCCGAAGACCTCGACCGCGCCACCGACTCGCCGGTGGACTGGGTCGCCGAGCACACCCGCACCTACCTCGCCTCGGGTGGCACCGCGGGACACGAGAACAACGGGGTACGCACCCTCGTCCTCGCCACGACCGGACGCCGGACCGGCCGACCGCGGCGCACCTGCCTGATCTACGGCCGCTCGGGCGACGACTTCGTCGTCGTCGCCTCCGACGGTGGTGCCGCGGCGGACCCGGCATGGTTCAACAACCTCCTCGCAGATCCGACCGTTGGCGTCCAGGCCGGCACCCACCGGTTCACCGCTCGCGCCAGTACCGCGTCCGCGGCCGAGCGGGAGCCCCTCTGGAACCAGATGGCGCAGATCTTCCCGCTCTACGACGAATACGCGCAGAAGTCCGACCGCACGATCCCGATCGTCCTGCTCACCCCGCAGCCGCCGCATTCGGTCAACCACCCGAACGCGGTGTCGTAGTGGCCTACCACCAGCTCCGGCCGATCGGCTACCAGCGCCTACGGAGGCGGTCGCCCCAGGTGCGGCCGTCGGGGTCGTAGACGAGACGGTAGACCGGCACCGCCCAGAGCCTGGTGTACCAGCGCAGCCGTTCGGGCCGGTGGTGGCGCAACCGCCCCGGCGGGCGGGGCCCGATCCGCCCGGCCCGGTGCCACGCGTCGAGGGCGGTGGCGGCCCGGTCGAGGGCGAGCACGGCCTCCATCGGGTCGCACAGGTCGTCGCCGTCGTCGACGTCGTCGTCGCCGGCGCGGTCGAGGTGCTCGCGCATCAGTCGCAGTCGCAGCGCGCGAGCGAAGCGGCGGGCCGGGTCGCCGTGGTCGGCGGGATGCGTCGGGTCACGCCCGTCGAGGGTGTCATCGAGCACGGCGACGGTCAGCTCGCTGTCGTGGCTCCACGAGCGCCGGTTGAGGTTCGCGCTGCCCGCTGCGGCCCACACGTCGTCGACGACGGCCACCTTCGCGTGGCCGTAGACGGGGGTGCCGTGGTGGTTCTCCAGGTCGAACACGTGGACCCGATCGGACGCGGCCGCGCGGCACACCCGCAGCGCCTCCCACCGCCCCACCTGGTTCGGGGGCAGCGAGAACCGGCCGTCGACGTCGGAGTGCCGCGGCACGATCACCACCAGGTGCAGCTCCGGACTGCGGCGCAGCGCCGCGGCGAGCAGCCGCGCGATGTGGGGTGACCACAGGTACTGGTCCTGCAGGTACACCAGCCGTCGCGCCCGACCCAGCGCCTTCGTGTAACCACGGGCGACCGACCTCTCACCGTCGGGCGCGAACGGGTAGCCGGGCCGGATCGCGGGATAGGTGCGCAGCACCTGCACGACCGCGCTGCCGGCCGGGGCCGGATCGGCCGGTCGGGCCGGCAACGGACCTGCGGTCTGCTCGGCGTCGCGCAGCGCGTCGCGGAGGCGGGCGATCGGGGTGCGCAGGTCGAGGGGTTGCGGGTCGTCCCAGCGCTCACGGAACACCTCGTCGAGCATCCCGACGGCCGGGCCGTGCACCTCGAGCTGCACGTCGTGCCACGGCGGATGGGCGCCGTAGGGCGGGCTCATCGGCAACGCCTGCGGATCGCCCTCGTGCGCGGCGTCGTCCCGGCGGGAGTGGCACAGGTCGATCCCGCCGACGAAGGCCACGTCACGGTCGGGGTCGGCGGGTCGCCGCAGCACGACCAGCTTCTGGTGGTGCGACCCCGCCCGCCGGATCCGTTGATCCAGCAGCACCTCACCGCCCGCGTCGTCGACCTCGTCGCCGAGCCGGCGGTTCTCCTGCTCGCTGTAGGCCAGCTCGTCGGAGTGCGAGCGCCACATCAACCCCTTCACGATCACACCGCGACGAGCAGCGGCTCCGAAGAGCTCACCGACCGTGGGCCCGTCGGTGCGCAGGCGCTGATCGGCATCGCCACGCCAGTCGGTGAAGAACAGATGATCACCTGCCCGTAGCGACCCCACCTCGTCGACGAGCCGGTCGAAGTACGTCGCACCGTTGACCAGCGGCGTCACCGCGTTGCCCGAGCACCACGCCGGCATCCGCCACCTCGGGTTCCCGCGCTCGCGGGCAGTGAGCAACCAGTCGTCCGCCGCCATGCCGGCCCCCTCGACGTCGCGTCCGGGAGTCCCCGGAGCCACAGCATGGTCTCGACGGAACGGTCGATGTCACCGACCCGTCCGACGGGTCAGAGATCGAGGGCGAGGGTGGGCGTGACGGCTCGTGACACGCACGGCATGAAGGTGCGATGGGCCGCCCGTTCGGCCCGGGAGAGGACGGTGTCGCGGTGGTCGGGCACGCCGCCGAGCACGACGAGTTCGCAGGTGCCGCAGTAACCCTCCTCGCAGTCGGAGTCGGTGAGGATGCCGTTGTCGCGCAGGGCATGCAGCACGGTGCTGTGCGGCCCGACGATGGCTCAGCCCCCGACCGGACCCTCGGGACGGCTTTCGGACCGCTGGGCCCGCAGCCGGGCCTCCGCGCGCTGGGACTCGTCCCGGATCCGGCGCTCCCGGCGCAGCCAGTCCGGCTGCTCCTCCTTCAACGCCGCGATCTGGGCCGTGGTCAGCGGCTCGGTGATCTCGGCACGGGCCAGCCCGGAGATCGACACTCCCAGCCGGTCGGCAACGACCTGACGGGGATGCGGACCGTTGAGCCGCAGCTCCCGCAGCCACTCGGGCGGGTCGGCCTGCAGGGCGTCGAGCTCGTCGCGCGAGACCACCCCGGCCCGGAACTCCGCCGGCGTCGCGTCGGGGTGCACGCCGAGCTTCTTCGCCGCTGTCGCGGGCTTCATCGTCTGGGTCGACCTCTGCCGCGTCATATGCCCAGGATATCGGGGTGCGGACCAGCCGATAGCCTGGGCCGGTGACCGAGCCGAGTGACACCGCAGTCTTCCGGCTCGGCTACGTTCCCGGCGTCACGCCGGACAAGTGGGTGCGGATGTGGGCCGAGCGCCGCCCCCACGTCACCCTGGAGCTCGTCACGGCGACCACGGACGAGGCGGTGGAGCTGATCCGGACCGGCGCGGTGGACGCGGCCGTGCTCCGGCTGCCGATCGACCGGACCGGGCTCCACACGATCCCGCTCTACACCGAGACCACTGTGGCCGTCGTCCCGAAGGAACACGTCCTCACCGCGACCGAGGAGGCAGGAGTCGCCGACCTGGCCGAGGAGATCGTCCTCCGCCCGCAGGACGACACCCTCGTCTGGCCCGGTGACCGGCCGGGGCGCTCGGCGGCGTTCACCCCCGCGACGACGGCCGAGGCGATCAAGCTCGTCGCCGCGGGCGTCGGCCTGCTGGTCGTCCCGCAGTCGCTGGCCCGCCTGCACCACCGCCGCGACCTGGTCCACCGACCGCTGGCCGACGCGCCGGGGTCGGGCGTCGCGCTCGCCTGGCCGGACGCGGAGAACACCGAGCTGATGGAGGAGTTCATCGGGATCGTCCGCGGGCGCACGGCCAACAGCTCACGCACCCCCCGCGGGAACGCCACGCCGCCACCGGCCAGGCCTGCCCCCGCGAAGAAGAGCGCCGCCCGGCGCACTCCCGCCCGGCGCGGTACGCACCGCCGGTGAGGCCATCCCGCGCATAGGGCGGATCACGCCGTCGGAGGGGTTCCCTCGGCGTTCGCCACGACGGCGTCGACCTGGATCAGGGCACCGCCGGGCAGGGCCGAGACGCACACCGTCCTGCGGGCGGGGACGCCACCCGGGAAGAACGTGGAGTAGACCTCGTCCACGGCGGCCGTGTCGGCGATGTCGGTGAGGAAGAGGTTGACCTTGACGACATCGTCCAACGCATGGTCGATGCTCTCCACGATGGCCTTGATGTTCACCAGGCACTGTCGCGCCTGGTCCGCGACGCCACCGGCGACCAGCTCCCCGGTCGCCGCGTCGATCGGCAGCTGGGCGGAGAGGTGGTTGTAGTGCGAGAAGGCGACGGTCTGCGTGGACAGCGGGCTGCGGGGTGCCGAGTCCGTGTTGTGGGCCCGGATGACGAGCCCGTGCCGGTCCTCGACGGCCTGCGGCGGCGTGCCGTCGCCGTGTGAGACGACCGCCTCGATCTGCACGAGGGCACCCAGCGGTAGGGCCGAGGCCTCCACCACGGTACGGGCCGGGAGGTAGCCCGCGGTCCGGGCGATGGCCGTGTCCGGGAAGAAGGTGGAGTAGACCTCGTTCACCGCGTCGATGTCCGAGAGGTTCGTGAGGAAGATCGTGATCCGGACGATGTCGTCGAGGGGAACGTCGATGCCCTGCACAACAGCCTTGATGTTGGCCAGGCACTGCGCGGCCTGATCGGCGACGCCGCCGGCCACGAGCTCGCCCGTCGCCGGATCGATGGGCAGCTGCGCACTGACGTTGTTGTAGTGCGAGAAGGCCACGGTCTGCGAGGACGCCGGGCTCCGCGGTGCCCGCTCGGTGTTGTCGACGACCTTGACGAGGTCTCCGGCCTGCGGGGCGTCCGGGATCGTTCCCTCGCCGTTGGAGAGGAGCGCGTCCATCTGCACCACGGCGCCGAGCGGCAGTGCGGTGACGGCGACGGTCGTGCGGGTGGGTACGTAGCCGGTGAAGGTGGTCGCGATCACCGCGTCGACGGCATCCACGTCGGCGATGTCGGTGACGAACACCGACAGCCGGACCACGTCGTCCATGACGTGGTCGATCGCCTCGACAACGGCCCTGATGTTGGCGAGGACCTGCGTGGCCTGCTCCTTCACGCCGCCCGACACGACCTCGCCGGTCTCCGGGTCGATCGGCAGCTGCGCCGCGAGGTTGTTGTAGTGGGAGAAGGCGACGCTCTGGGAGTACGGACCGATCGGCTTGGGCGCCTGCTCCGGATTCCGCGCGAGCACTGCGTTGTAGTCACTCATGTCGGGCACCACTTCCTGTTCGACAACCACAGGGATGCTGCCGGGCCGCCGCGGCGCGGGTCAGCCACGTCCGGGGGATCGGCCGGGGGAACCCGTCGGTGGATCACCCGAGGGTATCGATCAGTTTCGGCCGGCCGCGGTGTCTTGGTCTTCGTGAGGGTGGGAGCCGGCGGTGCTGTCGGAGATCGTTCGGCTTCCCGATACCTGTTCTGACGAGGGGACGACGATGACAGCCGATCCGCGATTGATCGTTCATGCCACGACGCTGCGCGACCTGCACGGCGACGGGATGCTCGTGCTCCCGAATGCGTGGGACGCCGCCAGTGCGCGGGTGGTGGTGGAATGCGGATTCCCCGTGGTCGCCACGCCGAGCAACGGCATCGCGGCGATGCTGGGTCACCCCGATGGTCAGGGTGCGCCGTGGCAGGAGATGTTCGCGGCGGCCGCGCGGATCGTGCGGGCGGTCCCGGTGCCGGTGACGGTGGACGCCGAGGGTGGGTACGGGATGTCGCCGCGTGAGCTGGTGGACCGGTTGCTGGAGATCGGCGCGGCCGGGTGCAACCTGGAGGACACCGACCACGGGTCGGGAGGGCTGGTCGAGGCGGGTGCGCACGCGCGGTGGCTCGCCGGGGTCCGCTCGGCCACGGAGGACGCCGGGGTGCCGATCGTGATCAATGCTCGGGTCGACACCTTCCTGGCATCCAGCGGGGTGCCGGAGGCGGATCGGGTGGCCGATGCGGTGCGACGGGGTCGGTTGTACCGGGAGGCCGGCGCCGACTGCATCTATCCGATCGGCGTGCGCAGCCGCAGCGACCTCGCGGCTCTGGTGGGTGAGCTGCCCGGCCCGGTGAACGGCAACGTCGGACCCGAACTGGACCTGGCGGCGTTGCGGGAGCTGGGCGTCGCACGGGTCTCCTACGGCCCCAGGTTCTACCACGCCGCCATCGCCGGATTCCGTGAGGCGATCCAGCAGCTGTGATCTCGTTCGGGTTGGTCGCGCTCCGAGCAGGAGACCTCAGCGCAGGGCGTGAGTACTTTTCAGCCTCCCAGCAGCGCAGTACCGCGGGAGGAGAACCAGGGCAACGTATCTGATCACGCACGAGGTCGAGGACGTCGAGCACTGGTGGAACTCATCGAAGCGTGCCGAGGCCTTCGGATCGCTGGCCATCGCGGTGGGGACGTTCCGCGATCCCGCGGGATCGAACAAGGTCGGCCTGCTCGCCGAGATCCCCGACCTCGCGGCCTTCGAGGCGTTCATGAAGACCGATGCGGCGGCGGCGGCCGTCCGCCAGGACGGCGTGCGCCTCGAGACGATGCTGATGCTCGCCGAGTCCTGAGCGGTACTCGGGCGACGTCGGCCGCACGGCAGCGTGGCGGCCGGCGGTGCGCGGCTGGCCCGTACGCGAGGCACGAGCGCTGTTGTGACCAGGCCGGCAACGTTGTGCCACAGTGGGTCGGTGCTCGAACCCCAACAGGTCGCGCAGGCCTACGCCCGCTGGATTGCCGACGGTGAGCCCGATTTCCAGGCGATGATGAGCCCCGATCTCCACGATCACGTCAGCGGCGGGCGCGGGCCGCAGACCTGGGACATGGTCTGGGGTTGGATCGAACGGAGCTTCGAGGAGCGCAGAGCGGAGCTCCACGGGTGCCCTGGCTCGGTGACCGAGCGCCGAGCGGCGCGCAGATCGCCTGGCAGCAGCTCCACGTCTTCACCGTCGATGGCGACCGGTTGACCGGGCACTGGGCGGTCCGCGACGACCTCCGCGTGATCGAGGCCGTCGACGCGGTGACCGGCTGAGCAGGAAGGGTCACGCGCCGCCCATATCGGCGATCGTCATGCCGGCGGCGTGTCCGGCCGGCCACTGCACGACCTCGATCCGGTAGCCGTCCGGTCGGTCAGCCAGCTACCCGATCGAGGATCCCGTGCACCGGGCCTGGCGTATCGCCGGCCCGCTCAGGGGCGACGTCGTCCCGCGCGCGCAGGTCCGCGTCGCGCGAGCCCACCACCCTTTCTGACGGCCGGAGTGTCGTGGGCGGACCGGCCTGCGGGCCGGCGATCAGCACGCAGACCGACGGTCAATCGACGTCGCTACGGACGAGGCGCACGCCGGTCACGATCAGCCAGACGAGACAGGCGGCGAACCCTGCGAGCCCGACGAAGATCAGCGTCGAGCCGTCGGCGATCGCGACGTTGCCGAACCCCGCGGCGAGCAGCAAGCTCCCGCCCACCAGTCCCGGCAGGCGCTGCCAAGCCGGAGTCAGCCCGCTCGCGTGCGCGGCGAGGGCCGCGCCGATGAAGGTGGTGCCGAGCGTCGACAGCGCCAGCGCGAACGCCGCCGCGTGGACCTGCCAGACGAGCTCGAACGCGGGCGTCGGCCCGGCGAGCCCGCCGGCGGAGAGCGCGAGCCCGATCTGCAGGACGTTGACAAGCACGAAGATGGCCGACAGCGTCGCGCCGGCGGCCAAGGCGATGCGCGACCAGTCGGCGCCGGCTCCGCCGCGCCGCTCCACGAGGCCGTGCAGGCCCGTCACGAACACGAGCAGCAGCGGCAGGTACAGGGCCACCAGACCGGACACGATCGCGACCGAGTCGCGGTTGGCCGCGTAGTAGGCCAGCACCTCCTCGATCGGAGCGCCGAAGGCCGGCGCGCCCGAAGCCGCCAGCACCGCGTTCTCCATCACCACCGACACCGCGAACGCGATCGCCGCGGCGCCGACGAGCCGGCCCCGAACGAAACGACTGCGGGCGTTCTCCCTGGTTGTCCTGGTCATCATCATCTTGCTCCTCCGGGGGTCCGTCCGCGGTGTGGCGGCCGGGTTGGGTACGCGTCAACTGAGGTGGGCCGGCCCGTCGTCAGATGGTGACGACGACCTTGCCTCGGGTGTGACCAGCACCGACATAGCGGAGCGCCTCGGCGGCATCGCTGAGTGGATGGGTGCGGTCGATGACCGGCGTGACCCGCCCGGCCGCGAGGAGGTCGGCCAGAGCGAGCAGGTCCTCGTGCTTCCCGACCGACAGGAACGGCCGCAGGCTCTGGTTGGTGAACCGCGACAACAGGCGGGCTTTGCCGATTCGGCCCAGCGGACCGAGCCAGCGGCCACCGCGTCCGCTGTTGGGAATGAGGACACCGGTCGGCGTCAGCGCTCGGCGGACAGCCGCCAGGGGCTGGGCTTCCACGTTGTCGAGGATGACGTCGTAGCGCTTCCCGATTCGGGTGAAGTCGGTCCTCGTGTAGTCGACGACGTGGTCGGCACCGAGCGACCGGACCAGGTCGACGTTGCCGGCGCTGCACACACCCGTCACCTCGGCGCCGAACGCCTTGGCGATCTGTACGGCGAAGGAGCCCACGCCGCCCGACGCGCCCGTGACCAGCACCGTCTGGCCCGGACGAACGTTCGCGATGTCGCGCAATGCCTGCAACGCCGTCATGGCCGACGTGGGCACCGCTGCCGCGTCCACGACCGACAGGTTGGCAGGCGTGGACACGAGGTTCCCCGCCGGGACGCAGGCGCACTGGGCGAGCGTTCCAGCGGTGCTCCAGCCGAACACCTGGTCGCCGGGCTGGAGAGCGGTGACATCCTTCCCGACCTCTCTCACCACGCCGGCGAGGTCCCTGCCAGGGATGCCGTGGCGCGGCCGGCGGAGCCCGAACGCCAGGCGCACCACGTACGGCTCACCGGTCATGACGAAGTAGTCGCCAGGATGTACTGAGGCCGCGCCCACCTGCACGAGCACATCGCCTCGACCGGGCAGCGGTAGCCCGACCTCGGACGACTCGAGCACTGAGGGCGGGCCGTAGCGGTGCTGGACGGCGGCCCGCATCGTCGCCGCCCCGGCCGGGCTCGTCCCTGACACCAGGCGTGCTGACGCCTTCGATCGCTGTTCGGTTCCCATAGGGCCTCCGCACGTCCGCCATGTGACTCTCACTTGCTCGTACACCGTACGACGTACACCGTACGTCGGACTATGACCGTACGCTGTACGATTGTCAAGCCGTCGAGGGAACGAGGAGATGATCTGTGTCTGCGAGGAAACAACGCCAGGTCGCGTCAGACGCGGGACTGAGCAGGCAGCGGATGGTGGTCGAGGCGGTCCGGCTCGCCGACCGCGAGGGGGTCGACGGGCTGAGCATGCGCCGGCTGGCCGGCGCGCTCGGCGCGGGCGCGATGTCGCTCTATCACTACGTGGCGAGCAAGGAGGAGTTGCTGGACGCCATGATCGACGTCGTGTTCGAGGAGATCGAGCTGCCGCCCGAGGGGACTGACTGGCAGTCGGCGATGCGACGGCGTTCGGTATCCGCCCGACAGGTTCTCGCACGCCACCCGTGGGCGATCGGGCTGATGGAGTCCAGGACATCGCCAGGGCCCGCGCACCTCCGCCACCGCGAGGCGGTCACCGCCTGCCTGCGGAGGGCCGGCTTCTCGGTTCTGATGGCGACGCACGCCAATTGGTTGCTCGACGTCTACGTCTACGGGTTCGCCCTGCAGGAAGCCAGCCTGCCGTTCGACACCGCCGATGAGTTCGCGGACGTGGCCGAGGACGTCTTCCTCCCTCAGCTTCCTCCTGACGAGTTCCCTTACCTCAACGAGTCCGCCGCGGCGCTCGTCGCTGCCGGCTATGACCCGGCAGAGGAGTTCACCTTCGGCCTCGACCTCGTCCTAGCCGCCCTCGAGCCCCTGAGAGCCTCCGCATAGAACGCCCGCGGACCGTCGCGCGGGCCCCTGCACCGCAACTCCGATCCCATGACCGCCGCACCGGGTGCCGTACGGCATGGCCGGAGTTCGAGGATCGGCGCCACCATCTCCTGAAGCGCACCGCTGCCATTCGAATGCTCAAGGCCCTGCTCGAACTCCCCCCATCATCCAGCGTTGTGGTGGAGCCCGCACCGAACCACGGACCCGGCCTCGCCTGGTGTGCGCATGCATCGGCGAGATGGCCGCTGAACTCGATCACGCCGTCGGCACCTCTCGCCATCGTGAGCGCCATCAACATGGCGGCGGCGCTGGGTGTTGCGCAATGACGTCGAGCACGAGCTCACCACAGTTCGCACCACGAACGAGCCAGCCGCCGTAGATCGTCGGGCAGTACCCGATCCGACCACCCGGGGTCACGCCACCCGGCACAACTTCTCCCGTCCGCGCAGATATCCCGCGTGTCAGATTTCCCGCGGATCGAGGCCCGGCCCAATCTCCGGCTCGAGGCCCGCTGCCAGATCGGCCGGCCCGCGACCGCCCTCACGGCGCCATGTGTTGAACGACGCGACCATCAACGCGACCCAGGCAGCCCCGAGGACATATCCGGCAAGGACATCCGACACGTAGTGCACGCCCAACGCGACCCGGGAGAACCCGATCGCCAGAACCATCAGCACCGCAACGGTGAACGCGATCGGACGGGCAGCCCCGTGCAGCACCGGCAGGAACACCAGCAGCAGAACCGCATAGCCGACCATCGCGCCCTGGGCGTGCCCGCTGGGGAAACTCGTACCCGTCTCGTTCGCGATCGGATCGATGAGCACCGGACGGGCCCGGTGCACGGCCAGCTTCACCAGCTCGTTGAGCAGCCCGCTGCCGCCAACCGTGACAACGACGAACAACGCCAACCGGACCAGCCGGCGCCACAACAACCAGCCGATCACCACGGTGAAGCAGATCAGGTAGGCCCACCACCTCCCGATGTTGCTCAGCGCCTCCATCACCGCCACGAAACCGCCACGGGTCAGAGCGAACGCGTGCAGGTTGTCCCGCGCCGCGTCATCCGCCCGCAGCAGCGGCGACCACTGCGCTTCCACGAGCAACAACAGCAGGCCGAACGGCACCGCGAGCAGACCCAGCGCAACGGCGGCCAGCACGGCCCGCGCACCGAAGCGCGCGCCGCGCGTGGCCTCGTTGCGGCGATGGGAGCGAGTCACCTTCCTCTCATACCCCGAACAGATCGGGACCAGTCGCGCTCGGACGCATCGGTCCGCTGTCGACGGTGTCCGCTCGAGACGTTGTCAGCGAGTTGCCGTCCACACGTCGACCACCGGACCGGCAGTGGCTGTGCGGCCGATCTGCGGGAGTCCTTCATGTCCTCGAGCCTGCGCAGCAGGGTTCAGAGCGGTGATCGCCGGATCACCCGACACCGGCCGCAGCGGGCCGCGGCCCCCAGTGCCGCAACCCTGGACACACCACTGCGCCACGCACGAGCGGTGAGCTCCTCGCCGCTGGACGGGGACCCGGCTTCGTCGTAGCCGTGCCGATCGGCACCCCGGTCACCGGTGTCATCCGGGCCGCAACCTCACCAAGGGTGGGTCGTCGCTTCGCCCTCGGCGGAGTTCGCGTTCCAGCGGCGGGCCGCCTCGCTCCACGCCCGCAACAGGAGGATCGTCGCTACCAGCGTGCCCGACCTGTGTTGCTCCCCCGCCACCGACGTGGAGCCTTGACGGGAACGGAGCGTTAGTGCAGGCTTTCGTTAGCCATGACTAACGCTGATGCCCTCCTCGAAGCCCTTGCCGAACCCACCCGGCGAGCGATTCTCGAACGTCTCGTCGACCGTCCCTCGGCCGTCACCGATCTCGCCCGCGACCTACCCATCACCCGCTCGGCCGTATCGCAACACCTGCAGATCCTCAAGACCGTCGGCCTGGTCACCGACCGACCCATGGGCACCCGCCGCGTCTACAGCGTCGACCCCGACGCACTCGCGGTCCTGCGCTCCTACTTCGACGCGTTCTGGACCCGATCGCTGGCGGCATTCCGCGTCGCCGCCGAGCAGCCGACAACCCCAACACCCACGCCCGCGCACCCGCTGGAGAACCCGTGACCGTCAAGACCACCACGTCGGTCAACACCGCCGTCGAGGTCGACGCCCCGATCACCCGGGCGTTCCATGTCTTCACCGCCGAGATCGGCACCTGGTGGGACGAGGACAAGCACATCCTCACCGCACCCCTGGCCGAGATGACCTTCCAACCCTGGGTGGGTGGCAACATCATCGACCGCGGCACCGACGGCAGCGAATGCCGCTGGGCCCGCATCCTCGCCTACGACCCACCCGACCGCGTCGTGTTCAGCTGGGACATCACCACCCGCTGGACCATCGAGACCGACCCCGCCCGCGCCAGCGAAGTCGAGATCGCCTTCACCGCACTCGGGCCGGACCGCACCCGCGTCGTACTCACCCACCGCCACCTCGACCGCCACGGCGAGGGCTGGGAACAGATGCGCGACGCCGTCGGCTCCGGCTGGAGCCTCGACTCCTTCGCCGCAGCCGTACACCGCACCCACGAGCCCGACCCGACACCGACATGGCCAGGCGACCTGCCGACGATCACCAACGACCAGATGCACCAGCGCCTGCAGGCCGCCCAGCCCTACACCGCGATCGTGCTGCGCACAACGGACGCCTGTGTCCGCCCCGACGTCGACCCCATCATCTGGGAACACGGCCGCCGCAACATGGCACTCGTCGACGCCGGCCTCCTCGCCGTCGTCCTGCCCTGCACCGACAACAGCGGCATCGCCGGATTCGGCGTATTCAACGCCTCCCCCGACATCACCCGACAGATCCTCGACGCCGACCCCGGCATCCGAGCCGGCATCTTCACCTACGACATCCACCCCGTCCGCGGCTTCCCCGGCGCCACCCTGCCCGCCTCGGACTGACACCGGTCGCTGATGCCGGCCTGATCGATGTCGAGATCACCGAAACCCACGGCGTCCACAACCATGCCGCAGCAGCAATCATTCGCGCCACGCAACCCGACGCCTGACCACGCGCTGCGTTCGTGATCATCGAGCAAGATGCGGATGCTCACCTCAGCGGATCACGTTTCTCTATGGCCACCGAACCGATGAGATCGGGTTGGACGTGACATGCGGGTGGGGCTCGCGTTGTCAGACAACGGCGTGATCGAGCGCGAGGAACTGTTGCCGGGATGGCAACGGCGCGTCGTTCAGGTGGGTGGTGGCGCCGGCGTTGGTGGCGCCGAGGACTCGATCAGCGATCTCGGTGTCGCCCCAGAACGCTTCGGGCGGGTCGATCAGGTTGCGGTAGCGCATGTAGGCGACGCCGACGCCGGCATCGGTCCGTGCCACAAGGGCAGCGGCGGCGTGGCGGAACGGACGGTCCAGGTGCGGGCTCGGCGGCCTGCCTGCCCAGGCGGCGTTCGTCTCGGCGTCGAGCAGCAGCGTGTCGTAGAACCACGGCTCGTGATGTTGCGTGGTCCACACGGTGTGGGCTCGAGTGACGGCCGACGGGTTGTCGAATGCGGTCATGGCGTCGACCAGCGCGGCGGCAGAGGCCATCGCGAGCGCGCCACCGCGCCCCCACGTTGGATTGGTGCACACCGCGGAGTCGCCGACCGCCAGCAGCCCGACCGGCGAACGCCCGTCGGGCGCGGTGTGGCGCAACTGGTTGGCCAGCCCGCCCATGAACTGCACGGTCCCGACCGGGCGTGCGTCCTCCAGCCAGGCCGCGGCCGAGGGCACCGAGGCGACGGCGGCACGAAACCCATCGGAGTCCATCAGCAACCTGCGCAGGGCCCGGTCGCCCACCGGCGCGAAGAAAGTGGCGGAGAACCAGTCCGCATCGGCGGGGCACAGCAGTAGCGTCGCGAACGCCAGCTCGACCCGCAACATCGGATCGGTCGCCGTGAAGGGGGTGGAGCGGCGGAACCACCGGGTGAAGTACGCCTGACCGGTCTCGACGGTCCGAGTCTGGGGCGCGGACGCACCCGCGTGCACGCACCACTCGCCGATCCGCGACCGTCGCCCCGTGGCGTCGATGACCAGCTGCGCGGCGAGCTCACCGGATGTCGTGATCACACCCGAGACCCGCGGACGGCTGCGGCCACCCAGGCGCAGCCCGGTGACCTCGGTGCCCGGCCGGAACTCGATACCAGGCTCGGCCAGCACGGTCCGGCGCAACACCCACTCCAGGATCGGGCGACGGCAGCGCAGCTGCACCAGCTCGGCAGCGACCGGCCCCGGGAGCGTGAGCAGCTGCGCTGCGCACGCGCCCACCGCGCCCAGCTCGGCCAGGACATCCGGCGCTCGCGCCGCGAGGATCGACCAGCCCAGCGCCTGGGTCCCGTGCAACTGCCGGAACTGCGGCACCCCGCGCCGGCGCCAGCCCTGCCAGACGTCTTCGGGCGCGGCGGGAACCGGCCGGTCGTCGCCCTCCAGCACCACCACCTCCCGCCCGCTGCGCGCCGCGAACAGCGCCACGACCAGCCCCGCAAGGCTGCCGCCGGCCACCACGATCCTGTCCATCACCCACCGCCCTTGAGTATAGTGAAACTATACTGAATAGTGCGGTACTGTACTCAGGTGACGGGCCGGGTCAAGCGCCCCAGCGGGCTGCGTGCCGAACAAGCCGCGCACACGCGCGCGCGGATCCTGGACGCCGCACGCGAGGTCTTCCAACGCTGCGGATACGCCGGAGCCCGGATCGAGGACATCGCCGGCCACGCCGGCGTGGCCGTGCCGACGGTCTACAAGGGATTCCTCAACAAGCGCACCCTGCTGATCGGCGCCGTCGAACGCGCCACGACCGGGGCCGACTACGGGGCCGACGTGCAAGAACAGGACTGGTGGCAGGAACAGCTGCACGAGCCCGACCCCGTCCGCCAGCTGCACCTCATCGCCCGCAACGCCCGGCGGATCTACGACCGCGCAGCACCCGTCCTCGAGGTACTGCACGCCGCCGCGCCCCTCGACCCCGACATCGCCGCCGCATGGACGGACTTCGCCACGCAACGGCACAACCGAAGCCACCGCAGCGCCACCGAACTCCTCACCAAGGCTAGCGGTCGCGCACGACTGGACCAGCAGGAAACCGCCGTCACCCTGCTCGCCCTCACCCGCCCAGAGCTCTACACCGAACAACTCGGACTCGGCCGAACCCCTGACCAGTACCAGAACTGGCTCGCCGACATCCTCACCGCGGGCCTGCTGCACCCTGACGACGCCGCGCCACCACGATCCGAGGCCTGATCAACAACTACCCGACCGCCCCTGCTGCCGAGCGGCTCGGGTAAGGGGTGGGCTGCTTCGCGGCTGGAGGGTCGATCAGCAGGATCGGGTTCTCCGCCACCCACCGCCACCGCACGCCCTTCTCATAGGCCGCACGGAGCACGAAGTGGATGTGGCGGATCGTCGTCGACGACAGCGGATTGCACCGATGCGGACGGCAGCGCTTGTCGGTGGTCCGTGCCGTCGCGGGAGCTGCAATTGATGCGGCATCGGCGCAGCTCGGCGTACAGGGAGTCCAGCACCTCCACGTCGACCGCCGCTGCCTTCAGCCGCCCGACGAACGTCCGGACGCGCTTCCCCAGGTACTTCGCGTACATCTTCCGCGTGCCATCGCGGTGTCACGGACACGAACCCGTAGATCAGCGACTTGCAAATGTCCCTGTCGCAGGGGTGGGCGCAGCAGGGTTCGAACCTGCGACCGCTCGGGTGTAAAGCAGTCCGCCGACAACGCACCGGGCATCTAGCAGCAACAATAGGCCCGATGCCCTCCACGTAGGCACTGAAACCACTCCGAGCAACACCGTCTCGCACCACGAATGGCTCCACGGTCGCTCCGGCGCCGCCGGGGCGGGCGTCGATGCGCCATGTCGGCGCTGCGGACGGCGATGTCGCCGTTCGCGGCGGTCAGCCTTGCGCTGTCGCCGCTTGTGCGACGCTGCCGGTCGCGAGGGAGAGTTCCGCCGTTCAGTGATTCCACGAGTGCTGGTCGGGCCGTCGCGACGGATTCGTGAACGACCCTCCAGGAACCGGACTCGACGTCAGATGCCACGTGCCGGTCAGGCCACGCCGGCGGCCGACGCGACCGGGAAGTCCTCGCGCTCTGGGGGGCGATCCCCGTGACGGTGGACTATCCGCCATTCGCCGTCCTCCCGGCGGAAGACGTGGGTGGTGCGCAGCGTGTACGTCACCTGCTCACCACCCGGAGCCTCCACGGTCTTGTGTTCGAGCGCGACGGTGTAGGCGAGGTCGCCGCAGGCCCCGGCCGCGATCAACTCCTGCTTCTCGTCCACCAGCCCGGCGAAGCGGCCGGCCACCCAAGTCTGGACCTGTCGCACCCCCTCGCTCCCGCTCGCGGATCCGCCCGCACCGAACAATGTGACCGGATCGCGGGTGGACCAGATGGCGGCCCAGGGCTCCACGTCGCCGCCGCAGAGCGCCCGGTATGCGCGTTGCCATCGCGGCAGCATCTCGGCGAGGAACTTGTCGACCTGTGCCATGATGACCTCCGATACAGTCCTCCTGTTTTCAATATGAGAATGGTGTACCCGATTGAGTGAGGGTGTCAAGAGGCGCTACGACTCGACGCGACGCCAGGAGCAGGCGCGGGAGAACCAGCGGCGGATCGTCTCCGCCGCGCACACGCTGTTCGTCGACAAGGGCTACGGCCGCACGACGATGGCGGACATCGCCACACAGGCAGGGGTCGCCACCGAGACGGTGTACGCGACGTTCCGGAACAAGCCCACGCTCCTGCACCGGGCGTGGGATGTCGCGGTCGGCGGCGACGAGCAGGACATCCACCTCCTCGACCGGCCCGAGATGCACGCGGTCCTCGCCGAGCCCGACCTCGCCACCCGGCTGACCCGCTTCGCCGAGGTCAACACCGCGATCATGCGACGCACGGCACCACTACTGCGCGCGCTGCGAGGCGCCGCTACCAGCGAACCCGCCGCGGCCGCGCTGGTGGCGGAGGCCGACAGCGCACGGCTCGAGGCGATGGGGATCCATGTGGCCGCCGCTGCCCGCACCGGGCGGCTCGCAGTCTCCGCACAGGAGTGCCGCGACGTGCTGTGGTCCACGACGGACGGGACCCTCTGGCACCGCCTGGTCGTCGAGCGCGGCTGGACCGACGACCGCTACGCCACCTGGCTCGGGCAGATGTGGGTATCGATGCTCGTCACTGACGACCAGGAGACTGTCGGTCGGCTCCACCTCGGATAGCACCAGGAAGTGCCCGACAACGACCGCGGAGACGCTGGATGCTCGAGCATCTGAACGTCGTGCGGCAGCTGATCCTCCACACATCGGCCCGCCCGACATTCGCTCCGGTAGCCGACTGATCGTCCCCGAGGGGGCAACAGTCGGTCGTGCAGTCGCGACTACCGGCCGGCGAGGTTGTGCCAGCTCCGTGCGCACCGTTGGCCCGCTGGCAGGGAGCAGCAGAGTCGCGCGGCGCTCGCGCTGACTGCGGTCGAGAACTCCTCCCAGCCGCTGCGGGTGGTGTCCAATCCGGCGATTCCGGCCGGAGTGAGCTCGCAGCTGCGCCGCCGCCGGCCCGAATCCGACGACCACTGACTGCAGATCAAGCCGGCCCGCTCCAGCCGGTGCAATGCCGGATACACCGTGCCCGTAGGCAGGTCGATCCGACCGCCGCTACCGGTGCGCAACCGCTCGATCACTGCGTTGCCGCAAGGGCAGCCGTCGCCATCGCCGTTTCGGCCGCACCTTCCTACTCGGCTTGCTCGGGCTGGGCCTCACGGCGCCGGTGCTGGCTGCTGTGGACTGGGTGAATCGCTAGCACCTCGCGGCCCTGGGCGTCGTCACCGTCTGCGCCGCGGGCGCCGGGTTCAGCGCTGTGCGGTTGGCCCACCCGGCCCGGCTCGCGGTCCACATCACCGGGATGGGTGTCTGCCTACATCAGCATGCTGACCGCGTTCTACGTCGACAACGGGCCCCGGCTCCCGCTGCGGTCGGTGCACCGATACTGGTCCGGGCACTGCTCCGACGCCGCGTTCCACCCGCTCTCAGCAGCAGCTGCTGAGCGCCGCTTCGGCGCCCGCGGGACCCGCGCAACAGACTGCACCATCGGGCTGGTCAGCCGGGCGGATGCTGGTGTCTCGCCGGCGCAGCCGGGATCGCGCCCTCGACCCGCGCCTCCGGGCGGTCCCACTACGTCGTGTTCCGCCGCGGCTGCAACTACCGCCTACGCCAGGGCCTGGTCGACTCCGCCGCGGCCGACCGCCAGGCCAACCCCTGGGCCCGGCAGGTCTACGCCCGAGCCCGAACCCGCGGGCACGACCACGCCCACGCCGTGCGGATCCTCGCCCGCGCCTGGCTCCGCATCATCTGGCGATGCTGGCAAGACCGCGCCCCCTACGGCCCAGCCAGTCACCTCTCCGCGGTCGCAAACCGCCCCATACCGACAACCCCGGGCCCACCCACATGGCGCCCTGACCAGCCCTCGCGTCGTTCCCGACAGCGGCCAGCACCATCCGCCCGCAGGCGGTGTCCAGGCCGGCCGCAAGCCACGCAGGACCCGGACTTGACACCGCCGAGGACGGCGGCACGGTCCCGCGCCGGGAACGACCCACCCCCCTTGAAGGGCTTCCCCCCGGGCCGGCCGAAGCCCACGCCGTCGACGTTCGCGTAAACGATCGTTGACACGAAATCCCATATTGGCGTTAACTATGAGTATCATGAAAACCGCACGTGCTTACACGATGGGCGCACGGGCCGAGGCCGCCGAAGCGACCCGGCTGGCGATCCTCGACGCCGTGGTGACGCTGGCCAGTGAGCGGATGCTCAGCGACATCGCGCTCGACGACGTCGCCGAACGGGCCGGCGTGAGCGTCCAGACCGTCCTGCGGCGGTTCGGCTCACGCGCCGGACTGTTCGAGCAGGCCCACCAGCATGGCCGTGAGCAGGTCGTCGAGGAACGTCGCGCCCCCGTGGGTGACGTGGCGGCCGCGATGCGGGTGCTCGCCGAGCACTATGAGCGTCGCGGCCGCGCCGCCCTGTTGTTCCTCGCCCAGGAAGAACGCGAGCCGGTCGCCGCCCGCATCACCACGCAGGGTCGAGCGTTGCACCGTTCTTGGGTCGAGCAGGTCTTCGCGCCCTTCCTGCCCCGAACTCGCAGCGATCGAGAGCAGGCTGTGGATCTGCTGGTGGTGGCGTGCGATGTCTACACCTGGAAGCTGCTGCGCCTCGACCGCGGCCTGAGCCGGGCGCAGACCACGCGCCGCACGGAACGTCTGGTGAGGAGCGTCCTCGCCGGACTCGGGACGGTCTCGGAAGGGAAGTCCGATGTCTGAGTTCCTGATCGCCACCTGGCACGGTGGGGGCAACGTGGCACCGGCGATGGTGGTTGCGGCTGAACTGCGACGCCGTGGGCACACCGTCCGATTCCTGGGCCACGAATCCCAGCACGTGGCTTTCACCGCCGCCGGTTTCGCTTTCTCCCCCTACCAGGGGGTGCGGCCCTTCGACGGCACCACACCCAACAGCGTCCCGCGGCTGGTGTCGATGATGACCGACACGGGGTTGGGCCGGGCCGTACTGGCCGAGCTCGCGACCCGACCCGTCGACGTGGTGCTGGCGGACTGCCTGCTCGTGCCCGTCCAACGTGCGTGCGCCGACGCCGGGCAGCCCTTCGTCTCGCTCGAACACCTCTTCGACGCCTATCTGCGGCGAGGCTGGCTGCGGGGCCCCGTCGGAATCGTCGCGCGCCTGAAGGGACTGCGCCCCGTCGCGACCTGGAGCCGCGCCGCGCATTGTCTTGTCGGCGCCCCCGCCTCGCTCGATCCCGCTGCAGCCGGCCCGACCCCGGCGAATGTCCGCTTCGTGGGCCCATTGCTCAACCTGCCGCCTCGGCACGCTCTCGATAGCCACGACCCAGCTGTCCTGGTGAGCCTGAGCACGTTCCACTACCCAGGGATGCAGCCGGCACTGCAAAGGGTGCTCGACGCGACCGCCGACCTGGACGCCCGCGTCATCGTGACGACCGGACCGGTCATCGACCCGGCGTCACTGCGCACCGCGCCGAACCACGAGGTGCACCGATTCGTCTCCCACGACACCCTCATGCCACAGGTCTCGCTGGTGGTCGGGCACGGCGGGCACGCCACGACGATGCGCGCCCTGGCCCACGACCTACCCCTCGTTGTCATGCCGATGCACCCACTGCTCGACCAGCCGATGGTCGGTCGGGCTGTGGCCAACGCCGGGGCCGCCCAGGTGGTCACCAAGAAGGTCGCCCCTGCAGACCTGCGACGTGTGGTGGAACGCATGCTCACCGACGGTCCCCACCGGCACGCGGCCGCGACACTAGGCAAGGAAATCCGGCAGCTCGACGCCACCACCCGCGCCGCCGATCTCCTCGAAGATGTCGCCACCCGCAACACTGCGCGACACACTTCTGATGACCAGGGCTGACGTCGCCCCGGTAGCCGCTACCCCACCGCCGCCCGCAGGCGGTGGCCGCAGGCCGCTCGCAGGGCTCGGTCTGGACACCGCCGAGGACAGCTGCACAGCCTCGCGCCGGGACGACCCACCCTCAGCTTGACATGGGGTTGTCAAGGGCGACCGCAGGTCGTCGCGCAGCAATGCCGCGGAGTTAGGGCTTGCAGAGAAATAAGCCGCTGCTTCTCGTTGTGATCGTCGTTGGTGTGGTATGGCCATACTGGTGGAGATGCAGCACTCGCTGGCGGCGAAGTTCCAAGCGGTGTTCCCGCACCTGGACGAGCGGCAACGGCGACTGCTGGCCGGTGCCGAAGCTCGTGCGCTGGGCCACGGCGGCGTACGTGTTGTGGCGAAGGCGGCCGGGATGGGTGAGGGGACCGTCTCGCGGGGCGTCGCGGAGCTCGACTCGGGTCAGGAACCGCTTGGCCGAACGCGTCACCCCGGAGGAGGCCGCAGGAAGGCCGCCGATCTGGATCCCGGTCTACGTCCGGCCTTGATGGCGCTGGTCGAACCGGATGTACGCGGAGATCCGATGTCACCCCTGCGGTGGACGACCAAGTCGGGGCCTGTCACGATTTCCGTGTAAGCCACGGATGACTAATTTAGTTAACCTATCACAGGGGAAGTCG
>NZ_JBHSIR010000079.1:0-46975 GCF_042653605.1 Pseudonocardia sp. GCM10023141
CCTGATCAACCCCGAGGGGTGGAGACATTAACTTGGCCACCAGCGGGGACCACAACTTGGCCGTTGACACCGGCGGCTTCCGCAGCCTCGACGAGGGGCAGCGCGTGGAGTTCGAGATCGGACAGGGCCAGAAGGGCCCGCAGGCCCAGGGCGTCCGCGTCATCTGACCCGAGTTCCGCCTCGGTACGAGAGCCCGCCTACCTGACCGTGGGCGGGCTTTTGGGTCCGCTTCTCGACGGCACCTCGTATCTTCCCTGTGGCCGCGCTGTGGGGGAACCGGTCTCGGGGTTCGCCGCGGTGCAGGCGACAAGCGGTGCAGGTGACAAGACGGACGGCCCGTCGGCGCGAGCTGATCCACCTTCACCGGGACGCAGGATCCCCCTGACCGACGCCCCCCGGCGCCATGTGGAGGAAGCGGAAGTGCGGCCGTCTTCGGCGGAGCGGGTCTCGATCGGTCAATCGGGTACTCGATGCCCCGGTGCACGATGATGCAGCGCCCGGCTGCGACGATGTTGCGGTACCAGTCCACGTCTGGCCCGTAGGTCAACTCGATCATGAAACCGCCGGGGACCCCGGCGATCAGCAGCGGTGTCTCGTAGGTCCGGCCCGTTCGCCGTCCGACGTGGCGGACCAGCGACCACGGGCCGATGCCGGCGCGGGCCAGCGGCCGCGTCACTCGGTTCATGGTCCGGCTCTGGAGCCGTAGGAAGGCCGATGTCGCGGTCCATCTCCGCAGCGAGTGCGTCGGCATGTCGATCCTCCTGCGCGCGTGGCACGCGGTCTGAGACGCCGGCCGGCATCCGGCGTGAGCATCCCCGGCCGGACCGTCCAGGTCCACGCTTGCCCGACCCGCCTCCGCCGGTCAGGGCCCAAGGTCCCGACCGCATCGTGTCCTGCGGGCAGCTGGTTCCGATGGTGGCGAGCAGGAGCTCGAGGGTCTCGAGCCAGGACTCGATCGTCGTGCGCAGCGAGGCGCGGGTCTTGACGTGGCGCTGCTCGGTCACCTGGGCACGGAAGCCGCGCAGGATCCTCTTGGCCTCGGCCTCGTCGGTGCTGGATCCGCGCAGGTCGAGCTGCTGTCCGGTCACCGGGTCCGTTCCGACGTAGAGGTTCGCCTGGAACGAGTTGCCGCGGCGCCGGATCATCCCCTCCGTGCGGGGCTTCGGCGGGTTCTTGGCCACGCAGCGACGGTAGCCATTGCCACGGTCAATGCCATCAACATGGCATAGTGATCTTGAAACCAGCAAAGATGCTGGTCAAGTGTGGTGGAGACGAGGGGAATCGAACCCCTAACCCCCGCCTTGCAAAGGCGGTGCTCTGCCAATTGAGCTACGTCCCCTTACCGATCGGGGCGAGCCCGCTCGGCTGGAGCGGCTGGGCGCTGCGGCTCAGCTGTTGGTGGCCTCGTGCCAGAGGTCGTTCTCCGAGCGGGACGCACGGATCTTCGAGAAGACCAGAGCGCCCGCTGCGAGGGCGGCGACGACGAGAAGAAGCTTCTTCATGTGATCCTGCCTTTGTCCCCGAGGATTGTGGGAGTGGGCCTAGCTGGATTTGAACCAGCGACCTCGTCATTATCAGTGACGCGCTCTAACCAACTGAGCTATAGGCCCCCTGCGGCGAAGACGAGGTTACCCCAACGCCTCCGGCAGCCGACAACCGGATACCCCTCGGCGTCGGTGATCCCTCATCGATCAGTCCCGCTCCGAGAGCGTGACCTCGATGCCACCCACGAGATCAGCGGAAACGTTGTAGACGAACGCCCCGACCGTCATGGCGACGGCGAACAGGAGGCTGTTGATGGCCCCCACGATCGCGGCCAACCCGAACACGCGGCCGGCACTGATCAGCGGGCTGCCCGACGGGGTGTCGCCGGAGACCAGGTCGGCGTAGGTGCCGTTGAGCCGATCCCAGACGCCCATGCCGCTGAGCACGCCGTAGAGCACGCCGACGGCAACGAGCCACACCAGGAACAGCACCACGGCCAGCACGAGAGCCAGCTTGAGCACCGACCACGGATCGAGCCGTTTGAGCTGCAGGGAGGCCTGGCGGGGGGCCCGGTTGCGCACCGCGCGGACCGGTGACCAGCCCTCCGGCTCCGACTCCTCGGCACCGCTGTTGGACGCGGCGGGGCGAGGTGCGTCGAGGAACGTGGTGGGTCCCTCGTCGAGCAGGCCACCGGCCGGGCGGGGCACGCTGACGGTGGCGGCGTCCATCGATTCCTGGCCGGGAACACGGGCCCACGGCGGCGGGTTGGCCGCGGCCGGACCCGGACCCGGCACCGGGCCGGGGGCCGGGGACGGCGCGTTCACCGGGCGGGTGACCTGCGCCGTCGCCGGCCGCTGCTGCGTGCCGGCGCCGTCGTGGCCCGCGGAAGCCGTGCCGTTGGCAGGCGAGGGCAGCCGCATCTCCTTGGTGATCTCGTCGCCGCCGTAGGACGGTGCGAAGTTCGCCCCCGCCGCCGGCTTCGCCGAGCTCGGACCGGGTGACGGATTGCGGGCCGGCTCGCCGGAACCGCCCGTGACCACCGGAGCGGTCTCGGCCTCCGGAGTGCCGGCCGGAGCCGGATCGGTGGCCGATCCGGCTCCGTTGGAGCCTGCAGCGCCCGATCCCCCAGCGCCCGATCCCCCAGCGCCCGGAACCGCAGCGCCCGACTCCGTGCCCTGCTCGGTGCGCGGCGACGGTTGCGGAACCACCCGATCGGGTGTGGCCGGAGTGCCGTTGCCGGCCGCCGCGGCCTTGCCCGCAGGGGCGGCGCCGGCCTGATCGCCCGTGGCCACGGTGCCGTGGCCGTCGGGCTCGTCAGGTGTGCTCGTCGTGTCGTTCACGAGGTGCAGGTCTCCTCGGGTGCCGTGTCGAACGCCGGCTCGGTGGTCGGTGGGTCGGTGGGTCGGTGGGTCGGTGGACCAGGGTGATCGATCGGCGGGTGGGCAACCGCCCGCGTCAGCTCTCGGTCTCGTCCTCGTCATCCTCGGCGTTGCGAGCGACCGCCAGCAACGTGGAGCTCTCACCGAGGTTCATCAGACGAACACCCTTGGTCTGCCGCCCAGCCTTGCGGACCTCCCGCGCCGACGTCCGGATCACCCCGCCGGTCGAGGTGATCGCGTACAGCTCGTCGTCGATCCCGACGATGAGCGCACCGACCAGCGTGCCACGTCTGCGGTCGTACTGGAGCGTGAGAACGCCCTTACCGCCGCGACCCTGCACCGGGTAGTCCTCGATCGGGGTGCGCTTCGCGTAGCCGCCCGCCGTGGCGACCAGCACGAACATGTCGGCCTGCACCACGGCGAGCGACAGGAGCCGGTCGCCTGCGTTGAACCGCATACCGAGCACACCGGACGTGGCCCGGCCCATCGGGCGCAGCACCTCGTCGCTCGCGGTGAACCGGATGGACTGACCTTCGGCCGACACGAGGAGCAGGTCGTCGTCCGAGGAGCACAGCACCGCGCCGACGAGCTCGTCGTCCTCACGCAGGTTGATGCCGATGAGGCCACCCGAGCGCGGCGAGTCGAAGTCGGTGAGCTTGGACTTCTTGACCAGACCATTTCTCGTCGCCAGGACGAGATAGGGCGAGGCCTGGTAGTCCTTGATCTTCATGACCTGGGCGATCTGCTCGTCGGGCTGCAGCGCGAGCAGGTTGGCGACGTGCTGGCCACGCGCGTTGCGGTTGGCCTCTGGCAGCTCGTAGGCCTTCAGCCGGTAGACGCGGCCCTTGTTGGTGAAGAACAGCATCCAGTCGTGCGTGGACGTGACGAAGAAGTGGGCGACGATGTCGTCCTGCTTCAGCGTGGCGCCCTGAACGCCCTTGCCGCCGCGCTTCTGCGCCCGGTACAGGTCGGTCTTGGTGCGCTTCGCGTAGCCGGTCTGCGTGATCGTGACCACGACGTCCTCGACCGCGATGAGGTCCTCGTTGGTGACCTCGCCGTCGTCGGGCACGAACTGCGTGCGCCGCTCGTCGCCGTGCTTCTCGACGATCTCGCTCAGCTCGTCACGGACGATCTGCCGCTGCCGCTCCGGCTTGGCCAGTATGTCGAGGTAGTCGGCGATCTCGAGCTCGATCTCGGCCAGCTCGTCGATGATCTTCTGGCGCTCGAGTGCGGCGAGGCGCCGCAGCTGCATGTCCAGGATCGCGGTGGCCTGGATCTCGTCGATGTCGAGCAGCTCGATCAGGCCGACCCGCGCGACGTCGACGGTGGCCGACGCCCGGATCAGCGCGATGACCTCGTCGAGCGCATCCAGCGCCTTGACGTAGCCGCGCAGGATGTGGGCCCGCTCCTCGGCCTTGCGCAACCGGTAGCGGGTGCGCCGGACGATGACCTCGATCTGGTGGCGGATGTAGTTGCGCACCACCTGGTCCAGGCGCAGCGTGCGGGGCACGCCGTCGACGATGGCCAGCATGTTGACACCGAAGCTGTACTGCAGCTGGGTGTGCTTGTAGAGGTTGTTGAGCACGACCTTCGCGACGGCGTCCCGCTTGAGCGTGATGACGATGCGCATGCCGATGCGGTCGGACGACTCGTCGTTGATCTCGGCGATGCCCGCGAGCTTGCCGTCGCGGTGCTGGCTCGCGATCGACTCGATCAAGTTGTCCGGGTTGACCTGGTAGGGCAGCTCGGTGGCGACGAGGATGGTGCGCCCCTTGGCATCCTCCTCCACCTCCACCACCGCGCGCATCCGCACCGAGCCGCGGCCCGTGCGGTAGGCCTGCTCGATGCCGTCGCGGCCGGCGATGAGGCCGGCCGTCGGGAAGTCCGGGCCCTTGATGCGCTCCATCAGAGCGGCGAGCAGCTCGTCGTCGGTGGCTTCCCAGTTGTCCAGCGCCCACACGACGCCGTCGCCGACCTCGCGCAGGTTGTGCGGCGGGATGTTGGTGGCCATGCCGACGGCGATGCCGGAGCTGCCGTTGATCAGCAGGTTGGGCACCCGGGCCGGCAGGACGTCGGGCTCCTGCGCCTTGCCGTCGTAGTTGTCGGAGAAGTTGACGGTGTCTTCGTCGATGTCCTGCAGCATCGCCATGGCCAGCGGAGTGAGTCGGCACTCCGTGTACCTCATCGCGGCAGCCGGGTCGTTGCCCCGGGACCCGAAGTTACCCTGCCCGTCGATGAGCGGGTAGCGCATCGACCAGGGCTGGGCCAGCCGCACGAGTGCGTCGTAGATCGACGAGTCGCCGTGGGGGTGGTAGTTACCCATCACCTCGCCGACGACGCGGGCGCACTTGACGTAGCTGCGCTCGGGCCGGAAGTTGTTCTCCCCCATCGAGTACAGGACACGCCGGTGCACCGGCTTGAGCCCGTCCTCGACGAGCGGCAGCGCGCGGCCGACGATCACGCTCATCGCGTAGTCGATGTACGAGCGCTGCATCTCCTGCTGGATGTCGACCGGCTCGGTGCGGTCGCCCTCCGGCGGCGGGGGCAACGTGGGATCGAGAGTGTCCGTCACGTACGTGGTCCTTCTGTGCAGGCGGGTGCGAAGACGTCCAGGCTGTTACACGTCAAGGAAGCGCACGTCCTTGGCATTGCGCGTGATGAACGACCGGCGCGACTCGACGTCCTCGCCCATCAGGATCGAGAACAGCTCGTCGGCGGTGGCGGCGTCGTCGAGGGTGACCTGCAGCAGCACCCGATAGGCCGGGTCCATCGTGGTCTCCCACAGCTCCTTGGCGTTCATCTCGCCGAGGCCCTTGTACCGCTGGACGCCCTCCTCCTTCGGGATCTTCTTGCCGGCTGCGCGGCCGGCCTCGATCAGCCCGTCGCGCTCGCGGTCGGTGTAGGCGAACTCCGGCTCGGCGCCCCGGCCGCCCCACTTGATCTTGTAGAGCGGCGGCTGCGCCAGGTACACGAACCCGTGCTCCACCAGCGGCCGCATGAAGCGGAACAGCAGGGTGAGCAGCAGGGTGCGGATGTGCTGGCCGTCGACGTCGGCGTCGGCCATCAGCACGATCTTGTGGTAGCGCAGCTTCGACAGGTCGAACTCGTCGTGGATGCCGGTGCCCAGCGCCGTGATGATGGCCTGGACCTCGGTGTTCTTGAGCACCCGGTCGATGCGGGCCTTCTCCACGTTGATGATCTTGCCGCGGATCGGGAGGATGGCCTGGAACATCGAGTCGCGGCCCGACTTGGCCGAACCGCCGGCGGAGTCGCCCTCCACGATGTAGACCTCGGACTTCGAGGGGTCCGTCGAGCGGCAGTCGGCCAGCTTGCCGGGGAGGCCGCCGATGTCGCCTGCGCTCTTGCGGCGCACGAGCTCGCGCGCCTTGCGCGCCGCCGCACGGGCCTGCGCCGACTGCACCGCCTTGTTGACGAT
This sequence comes from Pseudonocardia sp. GCM10023141, assembly GCF_042653605.1. NCBI lineage: Bacteria > Bacillati > Actinomycetota > Actinomycetes > Pseudonocardiales > Pseudonocardiaceae > Pseudonocardia > Pseudonocardia sp. GCM10023141. The sequence goes on from NZ_JBHSIR010000079.1 coordinate 6,301, forward strand.
GACCTTGGCCTCGGTGGGGTTGCGCTCGAACCAGTCGGCCAGCCACTCGTTGCTGACGCGCTGCACAAACGACTTGACCTCGGTGTTGCCGAGCTTGGTCTTGGTCTGGCCCTCGAACTGGGGCTCCTTGACCTTGACCGAGACGATCGCGGCGAGGCCCTCGCGGATGTCGTCGCCCGAGAGCGCCGCGTCCTTCTCCTTGAGCAGCTTCTTGTCGCGCGCGTACTTGTTGACCGTGGTGGTCAGCGCGGAGCGGAAGCCCTCCTCGTGGGTGCCGCCCTCGTGGGTGTTGATGGTGTTGGCGAACGTGTACACCGACTCGGTGTAGCCCGAGTTCCACTGCATCGCCACTTCGACGGCGTGGCCCTCGCCCTCACCGGTGAAGGACACCAGCTTCTTGTGGATCGGGTCCTTGCTCTTGTTCAGGTGCGCGACGAAGTCCTCGAGCCCGTTCGGGTAGCAGAACGTGTACTCCTTGACCTTCGCGACGTAGCCCTCGGCGTCGGGCTCCTCGGCGTCGGCGGTGTCGCCGTTGCGCTCGTCGCGCAGGGTGATGGTGAGCCCCTTGTTGAGGAAGGCCATCTCCTGCAGGCGGCGGCGGATCGTCTCGATGTTGTAGACGAGGGACTCGAAGATGTCCGGATCGGCCCAGTAGGTGATCGTGGTGCCGGTCTTGCGAGTGGGTTCGCCCTTGTACAGCGGGCCGGGAACCGACCGGGTGTAGAGCTGGCGCCACTCGAAGCCGTCGGTGTTGATCTCGACGTCGAGCCGGGTGGACAGCGCGTTGACCACCGAGATGCCGACGCCGTGCAGGCCACCGGACACGGCGTAGGAATCGCTGTCGAACTTGCCGCCGGCGTGCAGCATCGTCATGACCATCTCGACGGCCGGCTTCTTCTCCACCGGATGCATCCCGACCGGGATGCCGCGGCCGTCGTCGACGACCTTGATGCCGCCGTCGGCCTGGATCGTGACGTCGACGCGCGTGGCGTAGCCCGCCATCGCCTCGTCGACGGCGTTGTCGACGACCTCCCAGATCAGGTGGTGCAGACCGCGCTCACCGGTGGAGCCGATGTACATGCCGGGGCGCTTGCGTACCGCTTCGAGGCCCTCGAGAACGGTGATCGACGATGCGCTGTAGCCGCTCTTCTTCTCCGCCACGGGCTGCCTTGTCTCCTCGCCATGAAAAGCTCCAGCTGACGCGGCCGGAACCGCGGATGTGGAGCCTGCTCGACCGGGCGCGATCGGGGAATGCCCGGAACACTCCATCATCATACCGGTGCGGCCCGACAGGAACGCGGCTAGGACACCCCTGTAAGGGTCGGAGAACGCCGATCGTGGAATCGGACGAGTCCGCAAGGCTGCGGCGGTCCTTCGAACGTGCTGCGACGTCGTCACGGCGCCCTGAGATGCCACCTGACGGCCCCGAGCGGTGCTTCCGGCGTACGGGGCTGGACAAAATCAGCCGTACGTGTCGCGCGGGCCGCGTCCCCGCACCGTGCGCGGGCCGTGCCGCCAGCTCGGACCGGTGGGCGCGACGACGCGGATCCGCCGCACCACGTCCTTGCCGACTGCCGCCGCCAGCCTGCTCAGCATCTGGCGTTGCAGGGTGCGCAGCTGCGTGGCCCACGCGGTCGACTCCGCCTGCAGCACCAGTTCGCCGTCGCGCAGCGACATCGGCGTGCAGTGGTCGGCGATGTCGGGCCCGACCAGCTGCGGCCACCGCCCCAGCACCGTGGCGTCGGTCAGGCGCGGGGACCAGCCGCGGTCGAGCGATACCCGGGCCACCAGGCTGCCGAACGTCTGCGGATCGCGCTCGTCGGGTCCGGAACCCGACCAGCGCCGCCTGCGACCGCGGCCGGCGGGTTTACGCCCTGTGTGCTGCGCGTTGCGCTCTGCTGACCGCTGCGCCGAGGCCTCCCGGGCGGCCCGCAGCGCGTCGCGCGCGATGTCGGCTCCGCGACGACCGGTTGAGCTCTCGCCATCCCCAGGGCTGGGGACAACCGGCCCCGATGGGGTTGCGTTGGGCGGTTCACTTCGGACGGCGGGCGGTCGTTTGCGCTCGTCATCACCAGTGCGACGCGAGTTATCCACAGTATCCACAACCTTGTCCCCAGGTGGCCTGGATCACAGTGGATCCTCTGACGTGCTCGGATCCGCTGCAGCTCGGACGGTACCGTCACCCACCGCAAAACGGACGCCGCGCAGGCCCCCGGGCACGTCCGCGTCGACCGCAGCGGTGATCAGCACCTGTTCGGCCCGTTCGGCGACGTCTGCGAGCGCTCGGCGACGGCGCGTATCCAACTCGGCGAAGACGTCGTCGAGGATCAGCACCGGCTCGACGTCGTCCTCGCACAGCAGCCGGTAGGACGCCAGCCGCAGTGACAGCGCGATCGCCCACGACTCGCCGTGGCTCGCATAGCCCTTCGCCGGCCCGGCACCGAGCGAGAGCTCCAGGTCGTCGCGGTGCGGACCGACCAGGCACACCCCGCGTTCCACCTCCTGGCGCCGCACCCGGACCAGCGCCTCGAGCAGCATCGGCTCCAGCTCGGCAGCCGAGCGGGGCAGCTCGCCCGACTGACCGTCCGCGAGCAGGCTCGACCGGTATCCCAGCGCGATCGGGTCCGACGACGGGGCCACCTCGGCGAACGCCGCAACGGCGAAGGGCGCGATCGCGCCCACCAGGTCCAGCCGGCCGGCCAGCAGCGCCGCCCCGTGGTGGGCGAGATGGCCGTCCCACACGTCGAGGGTGCTCAGGTCGGCGCGCCCGTTGCGTGCGGTCTTGAGCAGCGCGGACCGCTGCCGCAGCACCCGGTCGTAGTCGGATCGGACCGTGGCGTAGCGCGGGTAGCGCGACACCAGCAGGTCGTCGAGGAACCGACGGCGCTCACCCGGATCGCCGCGCACCAGCGCGAGATCCTCGGGGGCGAACAGCACGGTGCGCAGGATGCCCAGCAGGTCGCGCGGCTTGGCCGGAGCACCGTTGCGCCGGGCCCGGTTGGCCCGACCTGCGGTGATCTCCAGTTCGACGGTGAGCTCGCGCCCGTGGTGCACGACCTGGCCGCGCACCACCGCGTGCTCGGCACCTCGGCGGATCAGCGGTGCGTCGGTGGCGACGCGGTGCGAACCGAGCGTCGCGAGGTAGCCCGCGGCCTCGACGAGGTTGGTCTTGCCCACCCCGTTGGAGCCGACGAGCACCGTGACGCCCGGTTCGAGATCCAGCTCCGCCTTCTCCCACGATCGGAAGTCGGCGACGGCCAGGCGGCGCAGGTGCATCCGTTAGCTCTGGGTGGAGCCCGTGCCAGAGCTCGGGCCGGCGTGCTCACCCGGGGTGCCCGACGGGCCGGCCGCGGTCTTCACGGCGTGGCCGCCGAACTGGTGGCGCAGCGCAGCGACCGCGCGCATCGCGGGGGAGGAGTCCTGCCGGGACGCGAACCGCGCGAACAGCGCTGCCGAGATCACCGGCAGCGGGACGGCGTGGGTGATCGCTTCCTCGATGGTCCAGCGACCCTCGCCGGAGTCGTCGACGTAGTCGTCCAGCTTCGCCAGGCCCGGGTCGTCCTTGAGCGCGAGGACAAGCAGGTCGAGCAGCCAGGAGCGCACGACAGTGCCGCGCGACCAGGCTTGCAGGACCGCGGGCACGTCGGTGACGATGTCGACGGCCGACAGCAGCTCGAACCCCTCGGCGTAGGCCTGCATCAGGCCGTACTCGATGCCGTTGTGCACCATCTTCGAGAAGTGACCCGCCCCGACCGGGCCTGCGTGCGCGAAGCCCTCCTCGCGGGGGCCCTCCGGGCGCAGCGCGTCGAAGATCGGCATGGCGAGCTCGATGTGCTCGGGGGCGCCACCGGCCATCAGGCCGTAGCCGTTGTCCTTGCCCCAGATGCCGCCGGAGACGCCGCAGTCGGCGTAGCCGATGCCCTTCTCGGCGAGCAGCGCCGCGTTGGGGGCGTCGTCGGTGTAGCGCGAGTTGCCGCCGTCGATCACCAGGTCGCCGGGTTCGAGCACCTCCGACAGCGCCTTGACGGTGCTGCGGGTGGGATCACCGGAGGGCACCATGACCCAGACGACGCGCGGCGCCGTGAGGGCGGCCGCGAGCGCTGCCAGCGACTCGACGTCGGTGACCTCGGGCCGCGGGTCGTAGCCGATGACCTCGTGGCCGGCGGCACGCACGCGGTCACGCATGTTGCCACCCATCTTGCCCAGCCCGATGAGTCCGAGTTGCACGGTGTCGCTCCTGGTTCGTCGTTCGGGTGGAGGTGGCCCGTGCGGGCCGGCCAGCAGTGGCCGGGGTCAGCCGGGCAGTCGGACGGGCATCAACAGGTGCAGGTAGCCGGGCACCGGTTCCGCAGTATCCACTCCCCCGGCATCCGACCCCGCCTCGGAGTCGGGTGCGGGGGCCGGCACCGGCCGCACGAGCGCGGGCCGGTTGGGGGTGGTGAACGTGAGCTGGGCGCGCTCGGTGTGGAGCGCCCCGAGGGAATCCAGCAGGTAGCCCGGGTTGAACGCGATGGTCAGCGCCGTGCCGTCGAGCTCGCAGGAGAGCTCCTCCTCGGCACTGCCGACGTCGTCGCCACCCGCGGCGAGCCGCAGCCCGTCCTCGCCGAACTCCATCCGGACCTGCGCGACGCGGTCGGTGACGAGCGCGACCCGCTTGATGGCCTCGATGAGCCCGGCCACCTCGACGATCGCGGCGCTCGTGTGCTCGGCCGGGATCAGCTGGCGGAACCGCGGGAACTCGGCGTCGAGCAGCCGGGTGGTGGCGCGGCGGCCGCCGCCGGTGATGCCCAGCATCCCGTCACCCGCCGACAGCGCGAGCTGCACGGTGCCGGCCCCGGCGAGGGTCTTGGCGACTTCGGCGAGGGTGCGGGCCGGGATGAGCACGGCGCTGGACTGCTCGGTGTCCTCCGGCGTCCACTCGATCTCGCGCACCGCGAGCCGGAACCGGTCGGTGGCCGCGAGCGTGAGGCGCGAGCCCTCGATCTCGAGGCGGATGCCGGTGAGCATCGGCAGGGTGTCGTCCCGACCGGCGGCGACGGCCACCTGCGCGACGGCCTGTCCGAGCTGATCGGCGGCGACGGAGCCGGCGAGCTGCGGCATCGACGGCAGCTGCGGGTAGTCCTCGACCGGCATCGTCGGGAGGCTGAACCGGCTGTTGCCGCAGTTGATCGTGGCGCGGGAGCCGTCGACCACGAGGTCGACGGGCTTCGACGGCAGTGCGCGGGTGATGTCGGCGAGCAGCCGGCCGGAGACGAGCACCCGGCCGGGATCGCCGATGGTGGCGTCGAGCTCGACCCGTGCCGAGGTCTCGTAGTCGAAACCGGCCACGGTGAGGCGATCGCCATCGGCTCCGGAGGTGGCCTCGATCAGAACGCCGCCCAGTACCGGAACCGGCGGTCGCGCCGGGAGGCTGCGAGCGACCCACGCGGCGGCATCGGCCAGTACGTCGCGTTCGACCCGGAACTTCATGGGCGGGGACCTCTCGGCGCTGGCGGTGACGGGGCAGATGGCGTGACCGGCACCGAGGTGCGTTGCCGGTCGGGTCGTGACGTCGTGCGGTCCTGATGTTCCACGAGCTTGCCTGGAAGCAACCGGGACGGGTCGTGCGGCCGGAGTCGACTCGAGCCGACTCCGAGCTGGGAGACCCACCGTAGAGCCTGCCATCGGCGGGTGTCACCCCGGCCGGTGTGTCCTCGATCCGGTACGACCCGATCACTCGATCCACACCGTTGTTGTTCTTTTAGTTATTCATGAAGAGAGATCCAGCAGTAGTACTAACACCTGTGCATAGTGTGGATGGACGCCGTTTATGCAGCTCAGAGGGTGTGGCGTGGTGTGGATCCAGCCATGGGATGGCCGGTGGGTGGATCGAGCGAGCGGTGGATGGACGGCGATGAGGCCAACCTGTCCCCGAGATGAACACCGGTTGTCCACGACTTGAGGGCCATCCGTCCACGGGCCGATGGCCGTCCATCCACAGAGTTGTCCCCAGATGTGGGTGAAGAGTGGTCGCGCGGGAACGCAGAGTGCCCGGTTTCGTCGGGCGGAGCACGGTGCGGGGGCGGTGATGAACTCACTGAAGTCCCTCAGGGCACATGAGAGAGAACGCTCCGTGACGAAAACGGTGACGGTCGACGTGCTGCAGGCACCCCCGGAGCGGTGAATCGCCGTCCGGAGCCGTCGAGCGGTGCGCGTCGCGGCACCCGGGAGCGTCGTGCAGCTGCGCCCAGCATCTCGGTCGGCACGTCCGGGTGCTTTCCGCGTTGATCTCCAGGTTGATCTACGGGCAGATCTTCGGTGATCGACACGAAGATCCGCCCCTGACGACCGGGCGCTGTGGATGGGATCGGGGGCGGCGGCCCGAGGCGGCGGCCCGGACGTCAGCAGGGTGGCTCTCCTGGCGTTCGGGCCGGCCCCAGCGGCCCCCGCTTCTCCCCGGACAGCAGAACGCGCTCCCTTATATAGGGAGCGCGTTCAGGCGTGCGGGGTGCGAAGGCCCCTCAGTGGCGGGCGCGCTGCTTGATGCGCGCCGTGAGCTCCTGGACCTGTTCGAAGGTCTTGCGGCGCTGGGCGATCTCGTTGCGGATCTTCTTGTCCGCGTGCATGACGGTGGTGTGGTCGCGGCCGCCGAACGTCTGCCCGATCTTCGGCAGCGAGAGGTCGGTCAGCTCCCGACACAGGTACATGGCGATCTGGCGCGACTGCGCGAGCGCCTTCGTCTTGCCCGGTCCGCACATCTCGTCCATCGTGATGCCGAAGAAGTCGGCCGTGACGGCCATGATCGTGGGCGCCGTGATCTCGGAGGCGCCCGAATCCGGGATCAGGTCCCGCAGCACGATCTCGGCGAGCTGGGTGTCCACCGGCTGGCGGTTGAGCGACGCGAACGCCGTGACCCGGATCAGCGCGCCCTCGAGCTCGCGGATGTTGCGCTCGATGCGTTCGGCGATGAACTCCAGCACGTCACCGGGAACGGCGAGCCGGTCCTGTGCGGCCTTCTTGCGGAGGATCGCGATCCGCGTCTCCAGCTCGGGCGGCTGGATGTCGGTGATGAGGCCCCACTCGAACCGCGTGCGCATCCGGTCCTCGAGCGTCTCGAGGCGTTTCGGCGGCCGGTCGGAGGAGACGACGATCTGCTTGTTGGCGTTGTGCAGGGTGTTGAAGGTGTGGAAGAACTCCTCCTGGGTGCCTTCCTTGCCCTCCAGGAACTGGATGTCGTCCACCAGCAGCACGTCGACGTCGCGGTAGCGGCGCTGGAACGCCACCTTGCGGTCGTCGCGCAGCGAGTTGATGAAGTCGTTGGTGAACTCCTCGGTGCTGACGTACCGAACCCGCATCCCGGGGAACAGCCGCTGGGCGTAGTGACCGACCGCGTGCAGCAGGTGGGTCTTGCCCAGTCCGGAGTCGCCCCAGATGAACAGCGGGTTGTAGGCGCGCGCCGGCGCCTCTGCGACCGCAACCGCGGCCGCATGGCTGAACCGGTTGGAGGCGCCGATGACGAACGTGTCGAAGGTGTACTTCTCGTTGAGCCGGGTCTGCGACCGCGGCTGCACCTGCTCGTTGGCAGGTGGACCGACGTAGGTGGGCCAGACCTCGGCACCGCGCCCGTCGCCGCCACGGCCATCGCCCCGGCCGTCGCCGCCTCGTCCGTCGCCGCCTCGTCCGTCGCCGCCTCGTCCGTCACTGCCCCGGCCATCGGCCCCGCGCCCGTTGCCGACGCGCTGAGCATCGGAACCGTCGTCGACGGGGAGCGGGCCGGTGGTCGGCAGCGCGGCGCCGTCGAGACCGGGGAGGACAGCGGTCTGGTTGCCGACCGGATCCCCCACCCCGATGTCGCCCGCCCCGTTGCTGCTGCCCATGGGCATCGGCGACATGCCGGAGTGCGACATGCCGGAGTTGTGCATGCCGGAGTTCTGGCCGGGACCGCGGCCGGGTGGATCGGGGACCTCGGTGCCACCGGAGGCCGCCGAGGCGTCGACGACGACGGCGAGGTTGACCGCGACACCGAGGTGGCGGCCGAGCGCGTCGCTGATCGGGTGGCGCAGGATCCGCTCGATCGCGTCCTTCGCGAACTCGCTCGGCGCCGCGAGCAGCGCGGTGCCGTCGATGAGACCGAGCGGGCGGGTGAGCCTGAGGAACGCGCGCTGCTGCGGTGAGAGCGTCTGCGCCCCCGAACCCGCGGATGCACCGGAGAGATCGGCGATCACGCGGTTCCACACCTGTCCGAGATCGCCTGGCTGGTCGGCCACCGGTCGGCACTCCTCTCCGGTCGTCGCCATTTTCGGACAAATCTCCCGTCTCGTTCGAGACGGATCATCCCCAGACTTGTCCACACCTGTGCGCAAGACCGTACGCGGGCCCGCCGAGTGATACTCGTGCGGCCCGTGCCGGGCGACATGTGCGGCGATCCCCCCGGATCGCGATGAAGGGGGCACGCTAACAACGTCAGCCGCTTGTCACAACCCGCACCCCCGGCGCAAGGTGCATCGGGTTGACAGGCGCGGGGGCGCGGGGCCTGGTTTGACCCTCCTTCGCGGGGTTGCGTACCCTGGAGACAACCGTGTCCGCGCCTGCGCGTCGCGTGCCGTCCTCTCGACGGCCGATGACGCGTGCGGGCACCAGAGCAGTACCGCACCATCGTCCGACAGACCATGCACGATGATCATCGACGGCCGGCTCCGATCGCCGTCGACCAGGAGAGCGACCGTGAGCAAGGGCAAGCGCACCTTCCAGCCGAACAACCGCCGCCGCGCACGCACGCACGGGTTCCGGCTGCGTATGCGTACCCGTGCCGGGCGCGCCATCCTGGCCGCCCGCCGCGGCAAGGGCCGCGATCGGCTCTCGGCCTGATTCGGTAGCCCGGTGTTGCCGGCCGGTTCCCGGCTCACACACCGGGACGAGTTCGCCTCCGTCATGCGGCGTGGGCGGCGCGCGGGCCGGTCCAGCCTCGTGGTGCATCTGCATCGATCTGGTGACGGGTCAGAGGCACGGGCCGGTTTCGTCGTGAGCAAGGCCGTCGGAGGATCAGTGGTGCGACACCGCGTCACCCGGCGACTGCGTCACCTGGTGGCTCCTCTGCTGCCGACGTTGCCGCCCGGTGCGTTGCTCGTGGTCAGGGCACTGCCCCCGGCCGCTGCGGCGTCATCGGCCGAGCTCGGCCTCGATCTCGAGGCCGGTCTGCGCTCCGCCGTCCGCAAGCTCGCCGCGGGTGCTCGGTGAGCACCGGCGACGCGGGCGATGTCACAGCCGATGAGGCAGCTGCCGGCACACCGATCGAGGCACGGCGTCCGATACTGGTCAGGGCCCTGATCGCGGTTGTGCGTGGCTACCAGCGCCACGTCTCCCCGGCGCTGCCCCCGAGCTGTCGTTTCTATCCGTCCTGCAGCGCCTACGCCGTCGAAGCGCTGCAGGTACACGGTGCACTGCGGGGCACGTGGCTCACGGTCCGGCGCCTGCTGCGCTGCGCACCGTGGCACCCTGGTGGTATCGACCTGGTGCCGCCCGCTCGTGATGACCGCCCGGCCCAGGAACACCGCGAGGAGCAGGCTCCGTGCTGAACTTCATCTACTACCCCGTGTCCTGGATCCTCTGGTTCTGGCACAAGGCGTTCAGCTTCGTCTTCGTCGGCGACGGCGTGCCGGGTGGCATCTCCTGGGCACTGAGTGTCGTCTTCCTCGTCTTCACCCTCCGCGCCATCCTGTACAAGCCGTTCGTCGGCCAGGTCCGCTCGATGCGGAAGATGCAGGAGTTCCAGCCCGAACTGCAGAAGGTTCGCAAGAAGTATGCGAACGACAAGCAGAAGCAGGCTGCGGAGATGCAGCGGCTGCAGAAGGAACACGGCGTCAACCCCCTCGGCGGCTGCCTGCCCGTCCTGCTCCAGGTTCCGGTGTTCATCGGCCTGTTCCACGTGCTCCGCGAGTTCGGCCCCCTCAACGGTGACGGCTCGCCGCGCACGCAGAACTACGGCTTCGACCTCGAGGGCGTCCGCTCGTTCAACAACGCGAGCCTGTTCGGGGCGAAGCTCGGCTCCTGGGTCACGCAGGGTCCGGCAGCGCTCGAGGCGGCCGGCACGTCCATCACGAGCATGCTGATCGTGATGATCCCGCTGATGATCGCGGCCGGCGTCTTCACCCACATCACGGCCCGGCACTCGGTGGCCCGGCAGACCGCGGCGCAGGCGGAGAACCCGCAGACCGCGATCATGCAGAAGCTGATGCTCTACGTCTTCCCCGTCGGTGTCGTCGTCGGTGCGCCGTTCCTGCCGCTGGCGATCCTCCTCTACTGGGTCTCCAACAACCTGTGGACGCTGGGCCAGCAGTACATCGTCTACAAGAAGATCGACGCCGAGCAGGCCGAGAAGCGCGAGCAGACCACGGTCACCCGGCAGGCGCTGGCACCGAAGGTCGGCCAGAAGCCGGTCCGCCCGGAGACGGTCGCGGATGCCGACGCCGCCGTCGATGAGCCGAAGCCGAAGACCCCCGGTGCGAAGCCGATCGCGCGGAGCCCGCGCAAGCCCACGAGCTCGACGAACGGCTCCGGGCGCAACGGTGCGGCCGTCAACGGCTCCGGTGGTGCCAACAACGGTGCGGGTGCCAGCAGTGGAGGCGGCCAGCGGCCGTCCGCGCGGCGCCCCCGTAAGCGGCGCTGACCACGAACCACGAGCGGTCGCCCGCGTCGGCGACCGTGGTGGCGCGCCGGGCTCACCCGGAGCGTCACCTCAGGAGTTTCGGGAGAGGAGACGCATCGTGCCGAAGACTGCGCAGGACGGGGCGGAGAGCGTGACCGAGGCGAGCCCGGCCACCCCACCGGCCGCCACCGTGCCCGTCACAGCGGAAGACCAGCTCGTTCGTGAGGGAGACATCGCAGGCGACTACCTCGAGCGGCTGCTCGACGTCCTCGACTACGACGGCGACATCGATCTCGATGTGGAGGCCGGCCGCGCGATCGTCAGCATCGACGGCGGCGAGGACCTCGAGAAGCTCGTCGGCGACCGCGGATCCGTCCTCGAGTCGCTGCAGGAGCTCACCCGACTGGCGGTGCAGCAGGCGTCGGGCAACCGCAGCCGGCTCATGCTCGACATCGCAGGCTGGCGCCAGTCGCGCCGTGACGAGCTCACCGAGCTCGGCACCCGCACCGCGAAAGAGGTCCTGGAGTCGGGCGAGTCCGTGCGGCTCCGCGCGATGACTCCCTTCGAGCGCAAGGTCGTGCACGACGCCGTCGCTCGGGTGAAGGGTGTGTCCAGCGAGAGCGAGGGCGAGGAGCCGCGCCGCCAGGTCGTCGTCTTCCGTGGTGCCTGACGACCCGCAGGCACCCGCGGTCGCACCGGAGGCGGCCCGCACGGTGTTCGGTGATCGGCTGCCACTCGCGCAGCGGTTCGCCGATCACCTCGTCACCTCCGGTGTGGAACGCGGCCTGATCGGTCCCCGTGAGGCGCCGCGGATCTGGGACCGGCACATCCTCAACTGTGCCGTCGTCGCGGATCTCGTGCCGGACGGCGCGCGTCTCGTCGATGTGGGTTCGGGTGCGGGACTTCCCGGACTACCGTTGGCGCTGGCCCGCCCGGATCTCGGCGTCGTCCTCATCGAACCTCTTGCGCGCCGGGTCGACTGGCTCCGCGAGGTGATCGAGGTGCTCGGGCTCGACATCGAGGTCGAGCGCGGACGGGCCGAGGAGAAGACGGTCCGCGAGCGATGGGAGGGCGCCGACGTGGTCACGGCACGTGCTGTTGCGCCCCTGCACCGGCTCGCCGGATGGTGCCTGCCATTGTTGCGTCCAGGGGGCGTGATGCTGGCGATCAAGGGTTCGAGTGCGCCGGACGAGGTCGAGCGGGACGCCGATGGCGTCCGCAGGCTCGGCGGTGGCATGCCGAGGGTCGAGAGTTGCGGCGCGGGGGTTGTTGATCCCCCGAGCACGGTGGTCGTCGTCGAGCGGGTCGTCAAGGCCGACCGCGCCCGGCGGAAGAGAGGGTGAGAGTGACCTTCAACGTGTCCGAGCGCGATGTTTCACGTGAAACTTCAGGCCCGCACGAACCGGCGGGCCCCGGCTGGACGCCGATCGCGGAGGAGGCCGAACGGGCGGCTCGGGTACTGCACCCGGACCGGCACGGGATGCCGCGTCCCAGCCATCGCCGGATCATGACGGTCGCCAACCAGAAGGGTGGCGTCGGCAAGACCACGAGCACCGTCAACCTCGCCGCGGCGCTGGCGATGCACGGCGTCCGGGTGCTCGTGATCGACCTGGACCCCCAGGGCAACACCAGCACCGCGCTCGGCGTCGATCACCGGCTGGGCACGCCGTCGGTCTACGAGGCGCTGCTCGGCGAGATCAGCCTGGGCGAGGCCGCCGTGCCGAGCACGGCGTCACCCGACCTGCTGTGCGTGCCGGCCACGATCGACCTCGCCGGCGCCGAGATCGAGCTCGTCAGCATGGTCGCTCGGGAGAACCGGTTGCGGCAGGCGCTGTCCACGGAGGCGCTCGACGAGCTCGGTGTCGACTACGTCTTCATCGACTGCCCGCCCTCGCTGGGGCTGCTCACCGTCAACGCGCTCGTGGCGGGCAACGAGGTGCTGATCCCGATCCAGTGCGAGTACTACGCACTGGAGGGACTCGGTCAGCTGCTGAGCAACATCGACCTCGTCCGATCGCACCTCAACACGTCGCTGCACGTGTCCACGATCCTGCTGACGATGTACGACGGGCGCACGAAACTCGCCGATCAGGTCACCAACGAGGTACGTACCCACTTCGGACCCACAGTTCTGCGTACCGTCATCCCCCGGAGCGTCAAAGTGTCGGAGGCGCCCGGGTACAGCCAGACGGTGCTCGCGTACGACCCCGGTTCACGGGGCGCGATGAGCTACGTCGATGCAGCCCGGGAAATCGCCGATCGCGGCGCGGCCATGAACGTGCCGCGTGACAGGGATGGACGGTGACACCAGTGGCTGAGCGCAAGGGTGGCTTGGGGCGCGGCCTTGCCGCGCTCATCCCGACCGGGCCGGCGGCAGCGCCGGACGTCGCCAGGGTGGCCCTTGCTGCGCCGGCGCCGGGACTGCGTCCGGTACCACCGGTGTCCGCTGATCCCGAGCCGGCGCCTGCCGAGCCGATCGCCGGTGGCGCGATGCTGCGGGAGATCGACCCGTCCGCGGTGCAGCCCAATGCGAAGCAGCCGCGCACCGCGTTCGACGAGGAGGCCCTCGCCGAGCTGGAGCACTCGATCCGCGAGTTCGGGCTCCTGCAGCCGATCGTCGTCCGCGAGCTCACCCCAGGCTCCTACGAGCTCGTCATGGGCGAGCGCCGCTGGCGCGCGTCCCAGCGGGCCGGGCTCGCCACGATCCCGGCCATCATCCGCCACACCGGCGACGACGCGATGCTGCGCGACGCGCTGCTGGAGAACATCCACCGCGTCCAGCTCAACCCGCTCGACGAGGCCGCCGCCTACGAGCAGCTCCTCGCCGAGTTCGGCGTCACGCACACGGAGCTGGCCGACCGGCTCGGCCGCAGCCGCCCGGTCGTCACCAACACCATCCGGCTGCTGAAGCTGCCGGTCTCGGTGCAGCGCCGCGTCGCCGCCGGCGTGCTGTCGGCGGGTCACGCTCGTGCGTTGCTCGGCCTGGAGGACGCGGGCCAGCAGGAGGAGCTCGCCACGCGCATCATCGCCGAGGGGATGTCGGTGCGCGCCACGGAGGAAGCGGTGCTCGTGCTGCGCCGCGAGGCTCCGGCCACGCCGGGCAAGCCGGCCCGTCGCCGCCCGATGCAGGCGCCGGGTCTGCAGGACCTCGCCGAGCGCCTCTCCGACCGGTTCGACACCCGCGTGAAGGTGGAGCTCGGCCAGCGCAAGGGACGCATCGTCGTCGAGTTCGGATCGGTCGAGGACCTCGAGCGGATCGCCATGCTCATGAACCGCGCCGCCGATGAGCGGTCCGCGGAGGACTGAGCTCGCCGCTGTTTCACGTGAAACAGCCACTCCCCCCCGCTCGTACGTCGTTCCGGGCCTGGGCCGTTCTCCCCTGCCGCAGCATGGTGGCCATCCCAGCGTCAGATCGCAGGATGGCCACCATGCTGCGATCCGGGAACCCGCCCCGCACTTCTGGAGGGCCACCCTGCTGACATGGGGGGTCGGGTGCGTGTCGAGCTGCCACGGAGTTGGCGCCATCGTTCCGCAGTCCCGAATCGGGCGGCCGCGCCAACCAGGTGGCCGCGGCGCCAACGTCGCAGCATCGGCGCGGTGGCTACTGGGTTGGCGCGGTGGGTCGTGGTGGAAGCCGGTCGTGTTTCACGTGAAACAGCACCGGCCGGTTATACGTGAAACATCGCACGGCGGCGTTTCACGTGAAACACCGCGGTCAGCCCCGCTCCACCGCCCGCTCGACGAGCGCGGCGTAGAGCTCCCCCAGGTCCGTGCCGGCGGCGGCGGACGCGATGGGCAGCATCGAGGTCTCGGTCAGTCCCGGGGAGACGTTCACCTCGAGGATCTGCACGCGCCCGTCCGCGTCGACCACCGCGTCCATGCGGGAGACGTCGCGCAGCCCGAGCAGGCGGTGGGACGCAAGAGCGGCCTCCTCCAACGCGGCCAGCACGGTGGCGTCCAGCCGGGCCGGGCAGTGGAACGTGGTGGCGCCCGGCGTGTAGCGGGCCGTGTAGTCGTACACGCCGCCGACCGCGTCGACCTCGACCGGCGGGAGCGCCCGTGGCTCGCCACGGTCCTCGACGACCGACACCGCGACCTCCGTGCCGACGATGAAGCGCTCCGCGAGCACCGTGTCGGCGTAGGCCAGGCAGCTGACCATCGCCGCCGGGAGGTCTGCGCGATCGGCGACCACCTGGGCGCCGAGCGCCGAGCCACCCTGGTCGGGCTTGAGCATCAGCGGCAGCCCGAGCCGGTCGACCATCGCATCGAGCACCGCCTGGGCACCGAGCGCGCGGAACGTCGTGTGCGGCAGCGCGACCCAGTCCGGTGTGTCGAGGCCGGACCGGGCGAGCTCCGCCTTCGCGGTCGGCTTGTCCCACGCCCGCCGGCAGGACCGCGCCGAGGTGCCGACGAACGGGATGTCGAGCAGTTCCAGCACCGCCTGCACGGAGCCGTTCTCCCCCTCGCCGCCGTGTAGCGCGATCGCGACGGCGTCGGGGGGATCGGTGCGCAGGCGCTCGACGAGTGCCGCGTCCACGTCCCACTCCAACACGACGGCGCCCACCTTGCGCAGCGCGGCGGCCAGCCGCCGTCCGGATCGCAGCGACACCTCGCGCTCGTGGGACAGTCCTCCGGCCAGCACCGCAACGGTTCGTTCACTCACGTGACGCATTGTGCTGCACGGGGCCGATCACCCGCCCCACGGAACCCCGCGACCCGGCACGGGCGGCCACGAGGTTCCGTGGAGCGATGAGCAACGGCGGGGTGCCCGGGGTCGGCCGGCGGCCCGATCGCCTCTCAGGGCGTGTGTGGGGACGGCGCCTGCGGGCCGCTGCGCCCCGGACCGAGGGTGGTGCGGGTGGGGGTACCGAACGTGCGCATCACGTCCAGTTCGGCCTCCAGTACACCGGCGAGCCGACGAACGCCCTCGGTGATGCGCTCCGGCGTCGGGTAGCAGTACGACAGCCGCAGCTGCCGGCTCCCGAAGCCGTCGGCGTAGAAGCCGGTGCCCGACGCGTAGGCCACGCGGGCGGTGACCGCTCGCGGCAGCATCGCCTTCGTGTCGATCCCCTCGGGAACCGTGACCCAGACGTAGAACCCGCCGTCGGGGATGTTCCACGTGAAACCGTCGGGCAGGTACGTCTCGAGCGCGCTCAGCATCGCGTCGCGGCGATCGCGGTAGGCCTCGGTGAACGTCTTGATCTGGCTGCGCCAGTCGTGCCCGGCGAGGTAGCGCGACACCAGCATCTGCGTGAAGCTCGGCGGGCACAGGGTGGCCGACTCGGCGGCGAGCACCAGTCGGTCGCGCACCGCGGGCGGCGCGAGCGCCCACCCCACGCGCAGCCCGGACGCGAACGTCTTGGAGAACGAGCCGAGGTACACGACGTCGCGGTCCATCGAGCGCAGCGCCGGGTACGTGCGGCCGCTGAACCCGAGCAGCCCGTACGGGTTGTCCTCCACCACCCCGACGCCGAACCGCGCGCAGATCTCGAGGACCTCCGCGCGGCGCTCCACCGCGAGCGTGACGCCGGCCGGGTTGTGGAAGTTGGGGATCGTGTACAGGAACTTCGGCGTGATCCCCTGCGCGGCGAGCGTTCGCAGCGCGTCGGTGAGCAGTTCCGGGACCAGGCCGTGCTCGTCCATCGCGACGTGCACGACCCGGGCCTGGTACGCGGCGAAGCTGCCGAGCGCACCGACGTAGGACGGCCCCTCCGCGAGCACGACGTCGCCGGGGTCGCAGAAGATGCGCGTGACGAGGTCGAGCGCCATCTGCGATCCGACCGTGACCACGACGTCGTCGGGGTCGGCCTGGATCCCCTCGAGCGCCATCACCTCGCAGATCTGCTCGCGCAGCTCGGGCGTGCCCTGTGCCGAGCCGTACTGCAGCGCCACCTGGCCGTCGCGGGCCACGAGATCGGCCACCTCGGCCGCGAGCGACTCCAGCGGCAGCGCGGCGAGGTTGGGCATGCCACCCGCCAGCGAGACGACCTCGGGCCGGCTCGCCACCGCGAACAGGGCCCGGATCTCCGAGGCGGTCATGCCTGCCGTGCGGGCGGCGAAGCGTTCGGTGGGAGCCACCGGAACCCCGGCCGGAGCCGCCGCCGCCGCTGCTGCCGCCGTAGCCGGGGTGACGGCGCGGGACGGGAACAGTGGCTGGACCGGCTCGTGCACGGCAGATCTCCTGCTTCATCGAGTGAATGGAACCGACCGAGTGTAACCGGGATGGGCGAATGACCTGCTGTTCGTCGTAGATGAGACGCCGGTCGCAGCAGGACGGGTGTCATTCGGAGCTGGATCGATCTATCGTCGGGTGTCGGCGCGTCGCGGCGGCATCCTCAAAACCTGCTCGGCCGCCGGAGGTTGCACTTGTCCTGGCACGTGGCGGCGCTCACCCTGGACAACTTGGACGATCTTCCCAAACGTTGCAGGCGGTGCGTTTTCTGGGAGCTCTCCGAGCAGCTCGGCAAGCAGGCGGCCGACTTCGGCTCCACCGAGCTGGAGAAGGAGGCCTGGGTCTCCGAGGTGCTGCTGGAGTGGGGCTCCTGCGGGCGCGTGGTCCACATGGACGGTGTCCCCGCCGGATACGTCATGTACGCGCCGCCGTCCGCGGTGCCGCGCGCGGCGGAGATGCCGACCGGTCCGGTCAGCGCCGACGCCGTGCTGCTCACCACGATGCAGGTTATGCCGGAGTTCTCCGGTGAGGGCCTCGGTCGCATGCTCGCCCAGGCCGTGGTGAAGGACCTCACGCGCCGCGGGGTCAAGGCCATCGAGGTCTTCGGCGAGCAGCGCCCCGGCACCGAGCCCGGTTGCCTCGTGCCGGCCGACTTCCTGCGCGGTGTCGGGTTCAAGACGATCCGCCCGCACCCGCGGTGGCCGCGGCTGCGGATGGAGCTGCGCTCGGCGATGACGTGGAAGGAAGACGTGGAGGCCGCGCTGGAGCAGTTGCTCGGCACGATCACGATTCCGCTGCAGACGGCCGCCCCCGTTGGGGAGGTACCGAGCCGGGCCGGCTCCGCCTCCTACGCCGCACTCAGGGCGTCCTGAGAGCGGCGCTGAGAGTCGATCTCCGCGCCCGCGTCACATTGCTTGCGCGCCGCCTCTTTCGAGCTCACGGGCCAGTACATCCGAGAAAGTGAACGTTCCGGTCGGCTGATCGTCCTGCCCGAGCAGGTAGAGGCGCTTGACGGCCACGAGAATGCCCTCGGCCAGCACATCGCGGAAGTTCGGGTCGAGCAGCCGCGTGCGGTCGCCGATGTTGGTGAGGTAGCCGGCCTCGACGCGGACAGTGGGCATCCGGGTCAGGCGCAGCAGCTCCCAGGTACGGCCCTGGCTGCCGCAGTCGAGCATCGCGGTGCGGGTGAGCAGCTCGCGCTGGATCAGGCCGGCGAGCGCCTCCCCCACGGTGGACGTGGCGCCCGAGCCGTTGCCGAAGTGGAACGTGGCGATGCCGTTGGCATGCATGCTGTGGTTGGCGTCGGTGTGCAGCGACAACACGAGGTCGGCACCCGCGGTGTTGGCGAACGCGGCGCGCTCGGCCTCGGCCGGGCAGGTGTGCTCCTGGCGCGAGAGCATCGCGTCCATGCCGGTGGCCGTCATGCGGCCGACGAGCCGGCGTGCGAGATCCCACATCAGATCGGCCTCGGCGACGCCGGCGGCGACCACACCGCGGTCGAGCCCGCCGTGTCCGGGATCGACGACGATCCGCTTGCCGCGCAGCCGCGGGCCGGCCTGGCGCAGCAACTCCTGCTCGCGCATGAGGTGGGGGCGACCGCCGGTGACCTTGCGTCCCAGCTGGCGCAGCGAGCGGAGCGTGGCGGGCCCGCAGAGGCCGTCGGGCACGAGCCCGTACTCCCGCTGGAACCGGCGCAGCGCGCGCTCGGTCTGCTCGTCGAAGACACCACCCGGGCGGCCGGGGTTGTAGCCGAGCTCCAGCAGCCGCTCCTGCAGGACGACGACGTCGTCACCGCTCATGGGTGCCGAGATCAGCAGGGCCAGCATGCGGTCGCCCAGCGTCCAGCCCGCGTCGCGCAGCGCGCGGTAGGTGGACGCGCCGACGAGACCATCCGTGATGAGCCCGCGCTGTTGCTGGAAGGAGCGGACGGCGTGTTCGACGGCGGCGTCGAAATGGTCGTCGATCGGCGGTGCCGCGGCATCGGCCAGCAGGCCGAACTGTCGCAGCATGGCCCGGATCTCGACGACAGCGGGACCGCTGTCACCTCGGCGCAGCAGCTGCATGCACCCCTCGCTCGTCAGTCGTCACGGCCCCCTGCTCGCCACATTGTGCCCTGCCACTCCCCGAGTGGGGGACAGCGGGCCGTGTCCGGGCGTGTTCGGGACGTGATAGTGCCGCCGAAACGAGGATGCCCCGCGCCGGTGGAACCGGGCGGGGCATCCTTTGGTGAACCGTTGGATCAGCTGATGTAGTCGGCCAGGTCCTGGAGCAGCGCGGCCTTCGGCTTGGCGCCGACGATCTGCTTGACCGGCTTGCCGTCCTTGAAGACGATCATCGTGGGGATGGACAGGACCTGGTAGTCCCGAGCCGTCTCCGGGTTGGCGTCGATGTCGAGCTTCGCCACCGTCACCGACTCCTTGTGCTCACCCGCGATCTCGTCGAGAACGGGGGCGACCATCCGACACGGGCCGCACCAGGTGGCCCAGAAGTCGACGATGACGATCTTGTCGCTCTTGAGGACGTCGGCGTCGAACGAGTCGTCCGTCACGTCGACCGTGTTGTTACCCATGTGAACTCCGTTTTCTCCGATAGAGCGACCTGCGTGAGTGAAAGCTGTTCAGCTCGTGGCGACGGCGACCGGCTCGGGCGCGTACCCGCCACCGACGAACTCGCTCGACACCGGCGTGTCGGCCAGCCAGCGCTCCGCGTCGATGGCCGCGGAACATCCCGAACCCGCTGCCGTGATGGCCTGGCGGTAGGTGTGGTCGACGAGGTCGCCACAGGCGAACACACCGGCGATACCGGTGTAGGTGCTCGGCGCCTCGACCTGGACGTAGCCGGCGGCATCGGTGGTGACGGCATCGCTCACGAGCCCGCTGCGGGGGTCGTGGCCGATCGCGACGAACATGCCGGTGACATCCAGCGTGCGCTCCTCGCCGGTGACCGTGTCGCGCAGCCGCAGCCCGGACACCTTGCCGTCGCCCAGCACCTCGACGACCTCGGCGTTGAGCGCCCACCGCATCTTGGGGTCGTTGCGGGCGCGCTCGAGCATGATGCGGGAGGACCGGAACTCCTCGCGACGGTGCACGATGGTGACCGAGCGCGCGAAGCGGGTGAGGAAGGTGGCCTCCTCCATCGCCGAGTCACCGCCGCCGATCACGGCGATGTCCTGGTCACGGAAGAAGAAGCCGTCACAGGTGGCACAGGCGCTGACGCCGCGGCCGAGCAGCTTCTGCTCTCCGGGGACGTTCAGGTAGCGCGCTGCGGCACCCATCGCGAGGATGACGGCGCGGGCGCGGTAGGTGACGCCGTTGGCGACGACCGTCTTGATCTCACCGGTGAGCGAGACCTCCTCGACGTCCTCAGCGCGCAGCTCCGCACCGAACCGCGTGGCCTGGCCACGCATCTGCTCCATCAGGTCGGGACCCATGATCCCGTCGACGAAGCCCGGGTAGTTCTCGACCTCGGTGGTGGTCATCAACGCACCACCGAACTGGGTTCCCTCGAACACCAGCGGCCGCAGCTGCGCACGTGCTGCGTAGACGGCCGCCGTGTATCCCGCGGGACCCGATCCGATGATGATCAGCTCACGCACCTCGTCGGTGGTCACTCGATCCCGTCCTCTCGTTGCTTACGCGGGCTATAACACGATCCCAGCAGCGAGCATTCCGATCCGCACCGGTAGGCGGTTGACGTCACCGCTGCACGAGCTCCTGCGCCAGCAGCGTGCGGCAGCCCCGGTCGACCACGACGATCCGCAGGTCGGTGCGGCGTCCGGTGCCGAGCACGAGCAGCACCCCGGCCCGCCCGTCGAGCACCACGGTGCGGCCACCGAGCAGCGGTGCCTCGAACGGCCCGTCGGCATCGACAGATCGCAGGCAGGCCGCCCGGCGGGTGGGGTCGGCCAGCTCCCCCGCATCACCGACGCCGACGGCCGACCGGGCCGCGGCGACGAGTTCGGTGCGCGCGATCGTCGGCCCGGCCGGCGCCGACCCGCCCTGCAGCACCGCCACCGCCACGGCGGCGACCACCAGCACCGCGGCCGCGAGCAGGGCCGGACGCGGACGCAGGCGCCGGTCGCCGGCAGCGGGTGTCGCGACCGGCGGCTTCGGGCGCTCTGCGGCCACCGCGGCGGCCCATCGCGCCGCGACCGCGGGCGGCACCGGTCCGGCGGCATGCGCGGCGAGCTCGGATCGGGTGGCGGCCAGCGCTTCCAGGACGGCGGCCGCACGAGGATCGGCGATCGCCGCCGCGTGCTGCTCGGCCGCGGTGCTGTCGTCGGGCAGGCCGGCGTCGAGCTCGGCGAGCCGGACGAGGTCCAGCGGGTCGGACGACATCGGTGTCACTGCTCCTCCCGCAGGTGTCCGAGCAGCGCCGCGAGCCGCAGCCGCCCCCGTGCGCAGCGGCTCTTCACGGTGCCGATCGGTACGGCCATGATCTCGGCTGCCTCCGCGACCGACCAGCCTTGCACGTCGACGAGCACGACCGCCATCCGCTGCTCCTCCGGGAGGGCGGTGAGCGCGTCACCGACGGCCATCCTGGTGGCCAGCTCCGTGGCGGGGTCGGAGCGCCCCGCCGGGGTGTCCGTGTCGAACAGCGGGACGGTGGGCCGGCGCCGTTCGACCCTGATCCGGTCGATGCACGCGTTGACCACGATCCGGTACAGCCAGGTGCGCACGGGCGCCTCACCCCGGTAGGTGCTCGCCCGGCGCATGGCCGAGATGAGCGCCTCCTGCACGGCATCGGCGGCGTCCTCGTGGTGGTGCAGCGTGCGCACCGCCACGCCCCACATCCCCTCGGCGTGGCGGCAGGCGATCAGGCCGAACGCCTCCGGATCGCCCGCGCGATGGGCGGCCAGCAGCTCCTCGTCGGTGGGGGCCGCCGGGAGCACGGGGCCAGGGTAGGACGGGTGCGGGCCTGCCCGTGGGCGTTCGGGAGAACTCGTGTGGGCCGGTCAGCTGCCGGCGCGCTCGAACCGCACCTCGTTGATCTCCGTGAGGTTCTTCCCGTCGCTGCTGCCGAGCTTGGTGATCCACAGCAGCACGTGGCTCACCGGCTGGCTCTCGGCCAGCGAGACGGTGGTGACGCCGTTCTGCAGCGTGGTGGTGGTGATGGGCTGGGTGTCGGTGAGCGCCGCGTCGGCCGTGGGGGCCGACCGCACCTCGATGACGGAGCCCGCGCTGGGCGAGTTGATGGTGAGCTGGGACAGCTGCACCGCGGACGCGAACGACAGCATGATGCCGACGCCCGGCTTGAGCGCGGGGAACTGCTGCCAGTACTCCTGCGTACGCCAGCTGGTGCGGTTGTCGCCGTCGATCACACGGGAGATGCGGCCCGGGTTGTCGCTGTCACCGGTGGGGTTGTACACCTCGGCGGTGGCGACCGTGGCGGCGCGACCGGCGGCTCCCGGCCCGTCCGCGGGCGCCTGACCGGCAGGCCCGACGGGCTGGTTGCTCACGACGATGACCGGGGTGCCGCCGTCGGAGAACAGCGACGCCACCTGGACACCGATGAACCCCAGCACGAACAGCACCAGCACGGACAGCACGGCGATGCCGGTGACCAGCTTGCGCCTGCGGAACTTGTCGGGCGCGGCCCGGCCACGCTTGCGCTCCTGCCAGATGTCACCCGGCCCGGCCGGGACGCCGTCGTGGACAGGAGGGAAGAGCGTGGCCTCCTCGCCCTGCGTCACGACCTCGGACAGCAGGCGGTGCACGGCGGCGGCCGTGTGGACGTGGCCGGCCTGTTCGGGCGGGCCGAGCGCGCCCATGGCGAGCGTGTCGAGCTCGACGGGTACTCCCGGCCGGACCTCCGAGGGAGGCAGCAGCGCGCCGTCGGTGCCCGCGAGGCCTGCTCGGGCGGCATCGGCGCTCGAGAGCGGCCACTGAGCCGTGAGCATCGTGTAGAGGACCGCGCCGAGCCCGCGCACGTCGTCGGCGGGGGTGACGTCGGGCCGCGGCAGCGCGAAGCACAGCTGTGCGCTGCCCTCGGAGGTGATCCGGACCCGATGCGGGTGGTCGCAGCCGAGCACGAGGCCGTGCCGGTGGGCCTCCTCCGCCGCGGCCGCGAGCGGGGCGATCGCGCGGGCGACCGCGAGCGGCTTGAGGAGCCCCTCGGCGACGATCTCGGCGAGGCTGCGGCCGGGCACCCATTCGGTGACGGCGGCCCCGAGCACCCCGGTGGGCATGCCGGGTGCGCCGGCACCCAGCACGTCGAGCAGGCGGGCGCAGCCGCCGTGGTCGAAGCTGCCGGACCGCAGTGCGCGCACGACCATCTCGCTCGCCCGCGCGTCGCCGGTGGGATCTTCGGCGCCGCCGAGCGCGCCGTCCTCGGGTGAGAGCCTGCGCAGCACCGTGATCGCGACGTCGCGACGCAGGACGGTGTCCTCCGCGCGCCAGAACTCGGCACCGGCGGCGCTGTCGGACCCGATCCTGGTGCGCAGCTGGTAGCGCCCGGCGAGCAGGGTGCCGACCGGGGGCGGCACGCGGACCGTGGCGACGTCGTCGGGGCGCACCTGCTCGGGAACGACGGACCCGGTGGATCCGGGTGCCGGGTGATCGGTTGCCGGATCATCGGTGACGGCATGGTCGGGCGCCGCAGCACCTGACGGTGGGCTCACCAGCTCACTCACCGCCTCGACCTCCCCCGAACACTCGCCACCTCGGGCCCCCGCTCCGGAGGCGAGCCTACGTCAGCCAGGACCCCCGCGCCGAGCTTTCCCACGGTCGACGAGTCGTTCGAGTCGCCCGATCAGGGGGGTCAGTTCCTGCACGCGCAGCAGTCGCATCACCACCACGATGATCGGACCGCCGATGACGACCGCGGCGATCAGCTGGATCCAGGCCGACGCGAGCGGCGGGAGCTGCCCCAGCGGGCCGCTGAGCAGCTGGACGAGCGCCCGCACCACGAACATGCCGATGAGCGACGCCAGCAGCGTGCGGCCGACCGTGGAGAGGACCTCGCCGGTGCGGACGTGGCCGAGCCTGCGGTGCAGCAGGAACTGGCCGAGCGCCGCGCCCGCGATGAACGACAGCCCGTTGGCGGCGGCGAGCCCGAGCACGACGTCCTCCGGCCGCAGCAGAACCGGGCACAGCAGCAGCATCGGGATCCGGATGATCAGGGAGAACAGCTGGATCCACGTCGGGGTGCGGCTGTCGGTGAGGGCGTAGTAGACGCGCAGCTGCAGCAGCGTGATGGCGTAGGGCAGCAACCCGAACGCCGAGAACGCCACGGTGGCGCCGAGCAGCACCGCGCTGTCGAGGTTCGAGCCGCGCAGCCCGAACAGTGCGATGCCGGTGGCGGTGCCGAACACCGTGATCAGCACCGAGATGGGCACCAGGAAGATCGCCGAGAGCCTGCTGCCCAGCGACAGGTCGGAGACGACGTCGTCCAACCGGCCCTCCGCCGCCGCCCGGCTCATCCGGGGCATCAGCGCCGTCAGCAACGACACGCCCAGCACGCCGTAGGGCACCTGCAGCACGAGCCACGCGGCGTTGTAGATCGCGATCGAGCCCTTGGTGGCGGCAGCCGCGACCTGGGTCGTGATCATGTAGCCGGGCAGGCCGACGATCACGTACGCCAGCGCCCAGAGCGCGAGACCACCCGCCTTCGTCAGGCGCGGGTCCCAGCCCCACAGCGGGCGGTACCGGAATCCGACCGTCCGCATGGCCGGCACCAGCACGATCGCCTGCACGATGATGCCCAGCGTGGTGCCCAGCCCCAGCACGAGCAGCTTGGGGTCACCCATCCGCACCGGATCGAGCGAGATCTCTCCCGGCATCGCGAAGTAGACGACGAGCACGGCCAGCACGACCACGTTGTTCGCCACCGGGGCCCAGGCGAACGCGCCGAAGGCGTTGCGGCTGTTGAGCACCGCACCGACCAGCGCGCCGACGCCGTAGAAGAAGATCTGCGGCAACAGCAGGTAGGCGAACGCCGTGGCCAGATCGGCGTTGGCGATGGTGCTGCCACCCAGGTAGAGCCTGGTCAACAGGGGTGCAGCCACGATCGCGACACCGGTGGCGGCGAGCAGTGAAACGCCACCGATCGTCATCAGGCGACGGGTGTAGGCCTCGCCGCCGTCGTCGTCCTCACCTTGGGCGCGCACGAGCAGCGGCACCATCACGCTGCTCAGCACGCCACCGAGCAGCAGCTCGTAGACGATCACCGGCAGCGTGTTGGACACGGTGTAGGAGTCGTTGACGACACCCGCACCCAGCACCGTGAACAGCAGCACCGATCGGACGAACCCCGTGATCCGGCTGACCAGGCTGGCCACGGCCATCAGGCTGCTGGTGCGGCCGATGGACGGCTCCGACACCATCGAGGGCTGACCCTCGGGGGCAGCCGGGATCATCGGGATGAGCTCGGTGGGCGCGTCCCATGCCGGGCGTGCGACCCGCTCCCTCAGGGGTGCGTGGGCGTGCGGGGGTCCACCGGGGGCGGCTCCGGGTGGGAACCGCCCGGTTGCTTGGCCGGGAACCGGTCGGTCGCGGCCAGGTCCTCCACCGCTGGGACGCGGTCGGCGGTCGGCGCCGTACCGGGGATCGGCGAGGCGGGGATCGGGAGGATGGGGACCTGCGGGCGGGGGGCCGCCTGGTCGCGCGCCGGGCGGGGGCCCGCCGGGATGGGGCCACCCCTGCTGGGGACCTGCGGGGCCGCCGGGAGCCCGGAACCACGGTGGCGGACCGCCCCGTTCGGGGCCGGGTGGCCGTTGCCCGAACCGGGGCTGGTCGGGCCGGTGGCCAGTGGCCGCAGGCCAGGGCGGGCGCTGCCCTGACGTGGGCCCTGGTGCGGGCCGGGGCCCTGCTGCGTTGGGAGCCCCTGCTGCGGGGTGGGGGGCGGGAACGGGTCGCCCGTGCGGTGGCCGGGGCTGTCCGGGGGCTGGGGCGGGCGGCTGCCCGGGGCCGCCGGGCCTGCCGCCGGTTCCGGGTTGATCCGCGCGTTGGGGTCGATCGGCGTCGGGTTCGGCGATGTCGTCCGGCTCGTTCCCGAGTGCCGGCCCGGTTCCCCACGGATCCGGCGCAGCACCCGCCGGCCCGCGAGCAGGACGAGGAGAACGCCCGCGCTCGCTGTCAGCCATACCGTGATGGTGCCGTAGGCGGTGGAGCGCACCGACAACTGGCTCGACGGACCGAGCAGCCCACCGTTCGGTGAGCGCACGGACGCGTAGACCGTGAACTGCCCCGAACGGGTGACCTGAGCGTTGGCCGAGACCTGGCGGCGACCGGCCGGGGGCACCTCCACGACCGGTACGGCGGCCATCTTCAGGCCCGAGGTGCTGGACAGTTCGATGATCACCCGGACCGTGACCGGTAGCCCGTTGACGATGGTCAGCGGCAGTGGAGCGTCGGAGGTGCCGAGTGAGTACGGGGTGGGGGGTTCGAGCACCCGGACGGTGCCGCGGATGTCACGGATCCGGTTGGCCGCCCGGTCGGCCGCGGCCTGGGCGGCTTCCGGGAGCCCGCGCAGCGCGGCGGAGGCCGGGCGCACGAGGCCGCGGCGCAGCGGGACGAAGACGTCGTCGACGGGGATGCCGACGCCGGATCCGTCCACGACCGCGGACCGCAGATCGGTGAGGTCCTCGCCGCCGGTGCGGATCGACGCGATCACCGGCTGCCGGATCTCCTGGCCACCGGAGCTCGTCGGGTAGACGGGCGGGCGGGCAGCGGTGCCGCTCGGCGCGCCCTGGGCCACCGCATCTCCGAGCGATCGCGGCGCGAGCCTGCCGGCGTCGATCAGCTGGCCGACGGCCTTCAGCATCGCGGCGGCGCCGGTGCCCTCGGCGGCCCAGTCATGGGGCGGGGCCAGCACGACGGCGCCCGACTCCGGCGCAGCGTCCTGCGCGCGGAAGGTCAGCGCGCCGATGGTGTCCTGCGTGGCCAGCGGGGTGCCCGAGCCCGCGGGCGTGCTCGGCAGCGCTGCCGCCCCCACCCCGGCGCTGCGGACCGGCACGGTCGGATCGGGGCCCGCGGCCGCGAGCGTGAGCAAGGGATCGGTCAGCACCGCCGTCAGGGGGGATGTGGTGCCGGCGATCGGCACGACCCCGCTGCTGCGCCGCGTGCGGTTCTGCTCGAGGCCGTCGGCCGACAGGACCACCGCGGAGCTACCGGCTCCGGCGATCATGTCGAGCGTCGGCTCGTCGGCGACGCCGTCCACGGGCCAGGTGGTGGTCGGCAGCACCGCCGCACCGAGGGCCGAGGCCAGCACCTTCCGGCCGTCGTCGATGGCGGCCGCTGCCGTGGTGCCGAGACCGCCCCTGGTCAGGGCCACGAGGTCGGCGTCGGCGTAGGGCAGCGCGAGCAGGCACCCGCCGCGGGCGACGGCACCGAGCCGGTCGAGCCACGCGCTCGCCGCCGCGGCACCCGTACCGGGCACGGCCACCCCGTCCGGGCCCAGGAACTGGTAGCCGGGCGCGGTCGGGGTGCCCTTCATCGCCAACGCCGTCTCGACCAGGTCCGGATCGACGGCGACGCAGGTGGCGGCCCGCACCCGGGACCCGGGAGCGGCCTGCTCGGCCAGAGCGGTGACCAGGCCGCCCAGCCGTCCTGCGGGCGCGAAGGAGGCGGCGAGGGTGTCGTCGGCGAGCAGGACGGGCTCGCCGGGCAGCGTCGGCAGCCGCTTGGGGACGTCGGCGATCGGATAGAGCATCGAGAACGGCACCGCAGGCGTGGACGCGGGGGTGTCCGGCCGGTCCGACGACGGGTCCGGCGGCAGGGACAGGACCGGCAGGAGCAGCCGGATCGCCGCCAGCCGCGCCTCGGCGCCGTCTCGCGGGGTCCCGTTGATGTTGACGAGGATCTCGTGGACCCCGACGTCGGTGAGCGCGAGGCCGAGCTTGCGATCCCCGCGCAGTGGCACGGTGAGGCTCACGGGGATGCTCGCGCCCGGTGCGAGCTCGTCGGTCAGCGGCACGAAGTTGGGCGCGACCGCATCGGTGGGGCTGTTGCCGTCGAGTGCGTCGCGCAGCTCGCCCTCGGTCTGCAGCGGATCACCGCGTTGCACGCGCACCACGAGGTCGTCGAACGGGATGGTGCCGGTGTTCTTGAGCGTGCCCGTGACGGTGAGGTGATCGGGCCCGTCGGCGGTGACGACGCGCGGCGACATGTCGGTGAGGTCGAGTCGCAGCGGCCCGCGGTCGTCGACGGGCGCCGGTGCTGCTGCCGCGGTGGCGACGAACGGGCCGGCCAGCAGGCTCGCCAGCAGGAGCACCAGAATCGCGACCACGGCCGCGACCGGCTTCACGCCGTTTCCTCCAGTAGCTCCGTGGCCCGCCTGATCAGCCGGCGTTCGTCGGCGTAGGCGAGGCGCGACTCGAGCTCGCCGAGCGGCACCCATGCCACCTCGGAGACCTCGACGTCGGAATCGGACAGCTCGCCGCCGAGCGCCTGCAGCAGGAAGTGGTGCACGGTCTTGTGCACGCGCCGGTCCTCGGCGACGAACCAGAAGTCGATGGTGCCCAGTGGTGCGACCACGCGGCCGATGATGCCCGTCTCTTCCTCGACCTCGCGCACCGCCGCCTGTTCCGCGGTCTCACCGGCCTCGATGTGGCCCTTGGGCAGCGACCACAGCAACCGTCCGCGCCGGTCGAGCCGCCCGATCACGGCGGCGGTGCCGGATGCGTGGTCGACGACGAGCCCGCCCGCTGACGTCTCGTCGACGGTTCGCAGCCGGCGCCGGCGGTCTGACGGACGCCCCGCGCGGCGCCCGCCCGAGCGGCCGCGGGAGGTGGACATGTGGCGATGGTAACGAGGACGGCGGGTGTACCGCCGGGACCGCACCGCGCTCGGCGTGGGGAGGGCGCGCACGGCACTCACGCAAACCCCTTCAGACGATCGCGCAGGCACGCCCTAGACTGGCCCGTCGTGTCCGTTACAGCATTGGCGTCAGGCTCCACCGGCCGTTCCGGGGCCATCCCGGCCGACCTCGTCCGCGCTCAGGAGATTGCGGTGGTGGAGATGGTGAAGGTCCCGGCGGTCGCGCTCGACCTGGCCGCCCGGTTCGCTGCGGCGGGCCACCGGCTCTTCCTCGTGGGCGGCAGCGTCCGCGACGCATTGCTGGGCCGCGGGATCAGCGACCTCGACTTCACCACCGACGCCCGTCCCGACGCCGTGCTGGCGCTGCTGGAGGGCTGGGCGGACACGGTGTGGGGCACCGGGATGGCGTTCGGCACCGTCGGTGCGCGCCGCCGTGGGGAGACCGTCGAGGTCACCACGTTCCGCGCCGACGCCTACGACGGGGTCACCCGCAACCCCGTCGTCGCGTTCGGCGACACCATCGAGGCCGACCTGGTGCGCCGCGACTTCACCGTCAACGCGATGGCCGTGGAGCTGACCACACCCGAGCACCGCTTCGTCGATCCGCACGGCGGGCTCGCCGCGCTGGCCACCGGCACGCTCGACACCCCGGGCACGCCGCAGGTGTCCTTCTCCGACGACCCGCTGCGGATGTTGCGGGCGGCCCGGTTCGTCGCGCAGCTCGGGTTCACCCCGGCACCGCGCGTCGTCGAGGCGATGACCGCGATGGCGGGCCAGCTGGAGCGCATCACGCGCGAGCGGGTGCAGGTGGAGCTGTCCAAGCTGATGCTCGGGGGCTTCCCGCGCCGCGGCATCGAGCTGCTGGTGGACACCGGGCTGGCCGAGTACGTGCTGCCCGAGGTGCCTGCCATGCGGCTGGCCATCGATGAGCACATGCAGCACAAGGACGTCTACGAGCACTCGCTGGTCGTGATGGAGCAGGCGATCGCGCGCGAGACCGACGGCCCCGACCTGGTGCTGCGCCTCTCCGCGCTGCTGCACGACATCGGCAAGCCCGACACCCGGCGCAAGGAGCCCGACGGCCGCGTGAGCTTCCACCACCACGAGGTCGTCGGCGCCAAGATGGTGCGCAGGCGGCTGCGCGAGCTGCGCTACCCGAAGGCCGTCGTCGACGAGATCGCACAGCTGGTCTTCCTGCACCTGCGCTTCCACGGCTACGGCAACGGCGAGTGGACGGACTCGGCCGTGCGCCGCTACGTCACCGACGCCGGCCCGCTGCTGGAGCGCCTGCACAAGCTCGTCCGGTCGGACTGCACCACGCGCAACCGGCGTCGTGCCACCGCGCTGCAGCGCACCTACGACGGGCTCGAGGACCGCATCGTGAAGCTGCGCGAGCAGGAGGAGCTGGACTCCATCCGGCCCGACCTCGACGGCAACGCGATCATGAAGATGCTCGACATCCCGCCCGGGCCGCTGGTGGGCAAGGCGTACAAGCACCTGCTGGCGGTGCGGATGGAGAAGGGCCCGCTCACGGCGGCGGAGGCGGAGGCGGAGCTGCGCGCCTGGGCCGGGGCCAACGGGGTCGGCTGACCCGCATCGCCGCGCGGCAGCGGACGGCGCCGACCAGTTGGCCTCGGCGCCGATGTCGAGACGTTGGCGCGGTGGCCACGGGGTTGGCGCGGTGGCGAGCGAGCCGGCGTCAGCCCCCCACCACCTCCCGCACCGCCGCTCGCAGGGCCAGGTGCGCCGCCTCCGGTGCCCCCAGCGAGTCCAGCACCGCCAGCGCCGCCCCCACCACCGGCGCGTCCTCGACGAGCCGGGGCCGTGCCCGCGGCGCCACCGCCCGGATCCCCGCCTCGACGCGCGGGGCCAGCAGCGTCCAGCCCGCGCGCAGCACTCCCCCGCCCAGCACCACCGGCACGGCCGTGCCGGCCAGGTCGAGCCGGGTGATCGCGACGCGCGCGAACGCGACGATCTCGTCGGCGAGGCGGTCGACCACCGCGGTGGCCACCGGATCACCGGTCGCGGCGACGTCGAGCAGCAGCGGACACAGCTCGTCGACGCGGTCGCGCGGGATCTCACCGAGGTGCAGCCCGATGCTCACCGCCGCCACCGTTTCGCGACCGAAGTGCTCCGCGACGGCCGGCTGCAGCGCCGTGGGGTCGCCGCGCCCGTCCTCGCCGCGGGCGGCGTGCCAGAGGGCGAGCTCGGCGATGTGCTCGCCGCCGCCCCAGTCACCGGAGATCTCTCCGAGCGCCGGGAACCGGGCGGTGCGGCCGTCACCGGTGCGGCCGACCCCGTTGATCCCGGCGCCGCACACCACCGCCACGGCGCCGACGGCCGCGTCCGCCGCGTCCACCCCGGCCCGCAGCAGCGCGAAGGTGTCGTTGTCGACCCGGTGCTCCCGGGCCCAGCCACGGGCCCCGACGGCGGTGGTCAGCGCCGCCACCTCGACGGCCAGATCGGCGCCCGCGAGGTAGACCTCGACCCGGTCCACGGGCGCTCGCGTGCCGCCGAGCGCCTTGGCGACCAGGTCGTCGAGCAGCTCGATGGAGCCCGCCAGCCCGAGTACGTGGGGGGAGCTGCCGGGACCGCGCGCGTAGCCCAGCACGGTGCCCGCGGTGTCGGCGAGCACCACGTCGGTCTTGGAGTTGCCCCCGTCGACGGCGAGGAACTGCTGCGTCATCGGGCCCACGGCAGGTGCTCGGCGTTGGCGGCCAGCAGCTCGTCGGCCAGCCGCTGCGCCCGGTCGTACTGGCCGATGAGGGGATGGGCCAGCAGCGCCCGCTCCACGCGGTCGCGCCCGCCGTGGATCGCGGCCTCGAGTGCGAGCTCCTCGTAGGCGGCGACGTGTGCGACGAGCCCGCGCTGCTCGGGCGCGAGCGGCGCCGAGAGCAGCGGGACGGCCCCGTCGACGCCGACCGTGCAGGTGGTCTCGATGACCGCCTCCGGTGGCAGGAAGAGCAGCGTGGTGCCGTTGCGGACGTTGGCGGAGTGCGGCCCGGTCGCGCCGCGCAGCGAGGCGATCAGCCCCACCGCGGCTTCGGCGTAGAAGGCCCCGCCGCGCTGGGTCAGCAGGTCCGGCTTGGTGTCCAGCGCCGGGTCGGCGTAGAGCCGCAGCAGCTCCGCCTCGATCCCGGCGACCGTGCGGCCCCGGATGTCACCGGCCCGCTGCTCGGCGAGCACCTCGTCGTGGGCGTAGAAGTAGCGCAGGTAGTACGACGGCACGGTGCCGGTGAGCGCGAGCACGGCTGGCGGCAGCTCCACCTCGGCCGCGATCTCGGCGAGCCTGCCGGCCAGCAGCTCGGGCAGCCGGTCGACGCCGTCGACCAGCACCGCCCGCTCCCAGGTCAGGTGGTTGAGCCCGACGTGGTCGAGCACGACCCGGTCCGGTGCGACATCGAGCATCGCGGCGAACCGGCGCGCCAGGTGGATCGCCACGTTGCACAGCCCGACGGCGCGGTGGCCGTCATCGAGCAGTGCCCTGGTGACGATGCCGACCGGGTTGGTGAAGTCGACGATCCACGCTCCCGGCGCGGCGACGGCCGCGGCCCGTCGCGCGATCGCCCGCACCACCGAGACGGTGCGCAGCGCCTTCGCGAGCCCGCCTGCCCCGGTCGTCTCCTGGCCGATGCAGCCGCAGGCCAGCGGGATCGTCTCGTCGGAGATCCGGGCGGCCTGCCCGCCGACGCGCAGCTGGATCAGCACCATCGACGCGTCGGCGGCGCCCTCGTCGAGCTCGGCGGTCCAGCTCACCTTCACCGGGCTGCCGTGCCGCGCGAAGATCCGCTCCGCGAGCGGGCCGATCAGGCCCAGCCGCCCGGCGTCGGGGTCCACCAGCGCCAGCTCGTCGACCCCCAGCTGCGTCGCGAGCCGGGCGAACCCGTCCACGAGCTCCGGCGTGTACGTCGAACCGCCGCCGACGACCGCGATCTTCAACCCTTCACCCCTGTCATCGTGACGCCCTGTACGAAGGCCTTCTGGGCCAGGAAGAACACGACCAGCACCGGCACCAGAACCACCAACGTCGCGGCCATCACGAGGTTCCACTGCACCTGGTAGAGGTTGCGGAACGTCGCGAGACCCAGCGACAGCGTCCAGTTCCCCTGGATGTGGTTGGTGTAGATCAGCGGGCCGTAGTAGTCGTTCCAGCAGTAGAAGAACTGGAACATCGCCGCCGCGGCCACCGCGGGTCGCGCCATCGGCAGGATCACCCGCCGCAGCACC
Source organism: Pseudonocardia sp. GCM10023141 (assembly GCF_042653605.1). Lineage (NCBI taxonomy): Bacteria > Bacillati > Actinomycetota > Actinomycetes > Pseudonocardiales > Pseudonocardiaceae > Pseudonocardia > Pseudonocardia sp. GCM10023141. The sequence continues at coordinate 39,080 of NZ_JBHSIR010000079.1, forward strand.
TGCCACTCGCTGCACCCGTCGACGCGCGCCGCGTCGGTGTACTCCACCGGGATCGTCACGAGGAACTGGCGCAACAGGAAGATCGAGAACGCGTCGCCGAACAGCATCGGCAGCACCAGCGGCCACAGGGTGCCGGTGAGACCCACGTTGGACCAGAGCAGGTAGATCGGCACGATCGTGACCTGCGGGGGCAGCATCATCACGCACAGCACCATCAGGAACGTGGTGTTGCGGCCCTTCCACCTCATGCGGGCCAGCGCGTAGGCCGCCGGCACGCTCGACAGCAGCATGAACAGCGTCCCGAGGCCCGCGTAGAGCACCGTGTTGCCGATGTAGCGCAGCAGCGGCGCCTTCCGGAACACCTCCACGAAGTTCTCCGGGTGCCACGACGTGGGCCACAGGTTGCTGGTGAGCGCCTGCTCGTTGGTCATGAACGCCGTCAGCCCGACGAACACGAGCGGGGCCAGCACCATGATCCCGAGTGCGATCAGCAGCGAGTGCCGCCCGATCGCGACGAGCACGCGGTCCTTGCGATGCGTCCCGCCCGGTGCGACCGCCTTGGTGCGCACCGGCGCCACCGGTGGCGCCGTGGTGGTCGTTGCGCTGGTGGTCACTGCACGCTCCCGTCGGCGACATAGCTCTTGAAGCGGCGCAGCAGCAGCACCGTGAACAGCAGCGAGAACAGGAACAGCACCAGCGCGAGCGCGCTCGCGTAGCCCAGCGCGTACTGGCCGAACCCGGTCTCGTAGAGCCACATCGGGAACGTCAGCGTCGAGTGGTCCGGGTAGCCGAACTCGGCGCCGCGGCCCTGCCCGACCGTCGCCCTCCCCGACGCGACGGCGCCCGCCACCGCGGCCTGGGTGAAGAACTGCAACGTCTGGATGACCCCGACCAGCGCCGAGAACAGCAGCACCGGTGAGATCCCGGGCAGCGTCACGTGCCGCAGCCGCGCCCAGGCGCCTGCGCCGTCGAGCTCGGCGGCCTCGTAGCGCTCCTGCGGGACGTCGAGGACGGCGGCGAGCAGGATGATCATCCAGTCGCCGAGCCCCCACACCGCGAGCAGCACGAGCGAGGGCTTGGCGAGGTTCGGGTCGTTGAACCAGAGCGGACCCTGGATCCCGATCCAGCCCAGCGCCGTGTTGACGGCACCGGTGCCCGGGTTGAACAGGAAGACGAACGCGACGGTGGCGGCCACCGGCGGCACGAGCGCCGGCAGGTAGAACACCGTCCGCCAGATCGACGCCGAGCGCCGCAGCCGTGCCAGCAGCAGCGCCACGGCCAGCGCCGCGAGGATCTTCACCGGCACCATGACGACCACCAGCCACAGGGTGTTGACCGCGGCCTTCTGGACGTTGGCGTCCACGAGCATGTAGGCGAAGTTGCCCAGCCCGAACCACCTCGGCGCGGTGAACATGTCGAACTGGTTGAACGCGAAGTACAGCGTTGCCACCAGCGGGTAGACGAAGAAGATCAGCAGCCCCAGCCACGCCGGCGTCATGAAGCTCGCGAGCACCCCGAAGCGGCGCAGCCGGGGCAGGTGCCGCGTCGCCGCGACCTGCTTCAGCATCAGCCGGTGACCTTCTGCGCCGCGTCGATCTGCGTGTCGAGCTGCTTGAGGCTCGCGCCGAGGTCGGTGACCTTGCCGCTCTGCCACTCCTGCGCCCAGTCGGTGAAGGACTGGATGTAGGCGTTGCCGTTGCCCGTGGGCGGGGTCGAGCTGCTCTTCGGGTTCTTGAGGATGTCGATGAACGTCTGGAACGCCGGGTCGATCTGCAGCTGCGGCGAGGACAGCGCGTCGGTGGTGGTGGGCACGTTGCGCAGTCCGTTGGACAGCTTGACCAGCGCGCCGGTGTCGGTGGTCAGGTACTTCACCAGCTCCCACGCCGCCTCGGGGTTCTTGGAGCTGCGCGTGATACCGATGATGTTGCCGGTGATGAAGCCCGCGCCGTAGTTCGCGGCCTTGTCGTCGGGCGTCGGCAGCGGTGCGGTGCCGAACTGCAGGTTCGGTGCCTGGTCCTTGAGGAACGCGACGCGGAACTCCCCGTCGATGTTCATCGCGACCTTGCCGGTCTGGAAGGCGTTGTCGGCGCTGAACTCCTGGCCGAGTCCGGCCACGAACTTCTGCAGGTTGTCGTAGCCGTACCAGTCGACGAACTCCTTCTGCCAGGTCAGGAACTGCTTCCAGCCCGGGTCGGAGCCGATCGCCGAGGTGCCGTCGGGGTTGAGCCACTTCGCCTCGACGCCGGGGCCGAACCGCGACGGCTGGTTCTCGTAGAAGCCCATCAGCGGGACGAAACCGGCCACCTCGATCTCGCCGCTCGGCGAGCGCTTCGTGAGGTCCTTGGCCAGCTGGGTGAGCTCACTCCACGTCTTGGGCGGTGTGCGGGAGCCGAGCATCGCCTTGTTGTAGTAGAGGCCGTAGGTGTCGGTCAGAGCCGGCATCGTGCAGCGCTTGCCGTCGTACTCCGTGTAGGCGCGCACGGTGGCCGGGATCTTGTTGAGGTCGATGTTGTCGCGCTGGATGTAGGGCGTGAGGTCGCGGAACGCGCCGGTGCGGCAGGAGTTGCCCACCACCAGCGTGTCGTAGGACAGCCCGATGTCGGGCCCCTCACCCGCGGAGACGGCCCGGCCCATCTGCTCGTCGTCCTGCCCGCCCTTGACCGTCACCTGGATGTCGGGGTGGCTGGCCTGGAAGTCCTTGACGACGGATTCGAAGACCTGTGCCTCCCGGTCGGTGTAGAAGTTCCAGAGCTCCACCGCGCCGGAGGCCTTGGCACCGGGCGCGGCGGGCGCTGTCGAGGTGGCACCGGTGGCGGTGCAGCCTGCCAGCGCCACGGCGGCGACGGCCGCGATGGCGGTGGTGACGAGACGAGCGCGTCGGTTCATACAGGGCTCCTCACGTGGATCGGAGCAGGCGGGCCGCCTGCGTCGGGTCGTGCATCGGGCCGGTCGCCCCGCTCGCGGTGTCGAGCAGCCGCTCGCGGGTGGTGGTGAGCCCCGAACGCAGGGCCCCGAGCAGCACGGCGTCGTCGGAGACGCCGCTGGGTGCGATCTCGCAGTGCAGCGGGCTGGCCGTGCTCGCGGCGCGGGCGACGGCGGTGCTGAGCGCTTCCCCGCCGGCCTGTCCGACCTCGCCCGCCAGCACCAGCAGCGGCGGGTCGAGCACGGCGACGACGGCGGCGAGCCCGAACGCGATCCGCTCGGCGAGCTCGTCGAGGAACGGTTCGTGGCCACCGTCGGCGGCGATGCGCATCGCGGCGGGCGAGCTGGCGGCGACGAGCCCGTGGTCGGCGGCGAGCCGCAGCACGGCGTCACCGCCGACGAGATCGGTGAAGTCCCGCCGCCTGCCGGTGCTGGCGGGATCCGGCAGCCCGACCGGCATGTACCCGATCTCGCCCGCTCCCCCACGCGCGCCGCGCAGCAGCGTCCCGTCGAGGTCGGTGGCCAGGCCCAGGCCCTCGCTGCCCAACCAGAGCAGCGCGAACGCGCTGGTGTCGGCGGCGATCCCGTGGGCCCGCTCGGCGATGGCCGCGAGGTTCACGTCGTTCTCGACGTCGACGGGCACATCCAGCTCGGTCCGGATCCGGGTGATCAGCCCCGGCGCCGACCATCCGGGGACGTCGACGTAGCGGATGACGTCGGTGAGCGGATCGTAGGAACCGGGAACGCCGAGCTGGACGTGGTCGAGGCGGTCGGCGGGGACCCCGGCGTCGGCGATGAGCGTGGCGAGCGTGGTGGACAGGGCCTCGACGGCGGTGGTGGTGCGGAAGTCGATGCTGGTGGCCAGCCGCGCGCGCACCGTTCCGGTCAGGTCGGCGATCGCGGCCAGCAGGTTGGGCTCGTCGCGGCCGCCGACGTCGCGCACGGAGAAGGCGGCGTGGAACGAGGCGTTCGGCTCGGGGGCGTAGATCTCGGCGTTGGGCCCGGGGCCGCCGCTGGTGTGCCCGGCGACGATCGCGAGGCCGGCGTCCTGCAGCTGCCGGATCACCTCCGACGCCGTCGGCTTCGACAGCCCGGTGAGGTCGCGCAACTCACCTCGGGTGAGCCGGCCGCGTTCGAGCAGGTGTGCGAGCGCGGCCCGCACGTTGATCGCTCGGAGCAGGCTGGACGAGCCGGCCATCGCCGCGCCTCCAATAGTTAGGAAGACTGACTAACAATTGGCGGGAACGCTAGAGCGCGGCCTCGACCCCGTCAAGAGGTGAGGTGCGTCACCCGCGGTTCAGGCGCGGGCGGTGCGCCGCAGCTGCTGGTCGTGGGCGAGGAAGCCGGCGACGTAGACGATCGCGGCGGCGCCGAACAGCCACGGCGCCATCCCGTCGAGCGGGCTCAGCAGTGCCGCCGCGGTGACCGCCAGCACGTAACCGGCGTTGAAGACGACGTCGTAGAGCGCGAAGACGCGCCCCAGCACCTCGTCGCCCACCTCGCTCTGCACGGCGGCATCGGTGCAGAGCTTGATCACCTGGCCGGCGAGTCCGATGACGAACGCCGACACCAGCACCGCGGGCATGCTCAGCAGCACGGCGAGCACGACCTGGGTGACGGCGGCGACCGCGAGCGCCACCCGCACCGTGCGTGGTCGGCCCCACAGCCGCACGAGCCACGGGGTGAGCAGCGCCGCGCAGCCCAACCCGGCAGCGGCCACGACCACGGCCTCGCCGATGCCGGCCAGCCCGGCCTTCATGAACCCGGAATCGGTGAACGCGTACCGGTAGAGCAGCAGCGTCAGCAGCGTCGAGATGCCGAAGACGAGTCGGTGGGCACCGAGCGCGAAGAACGACGCGGCCACCGACGGCGTGCGGATCGTGGCCCGGGCCCCGTCGGCGAAACCGCGGGCGACGGCGATGAACGCGCGCGGGTCCTCGTCGGTACGGTCCGGGCCGAGCTGCTTGCGCCGGAAGCCGGACGCGAGGCCCGCTGCCAGCAACGATCCGACGATCGCGACGAGCGTGGTCAGTGCCGACCCGGCGTCGCCGCTGCCGAACAGCAGCCGCAACCCGATCGTCGTGGCCGCGCCGATCGCCGTGGTGGCCGATCCCGCGGTGACCGCGAGCGTGTTGGCCTCGACGATGTTGCGCCGCGGGACGACGTGCGGCAGCGACGCCGAGAGCCCGGCCAGCACGAACCGGCTGACCCCCGCCACCGCGAGCGCGCCGATGTAGAGCGGTGGCCCGGCGACGCCGAAGAACACGACGAGCGCGACGACCACGATCAGGGCGGCGCGCACGAGGTTCGCGAGCAGCAGGACCCGCCGCCGGTCCCACCGGTCCAGCAGCGCTCCCGCGAACGGTCCGATCAACGAGTACGGCAGCAGCAGCACCGCCAGCCCGACCGCGACGGCCAGCGGGTCGGCCTGGCGCTCCGGGTTGAACAGCACGGCACCGCCGAGCGCGGCCTGGAACATGCCGTCGCTCCACTGTGTGGCGAAGCGCACGGCGAGCAGCCGGCGGTAGCCGCGGGTGCGCAACAACCGGGCGAGTCCGAGCCGTTCGGGGTGTTTCCCCTCGTCGGTCGGGTCCGGTGTGGACTCGGGCGTCGAGTCGCTGGAAGGGGTCACGGGTGCGGCCCGATCATCGTCGTCGGGAGTCGGGGTGTCGGCCGGGATCGCCGGTCGCGAAAACGGCACGGGCGAAGGCTACGCGTGCCGGCGGATGCAACGATGGTGCCGTGGTGGACGCCCGCTCCGGTGCTGCATCCGGCGATGGTTCCGCGGTGGGGCCCGGGAGCTTGCTCGTGGCCGCGCCGGGCCTTCTCGATCCCAACTTCAAGCGCACCGTCGTCTACATCGTCGAACACCGGGAACGCGGCAGCCTCGGCGTCGTGTTGAACCGGCCGAGCGAGGTCGCGGTGCGCGACGTCCTGCCGGCGTGGGCGGCGCTGGCCAGTGACCCGAACGCCGTGTTCGTCGGCGGCCCGGTGGAGGGCGAGACGGCACTGTGCCTCGCGGCCGTGCGCACCGGGCAGGACCCCGCCAGGGTTGCCGGCCTCGTCCCCGTCCGCGGCCCGGTCGCGCTCGTCGACCTCGACACTGATCCGGTGGCGCTCACCGACCGGCTGCGGGGCCTTCGGGTCTTCGCGGGCTACTCCGGCTGGGACGAGGGTCAGCTCGTCGGGGAGATCGAGCGCGGCGACTGGATCGTCGTGCCGGCACTCCCCGACGACGTGCTCACCCAGCGCGACACGGGGCTGTGGGGGCACGTGCTGCGCCGCCAGGGTGTGCCACTGGCGCTGCTGGCCACCTTCCCGGTGGACGTGCGGCAGAACTAGACCCGGCGTCACCACCAGCGCGCTCAGGTCACCAGGCCACGATTCCGGCGTCGTCGAAGAACCCGCCAGTCGAGCCGTCGGCGGGGAGGGTCGCGAGCCGGATCGCGATCGCCGCACCTTGTTCTGGGGTGCGGACACCCCGGAAGCCGTTGAGATCGGTCGCGGTGAAGCCGGGGCAGGCCGCGTTGATCAGGATGATCGTGTCGTGCAGTTCCTTGGCGTACTGGACGGTGACGGCGTTGAGGAACGTCTTCGACGTCGCGTAGGCAGCCGACAGCGGTCCCGTCTCGGCGCCGGGAGTGGTCTGCATGGTGAGCGAGCCGACGCTGCTGGACATGTTCACGATCCGCGGCGTCGCCGAGCGGCGCAGCAGCGGCAGCATCGCGTTGGTTGTGCGGATGACGCCGATCACGTTGGTCTCCACGGCGGCGCGCACCGTCGCGGGTTCGACCGTGATCGGTGTCTGCGGCGCGCCACCGGTGATCGCGGCGTTGTTGACGAGCACGTCGAGGCCGCCGGCGCGCTCCTCGATCAGCCCGGCCGCCGCCGCGACGCTCGCGTCGTCGGTCACGTCGAGCGGCACGCCGAACGCATCACCGCCGGCGGCACGTAGCTTCGCCACGGCTTCCTCGCGACGCTGCTCGTCCCGGGCGCCGACACCGACCCGCCAGCCGAGGCTGCCCAGGCCGGCCGCGACCTCGTACCCGATTCCCTTGTTGGCGCCGGTCACCAGCGCGATCCTCTGTTCGCCGTTGCCGAGGAGTTGCACTTCGGAAGGGCCGCGCAACGGCTCGGGATGGCACAGCCCCCGCTGTCGCGGGCGATCAGCCAGCTCGAACGGCGCCTCGGGGTGGTCCTGCTGCAACGCACCAGCCGCGCCGTCACCCTGACCGAGGCCGGCGCGGTGCTACTGCGGGAGAGCCGGGCGGCGCTGGCAGCCGTGGAGGCGGCCGAGCGTCGTACCCGGCGCGCCGCGCTCGCTGGTACGGGCGACGCCGCGGTGGTGCTCGCCACGAAGGCGGGGGCGTCCATCGAGCTGCTGGCGAAGCTGCTCGACGCCTACGCCGCCGAACCCGGTGCTGGCACCGTCGACGTGCTCCTGTGCGGGATCGGCGAGCAGGAACGGCTGCTGCGCGATGGCCGGGCCGATGTGGCCCTGCTGCATCGGCCGTTCGACGCGACGGCCGGGTTCGACACCGAGGACCTCTGCACGGAGGGACAGGTGCTGGTCCTGCCGGCCGGGCATCCCCTCAGCCGCCGGCCCCATGTCCGGATGGCCGAGATCATCGAGCTGTCCGGCCTGCCGTTGCCGCGCTGGCCCGACCGCGACGGCACGTACCCCGACGGCCCCGGTCCGCAGGTTCGAGACCATACGCAGCTGTTGCAGCTGATCGCACTCGGCCGCGCTGCAGCGTTGCTGCCGGACGCGTGCCGCGGCCAGCTACGCGACGACGTCGCCGTCGTACCCGTGCTGGACGCGCCGACGGTCACCACGGTGATCGCGTGGCCACCGCAGAGCCGCTCCGCGGCCGTCGCAGGCCTCGTGCTGGCCGCATCCCGGCTCTAGCTACTTCGACCTGAAGAAGTAGCTACCGATTGTGCCTCTGACCTGGGCAGATGCCTCGGCGCGCC
>NZ_JBHSIR010000080.1:0-190501 GCF_042653605.1 Pseudonocardia sp. GCM10023141
CCTGATCAACCCCGAGGGGTGGAGACATTAACTTGGCCACCAGCGGGGACCACAACTTGGCCGTTGACAGCAGACCCTCCAACCGGCTCAGGCTCAGGCTCTGGCGCTGCAACGCCTCGTCGCGCCGGGCCAGTTCGGCCTGGGCCCGCGCCGGATCGCCCGTCCTGCGCAACGTGTCGACGACGGCCGTGCCGACCGGCGCCGGGTCGGTGGCCGCGGTGGCGAACGCCGCGTTGACGCGCGCGACGTGGGCGCGCTCGGCGGCGAGCTCGGCGTGACCGGCGTCGATCGCCGCGAGCGCCGCCCCGACGTCACCGCGATGGATGGCGCCCAAGGCTTCGCGCGCGCGTCGCGAGCAACGCGTCGGCGTGGCGGTCGGGGAAGGTGCGGTAGCCGTTGGCGCTGCGCCCGGCAGGCGGCAGGACGCCCATGTCGAGGTAGTTGCGCACCTGCTGCGGGGAGACCCCGCCGAGCCGGGCCAGCTCGACCAGCCGCCACCGCCCGTCGGACACATCTCGATCCCCGGACTTGAGGGTTCAGTGGGAGAACAGCATGGAGGACCCGACCAAACCATCAAGTGGCAAATTCAACGGTATTCGTCAAGGCATGGATCTCGGATCGATCGCACGGCTCATCACGGAAACGTTCGACGGGTGTTTGTGATGCAGGCCGCCGGGGACACCTTCTTCATCTACGACCCGGCGGGAGACCTCCCGGACAACCGGAAGATGCCCTTCGCCACGCTCGTCACGGGCGACCGCTACGACACCGTCTCCCGCCTCGACCGCGACGAGGAGACGTTCCGGTCAACATCGGCCTGCCGAAGGCCGGCTACGCCGCGCTGCTCGGCCCGGGGGCCGGTCGCCCCGAGCCGCCGACCGTCGATGACTCCACCGACGTCGTCATGCCGCATCCGGTCCACGCCGGGCAGCACTGGGTCTGCGTGATCAACCCCGGGCCTGCGACGGACGCCGCACTGCCCGGGCTGCTCGAGCAGGCCCACGACTTCGCCGTGCGCAAGCACGAGCGCCACGAGGCGCGGCAGGGCTCCCGGTAGGCCCGCAACGGTGGGCTCACCCCCGCCGCAGCACCGGCCGCAGCGCGTCCAGCACCGTGGCGTCGTCGATCGTGGACGGCACCGGCTCGTCGACGCCGTCGGCGATGCCCCGCATGGTCTTGCGGAGGATCTTCCCCGAGCGGGTCTTGGGCAGCGCGGCCACCACGGCCACGTCCTTGAGGCTCGCCACGGCGCCGATCTGGTCGCGCACCAGCTGCACCAGCTCGCCGCGCAACTCGTCCTCGTCGCGCTCGACACCCGCCTTGAGCACCACGAGGCCGCGGGGTACCTGGCCCTTCATCGCGTCGGCCACGCCGATCACCGCGCACTCCGCGACGTCGGGGTGCGACGCGAGCACCTCCTCCATGCCGCCGGTGGACAGGCGGTGCCCGGCCACGTTGATGACGTCGTCGGTGCGGCCCATGACGTAGACGTAGCCGTCCTCATCGAGGTGCCCACCGTCGCCGGTGAGGTAGTAGCCGTCGTACGCGGACATGTAGGACGCGACGAACCGCTCGTCGTCGTTCCACAGCGTCGGCAACGAGCCGGGGGGCATCGGCAGCTTGACGACGATCGCCCCGTCGGTGCCCGCCTCGACGGGCTTGCCCGCGCCGTCGAGCACCTGCACGTCCCAGCCCGGCAGCGGCCGCGTCGGCGAACCGGGCTTGATCGGCAGGAGCTCGATCCCGGCCGGGTTGGCGACGATCGGCCAGCCGGTCTCGGTCTGCCACCAGTGGTCGATCACGGGGATGTCGAGCTGCTCGGACGCCCACCGGTAGGTCTCGGGGTCGAGGCGCTCACCGGCGAGGAACAGGTACTCGAGCTTGGAGAGGTCGTAGTCGGTGATGAACCGGCCGTCCGGATCCTCCTTCTTGATCGCCCGGAACGCCGTGGGCGCGGTGAACATGCTCTTCACGCCGTACTCGGCGATCACCCGCCAGAACTGCCCGGCGTCCGGGGTCCCGACCGGCTTGCCCTCGTAGAGGACGGTGGTGGCGCCGGCCAGCAGCGGCGCGTAGACGATGTAGGAGTGGCCGACGACCCACCCGACGTCGGACGCCGTGAAGATCGTCTCGCCGGGTCCGACGTCGTAGACGTTGGGCATCGACCAGTTCAGCGCCACCGCGTAGCCGCCGCCGTCGCGCACCACGCCCTTGGGCTTCCCGGTGGTGCCCGAGGTGTAGAGGATGTACAGCGGGTCGGTGGCCCGCACCGGGACGCAGCCGGCCGGGGTGGCTCCGGCCACCGCCTCGGCCCAGTCCACATCGGAGGCGCCCATGGTCGCGGTGGCCTGCGGCCGCTGCAGGATCACCGACGCCACCGGCTTGTGCTCGGCGAGCTGGATCGCCTTGTCCAGCAGGGGCTTGTACTCGATCACCCGCTTGCCCTCGATGCCGCAGGACGCCGACACGATCACCTTCGGCCCGGCGTCGTCGATGCGGACCGCCAGCTCCTTGGGTGCGAAGCCGCCGAACACCACCGAGTGCACGGCGCCGATGCGCGCGCACGCGAGCATGGCGATCGCGGCCTCCGGCACCATCGGCAGGTAGATCACCACCCGGTCGCCGCGCTCGACGCCGAGCCCGGCGAGCACGCCGGCGAACGCCGCGACCTCGTCGCGCAGCCGGGTGTAGTTGTAGGTGGCCTTCGTGCCGGTGACCGGGGAGTCGTAGATCAGCGCTGCCTGATCACCGCGGCCAGCGTCGACGTGCCGGTCGAGCGCGTTGTGGCAGACGTTGAGCTCGCCATCGGGGAACCATCGGTAGAACGGCGGGCGCGACGCGTCGAGTGCGGTGGTCGGCGGCACCGTCCAGTCGATCGACTCCGCCGCCTGCAGCCAGAACGCCTCCGGATCGTCTGTGCTCGCCCGGAAGATGTCCTCGTACGAGCCCACCATGGCCTCCTCGCCTCACGACCAGCCGTCCGCAGCTCAACCTAAGCCGTTCGCCATCCGTCGCCCAACCCTGCGCCGCCCACCTGGTCAGGGGGACCTGACCGAGTGGTCGCGGAGCGTCAGAACACACGCAACGTAGCGTAATCACCCGATCGGCCGCTTTCTGAAACGGCTCGCCGCTCGTTCGACGATCTGTAACCGAGCGCCTACCGGCTGTTCTCCTGGCGCCCCGGTCGAACGAGGGGGAATGCGGTGAGCACGGTACTGCTGGCGGAACCGGAGCGGCCCGATGTGCTCGAGCGGTCGCCGGCGTCGACGGTCGGTCGGGCGCGGCGGGGGCGCCTGCGGGCCGGGCTCGCGGTCGGCGTGGCGCTGGTCGGGGTGCTGGCCGTGGCGGCCGGGGTCGATGACTCCCAGCAGTCGGCGGCCCGCCCTGCCGCGGTCGTGGTTCCCAGCGGATGCTCGGCGCCGCGCTGGGTCTCGGCATGGCAGGCGGCCACGCAGCCCGCGCCGGGTGACCCGGCGCTCGCCGGCGCCACGTTGCGCATGATCGTGCACCCGCAGGTCACCGGCGCGCAGGTGCGCATCCGGCTCTCCAACGCCTACGGCACCGCGCCGCTGGCCGTGGGCACGGCGTCGGCCGGTCGCTCGGACGGTGCCGCCGGCCTCCTGCCGGGATCGATGCGGCCCGTGACGTTCGCCGGCTCGCCGGAGGTGGTCATTCCGGCGGGCGGGTCGGTCGTCAGCGATCCCGCCCCGCTCGTCGCCGAGGTGGGCCGCCCGATCGCCGTCAGCTTCTACCTTCCGGCTGCTCCGGCAGTGGTCACCCAGCACGCGATCGCGCTGCAGACCTCCTACCTGGCCCGGAGCGCCGACGCCGCGCTGGCCACGGCCGGCACGGCGTTCGACCGACCGGTCGGCTCCTGGCTCGTGCTCGACGGCCTGGACGTGCTGGCCCCGCGGCCGGAGAACGCGGTGGTGGCGGTGGGCGACTCGATCACCGACGGCTTCGGGACCGCGCTGGACGCCAACGCGCGCTGGTCCGACGCGCTCGCCGCCCGGCTGGCCGCGGCGGGCGGTGCGTCCGACATGGCAGTGCTCAACGCCGGGATCTCCCGCAACCGGCTGCTCGCGGACGACCCCGCAGGCGATGGTGACGCGCCGCTGACCCGCTTCGACCGGGACGTGGCAGCCGCGCCCGGCGTCACCGACGTCGTGCTGCACATCGGCACAAACGACATCGCCGCAGGCCGCCCCGCGGGCGAGATCATCGCGGGGCTGGAGCGCTACACCGAGCGGGCTCGCGCCGCCGGCAAGCGGGTCTTCCTCACCACGATCACGCCGTCGGTGGCAGGGCCGCACGGCACCCCCGCCGCGCTGTCGACCCGGGCGGCCGTCAACGCCTGGGTGCTGGGAGAGGGGCGCGAGCACGCCGACGGGGTCTTCGACTTCGCCGCCGCGGTCGCCGATCCGGCGCAGCCTGCGCGCCTGGCTCCCGCGTTCGACTCCGGTGACGGGCTGCACCTGTCCGCGGCCGGCTACCAGGCGCTGGCCCGTGCGGTCGACGTCGCCCGCCTCTCGGGCAGCCCGTGCCTCGCCGACACCTCGCCGGCGCGGATCGTCCTGTCCGGAAGCTGAGCCGGCTGCCACGATCGCGGGAAAGGATGCTGTACGTCTGTATGGGAGACTGTACAGGTGTATTGTCCACCGTGTGGACGTACAGCAGGATGACCTGACGGCGCGTGCGCGGATCCGGGACGCGGCCATGGCCGAGTTCGCCGAGCGCGGCCTGGCAGGCACCACGATCCGCGCCGTCGCCGAGCGCGCCGGTGTCTCACCCGCGCTCGTGCAGCACCACTTCGGCACCAAGCAGCGGCTGCGCGAGGCCTGCGACGCGCATGTCGTCGACTACCTGCGGCGCGAGGCCGCCACCGGGATCGACGACGGCCTGATCGACGATCCCGGCTACATCGCGAGCATCTTCCGCTCCGCCCCACCGCTGCTGCGCTACCTGGCCCGCGCGCTCGTCGACGGCTCCCCGGCGGCCGCCGGGATCTTCGACGACATGGTCGCGTTGACCGAGAGCTACCTCGCCGACGTGCCCGGCGCTGCCGACGCCCGCACCCGCGCGGTGGTCTTCACCGCCATGCGCCTCGGCCTGACCGTGATGCACGACCACGTGTCGCGTGGCCTGGGCGTCGACCTGTTCAGCCGCGAGGGCTCCACCCGCGTGGCCAACGCGACGCTCGACGTCGTCGCACCCGAGATCATCCCCGACGGCATGGCCGATCGGGTCCGCACCGGACTGGACCGCTTCGGAAGGGAAGAGCAGCCATGACCGCCATCGCCACGAGGGGGCTGGTGAAGACGTTCGGGTCCACCAGGGCACTGGACGGGTTGGACCTGGAGGTCCGCGAGGGGGAGGTGCACGGCTTCCTCGGGCCGAACGGGGCGGGCAAGACCACCACCATCCGCATCCTGCTCGGACTGCTGCGCCCCACCGCGGGTGAGGTGACGCTGCTCGGTGGGGACCCGTGGGCCGACGCCACCGAGCTGCACCGCAGGCTCGCCTACGTGCCCGGCGACGTCACGCTGTGGCCGACGCTCACCGGTGGCGAGGTGATCGACCTGCTCGGACGGCTGCGGGGCAACCTCGACAAGGGGCGCCGCGACGAGCTGCTGGAGCGCTTCGAGCTGGACCCGACCCGGCGCTGCCGCACCTACTCGAAGGGCAACCGGCAGAAGGTCGCGCTCGTCGCGGCGCTGGCGTCCGACGCCGAGCTGCTGATCCTCGACGAGCCGACGTCCGGGCTGGACCCGCTGATGGAGGCGGTCTTCGGCGCGGCCGTGGCGCAGGAGCGCGACCGCGGCCGCACCGTACTGCTGTCGAGCCACATCCTCTCCGAGGTCGAGACGCTGTGCCAGCGCGTCAGCATCATCCGGGCGGGGCGCACCGTCGAGTCCGCCACGCTCGAGGAGCTGCAGCGGTCCCGGCGCACGGAGGTCACGGCCGAGCTCACCGGGCCACCGGTCGGCCTCGACGGGCTGGCCGGCGTGCGCGACCTCGAGGTGGCGGGCAACCGCGTCACCTGCCGCGTCGACGCCGAGCACCTCGACGCGCTGCTGCGCGCGCTCACGGCCGTCGGTGTGCGCAGCCTGGTGAGCAGGCCGCCGTCGCTGGAGGAGCTGTTCCTGGCCCATTACAGCGCCGCGGGGACCCAGCGATGACCGCCGTCCAGGAACGCCCCGGCGTGGTGCCCGCTGCGTTGCCGAGGGGACCGCTGACGGGCGCGGGCGTGCTCGTCCGGCTGATCCTGCGGCGGGACCGGATCGCGATCACGGCCTGGGTGGTGATCATGGCGGTGCTCCCGGTGCTGCTGGCGATCGCGACGGAGAAGGGCTATCCGGCCGAGGCCGACCGGCTCGCCTTCGCCGCCGCCTCCGCGGCCAACCCGGCCGAGCTGGCACTGCGCGGGCCGGTGTTCGCCCCGTCCGTCGGCGCGTTGGCGGCGTGGACGTTCGGCTCGTCCGGCGTGCTGGTCGGCGGCATCGTGAGCGTGCTGCTGCTGATCCGCCACACCCGGGGCGACGAGCAGGCGGGCCGTCGCGAGCTGGTCGGCGCCGGTGTCGTCGGCCGGCACGCCCCGCTGGCCGCCGCGCTCGCCGTCGTGGTGGCAGGCAACGTCGTGATCGCCGTGCTGGCGGCGCTCGGGCTGCTGGCCCACGGGCTGCCGGTCGCGGGATCGATCGCGCTGGGGTCGGCGATCGGGGCCGGGGCGATCGTGTTCACCGCGGTCGCCGCGGTGGCCGCCCAGCTCGTCGAGGGCACGGGCGGCGCCCGCGGTGTCGCGTTCGTCGTGTTCGGCGTGGCGTTCCTCCTCGCCGCGATCGGCGACGGCACCGGTTCGGGCCTGGTCTGGGCGTCCCCGTTCGGCTGGGTGCGCCACATCCAGGCCTTCGCGGCTGAACGGTGGTGGGTGCTGGGCCCACTGCTCGGCACGGCTGCGGTGCTGGCCGCGCTGGCATTCGCACTCTCCGCCCGCCGAGACGTCGGAGGTGGCCTGTTCGCGGCGCGCCCGGGGCCCGCGCACGCAGGCGCGGCACTGCGCAGCCCGCTCGCGCTCGCCTGGCGGCTGCACCGCGCCTCCGTCCTCTCGTGGGCGGCGGGGCTCACGATGCTGGGCCTGATGCTGGGCTTCGCCATGGGCTCGCTGGGCAACCAGCTCGACACCCCTGCGTTCCGGGCGCTGGCCGTGACGCTCGGCGGTGGCGACGTGGCCGCGGTGTTCTTCCGCTTCGTCCTCTACGTGCTGGCGCAGGTGGTGGCCGCCGCCACGATCGCCGCGGCGCTGCGGATGCGGTCGCAGGAGACCGGCGGGCTGGCCGACGCGGTGCTCGTGCTCCCGGTGGGGCGCGTGCGCTGGGCGCTGGGCCACCTCGTGATCACGGCAGGCGGTGCCGCGCTCACGCTGCTCGGGCTCGGCCTCGGAGCGGGCATCGGCTACGGCGCCCCGTTCGCCGTGCTCGGCTCGACCGTCGCCTACCTGCCGGCCTGCCTCGTCTTCGCGGGACTCGCGGTGGTGCTGGTCGGCTGGGCGCCGCGGGTGGCGGTGCCGGTGACGTGGGTGCTGCTCGCGCTCGCACTGATCGTCGACCTGCTCGGCGAGTTCAAGCTCGTGGGTGCCGCGGTGCTGCAGGTGTCGCCGTTCGTGCGGACGTTGCAGTCACTCGGTTCGGGCGCCGTCGGTCCGGCACTGGTGCTGCTCACCGTGGTGGCCGTGGTCCTCGGGGCCGTCGGGCTGGCCGGGCTGCGCCGCCGCGACGTGGACGCCGCGTAGGGAAGGTCAGCGGCGGCCGAGTCGCTCGCGCAGGCTGCGGCGCTTCGGCTCGTCGGCCTCGATGAGCGGCAGCGGGCCGGTGGGGGTGTCCTCCCGGTCCAACCGGTCGATCACCCAGTCGACGGCCAGCGCGCCGGGGGAGACGCCGCGCTCCTGGGCGATCCGTCGCAGCTGCTCGATCCGCAGCGCCGGCAGGCGCAGCTGGAAGACCTGCGCGCTGCCGAACCGGCCGGTGAGCTCGGTGGCGTCGGCATGCGCGTCCGGGGCGAGCGAGGCGAGGTAGGAGCTGAGGTCGCCGTCGCTCACGAGTTCCGGGTCGGCCACGAGGTTGCCCAGCTCGACGGGCGCCGGCGCGGTGGCGCGGTGGCGTGAGCGGCCGCGGGGTTGTGACATGGCCTCGACCCTACGACCGGGCGAGCGCGAACCCGGCTTCGGTGATGGCAGCGGCGATCTCCTCGCGCCCGACGGCGCGATCGGACAGCAGCGTGACGGCGCCGGTCGGGAGGTCCACAGCGACCGAGCTGACCCCGTCGATCCCGGCGAGCTCCTCGGTGACCGACATGACGCAGTGCTGGCAGGTCATCCCGCTGACGGTGACCTCGGTGCGGAACGGTGCCTCGACGGACATGAGAGAACTCCTCCACGGTGCGAGACGCACATCGTGGCAGGGCGCGGACCACCCCCGGCGACCGCCCCGAATCGGGTGAGAGTGCGGATGCACGTGCAGTTCCGCTGCGTCACACATCCCCCCCGGGCGGCCCCCGGAAGAGGGGTGCGTCGGCCGGGCCCGATAGGTAACGTGCCGGTCACGGCCACGGGGGTGGCTGCAGTCGTGCCGAGCCGGGCGTGGGGTTCCCGGCCCTGGTGAGCGGCCGGTTGTCGCCGGGCGGTGGGACCTGCGGAACGCCCCCGTCCAGGCCGTGACGGAGTGACGACCGGACGGGGAGGACGTCGATGAGTATCGGAAGCGCACGGCGCGAAATCGGGGACGAACGGGTCATGGGGTCGGGGTCGATCCCCACCCAGCGGACGGCGGCTGACGCCTACCGCGTCTCGGACGACCAGCTCAATCGCGCCAGGATGGTGGTGGCGAGGAACTCGGCGGATTCCGACGATCTGCGCCAGTTGCTCGACATGCTCGGCCTGATCTCGGCCAATCCGGATCTGCCGCCGCCAGTAACGCGCTGACCTGGCCCGATGCCCGATCGGACCCCCGGGTGTGGGGCCCGATCGGGGTCTGTCCTATGCTTAGCGAGCTCCCAACGGGCAGTCGTTGCAGGCGAGGATGGCTTCGGCGGTCCAAGTCCCCATCGTCTAGTGGCCTAGGACTCCGCCCTTTCAAGGCGGCAACGCGGGTTCGAATCCCGTTGGGGGTACGCTTCACCAGCAGCAAGCAAGGCCCAGTGGCGCAGTTGGTTAGCGCGTCGCCCTGTCACGGCGAAGGTCGCGGGTTCGAGTCCCGTCTGGGTCGCTCCACCAGGTGTCCGGTGTGACAACCGGCCCGGCCAGGTAGCTCAGTTGGTACGAGCGACCGCCTGAAAAGCGGTAGGTCGGCGGTTCGACCCCGCCCCTGGCCACCACCTTCAGGATTGCAAACAGCCCCGGCGGATTCCGCTCGGGGCTGTTGGCTTTCTCGGGCACGGTGCCGATGCGGGTGTGATGTGCGTCATGCCGCGCCCACTCGGTCACGCAGCGTAGGCGCTCGCCTGCGGTCCGCGCCCGCAGGGTGACGGCCGCCGGCGGCGGCGAACAGCGGCGCACCGCCCGTTCGGCGCACCGTCCGTTCGGCGCAGCCCCGGCCGCCGGGTGTCGGACGTCGGGCCGCCGCGGTCGCCGTGGCCGTTCCGACGGTTCGGACTTCATCGAACATGACCCGAATCACACGCTGCCCAGCCCCTCTGTGCCCGAACTTGCGGTTGGCTGACCGGTCGGGTTGCTTCCGGCAACGTCCACCGCGCGGGGGACGTCGCTGCCGCTGCCCGATCGATCCATGCAGCTCGCCGCTCGCCGAGTCCACGGGTGCGCCTGGACGCTGACGTACGGTTGCCGTCCGGCTACCATCCGCCCGGATGGGGGACAGGCGATCGAGATGTCAGCCCGGTTGAAAGGTTTCAGGGGGATGCAACTGTCGCGGCAGCGTCCGATCGGATTAACCCGATGGTCGCTATGGTCGTTGCCGGGGCGAGTGCTGACCGTGATCCTCCTCGTCGAGGTGACGGCCGTCGTTACCCTCCTCGCCACCGCGTCCTCCAGCTTCGGGTACCCGCTCTCGGAGATCGGCTCCCGAATGGCGGTGCTCGTCATCGCGGCCGTCCTCAGCACCGAGGCCTCGCTCGGCGTGGAGCGCGTCCGGCACCGCTCCGACGAGGCGCCCCACATCGACCTCAGCTCGGTCTGGGCCTTCGCCGCTGCCGCCCTGCTGCCCCCGCTGGCGGCATCCGGCGTCGTGCTGCTGGTCTACACCCACATCTACGTCCGGATCTGGTACCGCTCCGAAGTACCGCTGCACCGCGTGGTGTTCAGCACCGCCACGGTGGTGCTGGCCGTACAGGCGGCCGCCGCCGTGATGGGCGTCGTGAGCGACCTGAACCCGTTCCAGGAGGTCACCGGCCTGTTCTCGGTGGTGCTGGCGGTGTTCGCCTACGCAGCGGTCAACATGGTGCTCGTCGTCGCCGTGATCGTGCTGAGTGGACCGGTGCGGAACCTCGCGACGTTCCTGCAGGTCCTCGGCCACGGTGACGAGGCCGTGCTCGAGTTCGCCACCCTGTCCATGGGCGCGCTCGTCGCGGGCGCCATGGCGTCGTTCGGGATCGCCTACGCCATCCTCGTGCTGCCTCCGCTGATCGTGCTGCATCGCAGTGTGCTGGTGCGGCAGTTGGAGGAGGCCGCGAGCATCGACGGCAAGACGGGGCTGCTCAACGCGGCCGCGTGGCACGTGCAGGCCTCCCGCGAGCTGCGCCGGGCCGAACGCGCCCGCGACCGGGCCGCGGTGCTGGTGCTCGACCTCGACCACTTCAAGCTCGTCAACGACCGCTACGGGCACCTCGTCGGCGACGTCGTGCTCGCGGCGGTGGCTGCCGCGGTGCGGTCGGAGGTGCGCGACGAGGACGTCGTCGGGCGGTTCGGTGGTGAGGAGTTCGTCGTGCTGCTGCGCGGGATCGACGGCGACTGCCGGCTCGGCACGCATGCCGCCGCCGAGCGGATCCGGCGCCGGGTCGCCGCACTGCGCGTCGAGGTCATCGGTCCGAACGGGCCGATCGTGATCGACGACCTGACGGTCTCCATCGGCGGTGCCGTGTTCCCGCCGGACGGGCTCGACATCGCCCCGCTCCTCGAGATCGCGGACGCGGCGATGTACGACGCCAAGAACAGGGGCCGCAACCGGGTCCGGATGGGCCTTCCCGCCTGAACGGCGGGCCGTCACCGGCCGCGAGTTCCTGCCGGCCCGGGGTGCGTGGCACGATCGATGTCCACGGTGTGCCGCGAGGAAGGGCCGATGTCCGCTACCCCGATCGACACCGGCCCGCGCCGGGCCGGGCGGCGACCCGTAACCTCCCGCTCCGAGATCGAGCACATCGCGCTGGAGCTGTTCACCGACCGCGGCTTCGACACCACCACGGTCGACGACATCGCGGCCGCTGCCGGGATCGGCAGGCGCACGGTCTTCCGCTACTACGCGTCCAAGAACGACATCCCGTGGGGCGCGTTCGACGAGCAGCTCGACCGGATGCGGGCCACCTTCGCCGCCCTGCCGCCCGACGTGCCGGTGCTGACCGGGATCCGGATGGCGGTGCTGGACTTCAACGAGGTCGCCCCCGCCGAACAGCCGTGGCACCGGCGCCGGCTGCGACTGATCCTGGGCACGCCCGCCCTCCAGGCGCACTCCACACTCCGTTACGCAGAGTGGCGGCAGGTGGTCGCCGACTATGCGGCGTCACGACTTGGCCTGACGCCCGATCAGCTGATGCCCCAGACCATCGGGCACGCGAGCCTCGGAGTGGCGCTCGCCGCCTACGAACGATGGCTCAGCGCCGACGACGCGGATCTCCGGGATCTTCTCGACAGCGTTTTCCGATCCCTGGAACACGGCCTGGCTGTCGAGTCAATGCCCTGACCGTCGCCCTTTCGGCGGCAATCCGAAATGGTCGGCGGGTATTCCCGCCGACCATTTCAGGTCAAGCTGTTGCTCCGCTCAGTGTGCTGTCGCAGTGTTTCCGGTCGGATTTGCCGGAGCACTTCCCGGCAGTGCCGGTGCGGCCGGAGCGGCCGGAGCGGCCGGGGCGGGCGGCAGTTCCGGAGCAGCGGGGAGTGCCGGGGCGGCCGGGAGGGCCGGAGCCGGCACCGCGCCCGGGTCGGGCAGTGCGGCACCTACGCCGGGCACGTCCGGCGCCGGCAGCGCCGGCAGGTCGGCGGGCACCGGCGGCACGGCGACCGGCAGGCAGGTCGCCGGGACGGCCGGGTCCGGAAGGGCCGGGGTGGCCGGAACGGCCGGGACGTCAGGCGTCGCCGGAACCGCGGGATCCGTCGGAACGGCCGGGGCGGCAGGTGCTGCCGGTGCTGCCGGTGCTGCCGGGGCCGCCGGTGCGGCCGGTGCTGCCGGTGCTGCCGGTGCTGCCGGGTCGGCAGGCGCCGCGGGATCCGGTACGGCCGGTGTGGTCGGGCACACCGCGGGTGCAGCGGGCACCGCCGCACCCGGGTCCGGCAGGGCGGCACCGGGGTCGGGCAGAGCGGGAAGCGCTGGTAGCGAGGCTCCCGGAGCGGGAACCGCGGGAAGTGCGGGATCCGGCACCGCCGGTGTCGGCACCGGGAGCGGCGGCACCGGAAGCTGCTCGGGTGTCGACAGGTTGGCGGTCGGGAGGGCGGGCAGCGCGGGCGCCGGGAGCGCGGGCACCGGCAGGTCGGCGGGTACCGGGAGGGCGGGTACCGGGAGCGCCGGTACCGGCAACGCGGCGGGGATCGGCAGGGCCGGCAGCGGGACGGGCAGTGCTGCGCCCACCCCCGGCACCAGCCCGCCGAGCAGGCCCGTCACGGCCGCGAGCAAGCCGCTGATGAGGCCACTGAGCGGAGAGTCCGGAGCAGCGGGGTCGGCGGCGGCCGGAGCGGTGATCGTCGGAGTGTCAGCCGCGGGAACTGCGGCATTTGCCGTTGCGCCACCGGCGACGGTGATCAATGCCCCCGCCGATATCGTGGCAATCGAGAGAGTCAGTTTGCGACTCCGCATCGGAGCCTCCCCGGACTAGGACGGATGGATCGGTTGTCGGGGGAATCATGGGCTCGGCGCAATGGCCCGCCAAGTGGTGCGGACTCCGCCGCGGCCGTTCCTGCTGATTGCGGCCGCAACTGTGGGTCACCGAAAGGTTGGCCAGACCCGATTCGGGGGTCACTCGAACCGGGTCTCGACCCCGCGCGTCACCCAGGCGCGCCGAGCAATCCCGGCCGGGGCATACGGCGTTCGCCGATCTCGTCACCCGTCGGCTTAGGAGTTGCGCACCAGTACCCGTCCGGGGTGTGTCGTCACCTACGGTCCCCACTGTGGGCCGAGAATGTGACACATCGTCACTGCGGTGCCGGTGGCGCGGATCGTCGATGCCCTGCTCGTGACGTCGCCCGCCGTCGTGCCGATGCGGTCCCGGACCGGACGAACGGCGCGCCGCGATCCGGACGTCCGGCCCCCCGCCGCTCGTCGCGTCGGCGATGCCCCTCGCCGACGGTGCGTGATAGGTTCTCCGCGGTTGCAGTCGTGTCTTCCTCGATCGTTGTGAAGCGTCCGTGGAGAGTGACGGTGGGCTTCACTGGCGTTCGAAGAGTTCCTCTGCGCGCGTCCGTGATCCCGTGCAGCCCCTGGTCGGCACAGTGCCGGTCAGGCCCGCTTCACGTATGGAGAACAGGTATGCCGCAGGGCACCGTCAAGTGGTTCAACGCCGAAAAGGGTTTCGGCTTCATCGCCACCGACGACAACGGTCCGGACGTCTTCGTCCACTACTCCGCCATCCAGTCGGACGGCTTCCGGAGTCTCGACGAGAACCAGCGCGTCGAGTTCGAGTCGAGCCAGGGTGCGAAGGGTCCGCAGGCCGACACGGTCCGCCCCATCTGAGCCTCTCACCAGTTGAGAACCGCTGCCGGCGATCCCCTCGGGGTCGCCGGCAGCGGCATGTCCGGGGCCTTCCGGTGGCACTGGGCGCGCTCGGCTCCGGCTCTCGGCGTGGCATGCCACGCCGACCGTCCGTCGCAGGCCCCGACGGTGGTCACGGGGCGCCCCGGTCCGTGACCCACCGCGCCGTCTGCGCCAGCCCGGCGTCGACCCCCGTCGGTGTGAAGCCCAGCGCGCGGGCGCCGGCGTCGTCGATGCGGACGGGCGGCAGTTTGCCGTAGACCTCCGAACGCCGGGCGTACGTGTCGGCGTCGGGTCCCAGCGCGCTGCCAGGCGCGCGCAGCGCCACCCGCGACCCGCCGACGAGATCGGCGAAGGTGTGCAGCATCCGCCCGAACGTCGCGACCTCCCCGCAGAGCACGTAGCGCTCCCCGGGCACCCCGTGCTCGAGCGCGAGCACGTGACCGTCAGCCGCGTCGGCGGCGAGCACCCAGCCGACGGGGGCATCCACGACCTGCGTCACGGCGCCCCGCGCCGCGGCGAGGAACAGGGAGTTGTAGCTGCTCGGCCCCATCGGGCTCGGCCCGTAGATGCTGACCGGGTTGACGATGGTGGCGCCGAGGCCGTCGGCGGCGGCGTCGAGCACGAGCCGCTCGGCCTCCGCCTTGCTGGCCGAGTAGGGATCGGTGAGCGCGGGCGTGCCGGTGGGGTGCTCGGTGACCAGGCCGGTGAAGTCGATCACTGCGGCGCTGCTGCTGGTGAAGACGAAGCGCGACACCTCCGCGGCCACGGCGGCGGCGAGCACCGAACGGGTGCCCTCCACGTTGATCGCCCGGGTCTCGGCGGGATTGCTCCCGACGGAGCCGGCCACATGCAGCACCCCGGTGCAGCCGCGCGCGGCCCGGTGCAGCCCGTCGCGGTCGGCGAGGTCGGCGACCGCGACGTCGACACCCGCGGGCAGCGTCTCGCCACGGGACGCGCTGCGCACCACGGCGCGCACCTCGCGCCCGTCGGCGAGGAGCCGTTCCAGCAGCGCGCGGCCGAGGTAACCGGTGGCCCCGGTGAGCAACAACATGGTCATCCTCTCGGCACGGCGGCGGCGTCCGCTCGATCCTGCCGCTGGCTGCCCCCCGACGTCAGCAAGGTGGCCGTCCTGACATGGGCGCGAGCCGGGAACGCGCGGCCGACACCGGTGGGGTGAACGTGTTGCCGCTGGCCGACGATCGACCCGCGACGACCGGTGCCGGGCGGCGGCGCCGCCGGAGGTTGCCACCGTTCGCATGCCGTCCGGCCACCGTTCGGCCCCGGTGGGCGGGAAGCCGTTCGCCCGCTGATCCGCTTGTCTCGGGGTCCGGCGCGGTCGTCGCGTATCGCTTCCAGGGCCGTTCCCCGAGCGCCATGCTTAGTGTTGAGAGTCACAGATGTGCACGTGATGAACGAAGCAAGGGAGATCGACGATGTCGGGCTGGGACAGCTACCGCGCGGTGTACGGCGCGGAGCTGCGCGCGGCGGCGCGAGAGTTCAGCGACCATGGGTGGATGGTGATCGTGCCGGATGCCACCACGCTGAAGCTGGTCACCGGAACGGCGCTCGACATCCTCGAGGTACCGGCGGCCGTCGGCCGGCTGATGTGCGCGCAGGTGCGCGACACCGGCGCGGTCGTGCCGATCGGCGCCACGCCGACCGGCACCTGGTGGTTCCCCGTCAGCGCCGGAGCGATGCTGCCGGTCGAGCTGCGCAACGCCGACGGGATCGTCCTGCACGCCGGGGGTGCCACGGTGTTGGCGCCTCCGTCGGCAGTACCGGACGGGTGGGTGCACTGGCGCGTCGCACCCGCACTCTGCGGGTACCAGGTACCCGCCGCGGAAGGACTCCTGCACGCCGCCGTCGATGCTGTTCGGTGGCGGGCCGACCACGAGACGCACCCGGGTGCCCAGCGGCCCGCCGGTGTGGGGGCGTGGTCGAGAGTCTGAGAACCGCAGGCCGGCACCCGGCCACACCCCTGATGCTGCGGATCCTCGGTCTGCGCCAGGGAGTCGGGAGTGCCGGCGGTGCGGCGCCCGAGGGGCACATCTCCTCGCAGCGCAGCCGCACCTCAACGTGGCCGGGGTCGATTGGAACACCATCGGCCCCGGCCAGCTCCATGTCCGGGCCGCTCCGCCCCTGGTCGGGCCGCGGTCGCGGGAGACCTGCCGTGACGCCGCCCGCGACGCCGCTACGACGTCACGATGACGTCTCGATGGCACGGGTTGGGACACAACGCGAGCCGTCGGCCCTCCGGACGGGCACTATGGACCCGTGCAGACACCGCAGCCCTCCCCCGCGGAGGCCCCCGCGTCGCCCAGGCAGAAGCCTGTCGTCGAGGTCGGCCTCGGGTTCGGGCACGTCGATTCCAGCACCCGGGCCGCCGATCTGCGGCGGATGAAGCGCTTCGCCACCGGGCTGCTGCTGGTCGCCACCGTGGTGTTCCTGCTGGCGAGGTGGTGGGAGGTCGGCGACGGCCCGGCCTGGATCGGCTACGTCCGCGCGATGGCCGAGGCCGGCATGGTGGGCGCGCTCGCCGACTGGTTCGCCGTCACCGCCCTGTTCCGCAGGCCGCTCGGGCTGCCGATCCCGCACACGGCGATCATCCCCACGAAGAAGGACATGATCGGCGACAGCCTCGGCGACTTCGTCGGTGAGAACTTCCTCTCCGAGGCCGTCGTGCGCGACAAGCTCGCGCGGGTCGAGGTCTCCTCGAGGGTGGGGTCCTGGATCTCCCAGGAGTCCAACGCCGATCGCATCACCGCGGAGCTGGCCAACGCCGCCCGCGGGGTCGTCACCGTCCTGCGTGACGAGGACGTGCAGGACGTCATCGAGCAGGTGCTGGTCCGCAAGCTGATGGAGCGCCCGATCGGGCCGCCGCTGGGCACCGTGCTGGAGGGCGTGCTGGCCGACGGCGCCCACCACCACCTCGTCGACCTCGTCTGCGACCGCGGCTACGACTGGGTCACGGCCAACCACGACATGGTGTTGCGCATCGTGCACGACCGGGCGCCGACGTGGTCGCCGCGCTTCGTCGACGACATGATCGCCGACAAGGTGTTCCTCGAGGTCCAGAACTTCGCCTGGGCGGTCAAGACCGATCCGGAACACCCGCTGCGCAAGGCCGTCGACACGTTCCTCGTCGAGTTCGCAGCCGATCTGCAGAACGACGCCGACACCATCGAGCGGGCCGAGCGGATCAAGAACCAGGTCGTGGCGCACCCCTCGGTGCAGAAGTTCATCGGCCAGGCCTGGGGCACGGTCAAGGGCCTCATCCTCGACGCCGCGGCCGATCCGTCGAGCGCGCTGCGCACGCGGGTGCGCGACGGGCTGGTGACCTTCGGGAACAGGCTGGCCACCGACGAGGAGCTGCGCGGCAAGCTCGACGGCTGGCTCGCCGACGCCGCGGGCTACGTCGTGCGCCACTACCGCGGCGAGATCACCACATTGATCACCGACACGGTGTCGCGGTGGGACGCGGAGGAGACCTCCCGCAAGATCGAGCTGCAGGTGGGCCGCGATCTGCAGTTCATCCGCATCAACGGCACGGTGGTCGGCGCGCTGGCCGGTCTGGTGATCTTCACGGTCGGGCAGCTGCTGTTCGGTGGCTGACCCGATCGGGAATTCCCTCGAGGTCTGTCGGTCCTCGCCCCTACGGTCGACGCCATGAGGGTCAGCTCCCGACCGCCGCCCCGACCGCCAGGCCCAGCCCGGCCGCGATCAGGCCGGCCAGCACCGAGCCGATGGCGTTGAGCGCCGCCGCCCCGCGCCGCCCGGCCATGGCGAGTGCCACCGTCTCGTAGCCGAACGTCGAGTACGTGGTGAGCGCCCCGCAGAAGCCCGTGCCCACCAGTGCCACGAGCACCGGTGGCGTGGCGGCGCCCAGCACCACGCCCAGCACGAACGAGCCCACCATGTTGACGGTGAAGGTGCCCCATGGGAGTCCGGTGTGGTGCCGCGCCTGCACCCACCTGTCGGACAGGTAGCGCAGCGGCGCCCCCACGGCGGCGCCGATGACCACCATCAGCGGTGTCATCGGGCGCCGCCGAGCACGGTGCGGGCGATCAGGATCCCGAGCCAGGCCGCCAGCAGGGCGGCCACGAGCGTTCCCGCCACGTAGGCCGCTGCGGTGCCGGCGGCTCCCGCGCGCACGAGCTCGTGCGCGTCCACGGCGTAGGTGGAGAACGTGGTGAACCCGCCGAGCACGCCGGTGCCGAGCAGCGGCCGCCACAGCGGGTGGGTGCGGGGGCGTTCGGTCACGGTGGCCACCAGCGCGCCCAGCAGCACGCAGCCCACGATGTTGATCAGGAAGGTGCCCAGCGGGAAGCCGCCGGGGGAGTGCGGAACGGCCAACCCGACGGCCCAGCGGGCGGTTGCACCCGCCGCGCCACCGATGCTGACGGCGGCCACGACATGGCCGGTGGGAGGCGGCTGCGGCATGCGGAATTCCTACCATGATCTGTGGCGCAGGCCACCCCACCAGCGCAAGCACACCGCTTGCAATAGCTAGCACCCCCGCGTAACGTCGTCGTGGACAGGAACGGGAGGCGACGATGACCAGCTCGAAGGAATCGCAGTCGAAGACCGAACGGTCGGCGGAGCGAGTGGGCAACGCGGTCGAGCACGTGGGCCAGGTTGTCGAGCAGGCCGGTCTCGTCGTCGGGCAGGCCGTTGACGACATCGGCAGCTACATCCGCAGCCAGCGGGAAGGTGCGCAGGTCTCCCTGCGCCAGCTGGCTCGCACCGCCGGTGTCAGCAACCCCTATCTCAGTCAGATCGAGCGCGGACTGCGCAAGCCGTCCGCCGAGATCCTCCAGCAGATCGCACGAGGCCTGCGGATCTCCGCAGAGGCCCTGTACGTCAAGGCGGGGATCCTCGAAGAGAGGCCGGAGGGCGCCGTCACCGACGCCGTGCTCTCCGACGTGACGCTGACGGAGCGCCAGAAGCAGGTGCTCCTCGACGTCTACCAGTCCTTCCGGCGGGAGAACGACCAGCAGGTCGTCCCCGGCGCATCCACGCACGTACCCGAAGAAGAGGAGTGATCACCATGGCCGTGTCGCTGCCGACCGCCGCTGACGTTCGCAAGGTTCGTGAGCAGGCTGCCAAGACCGCCACCGAGCGGGCCGAGATCGTCCGCACCCCGCTGTTCGCCGTTCTCGGCGCCGGTGACGTCGCCGTCACCACCGTGACGAAGGCCGTCGCCGACGCCCGGACCCGTGCCGCCGCACAGCGTGAGGACGCCCAGAAGCGCGTCGCCGACGTGCAGGCCCGCGTCTCCGAGGTGCAGGCCAAGCTCCCGCAGCGCCTCAGCTCCGACGAGGTCCGCAAGGCCGTCGCCGAGCTGCGCACGCAGGCCGAGAAGGCCTACGCCGACTTCGCCGCCCGTGGCGAGCAGGCCTGGGGCAAGATCCGCACCCAGCCGCAGGTCAAGCAGGCGATCGAGACCATCGAGTCCTACACCGAGAAGTTCGACGCCCGCGTCGACGACCTGGTGGACGACGCGCACGACGCAGCCGAGAAGGCACTGGGAGCCGTCACCCGCCAGACCCGCTCCACCGGCGAGAAGGTGGCCCGCAACACCCAGAAGTTCGCCGCCACGGCCGCCGAGACCGTCACCGGCGTTTCCCGGGACGCGTCCAAGGCCGTCGCCGACGCCGGTGCCGAGGTTGCCGCCGACATCACCGAGGCCGGTGCCGAGGTGGCTCACGAGACCCGCAGCACCACCCGCCGGGCCGCCGCCAAGACCGCCCCGAAGGCGGCCGTTCGCAAGCCGGCCGCGCGTCGTACCAGCACCAACGGGACCAAGACCTCCAGCTGACCACCAGCTGACCTTCTCCCCAGCACCACAGTGCCCCCGAGGACTCCCGTGCCTCGGGGGCACTGCCCTGTCCGGAGCCGGAACGGGGGACGGGGTGTGCACGGGGCTCCTGGCACGTAGTCTGACGCGGTGAGCGTGCTGTACAACCTCGACAACTGGGTCCTCCTGGGGATCTGGTTGCTCGCGATTCCCGTGGGTGGCTACGCCTTCATCCACGCTCTGATGCAGCGCGCCGACGCGTTCACCGCGGCCGACAAGCTGACCAAGCCCGCCTGGCTGGGCATCACCGGGGCGAGCCTGCTCGTGCTGGTCGTCTTCCAGGACGGCCCGGGCGGCAGCGGCACGCTGTTCTGGCTGGCCGCGCTCGTCGCGGTGCTCGTGTACATCGTCGACGTGAAGCCTGCGATCGTCGGCGTCCAGGGCGGCGGCCAGCGCTGGTGACGCACTGGCCCGTACTCGGCACCCTCGTCGCGGTGCCCGCGCTCGACCGGCCCGACCTGCTCGGTGAGCCCGTCGCCGCCGCGCTCAAGCTGCTCGACCCGTCCGATGCCGCGCTCGTTGGCGTCGCGGAGATCGATCCCGGTCTCGCCGACACCGCGGAGTTCTGTGCCGCGTACGGCTCGCCGCTCGACGGTTCCGCCAACTGCGTGGTCGTCGCCGGGCGTCGCGGGGAGGACACGCGCTACGCGGCCTGCCTGGTGCTCGCCAGCACCCGCGCCGACGTCAACGGTCTCGTCCGCAAGCGGCTCAACGCCCGCAAGGCCTCGTTCGCGCCGATGGACGACGCGGTCGAGCTCACCGGCATGGAGTACGGCGGCATCACGCCCGTCGGGCTGCCGGAGGGCTGGCCGGTGCTCGTCGACGCCGCCGTGGCGGCCGCGCCCGCCGTCGTGATCGGCAGCGGCGTGCGCCACTCGAAACTGGCGCTGCCCGGTCAACTCGCCGCTCGGCTGGTGGGCGCCGAGGTCATCGAGGGGCTGGGGCGTCCGGCACCGATGTAGCTCGACGCGCCGACACCGAGGGCCGGACACCGATGGAAGGTGTTCGGGCCTGCGGTGGTTGGGTCGGTCATGGCCTCACATCCCGCAGTCACCGCGTTGCGTCGCTCCCACGACAACCTCCAGGCACTCGTCGCACCGCTGACCCCCGATCAGGTGCGGGACCGCTCGTACGCCTCGGAGTGGTCGATCGCCCAGGTGCTTTCGCACCTCGGTTCGGGTGCGGTCATCGGTTCGCTCAACCTCGACGCCCTGCTCGCCGACCGGCCTGCACCCGGGCGCGAGCAGTACGAGGCTGTGTGGGACGAGTGGAACGCCAAGACCCCCGATGCCCAGGCCGCCGACGTGCTGCCCGCCGACGAGCGGCTCGTGGCCGGCTACGAGGCGCTCGACGACGACCGGCTCGCCGCGCTGCGCACGACCCTGGGTCCGATGGAGCTCGACGGCCCGGGGATGGTGCGCATGCGCCTCTCCGAGCACGCGCTGCACACCTGGGACGTCGCTGTCGCGCTGGACCCGGCTGCCGTGGTCGAGCCGCTGGCCGTCACGCAGATCGTCGACAACCTGGCCATGATCGTCGGGTTCGCGGCCAAGCCGCTCGACGCCGCGGAGCGGATCGTGGTGGCGACCACCGCGCCCGAGCGCCGGTTCGTGCTCGACTCGGCCGAGCGCGTGACGCTGGCGCCCGCGACCGACGACGACGGCCCGGCCGGTGTCACGTTGCCTGCCGAAGCGCTCGTCCGGCTCGTCTACGGGCGGCTGGAGCCGACGGGTGACCAGGCGATCGACCGGCTGCTGGGGATGTTCCCGGGCTTCTGATCGGCGTTGAGTCGAGGGCGCTCAAGGTTCCTGAGTTCGCTGGCAGCGTATTTACTTGAGCGCTGGAATGAGTTCAACGGTGTAAGCGTTGGGCAGGACATGACAGAGACGCTGAAGCTGCCGGTGCTTCCGCTCGCCGACTCGGTGGTGCTGCCCGGCATGGTCGTTCCCGTCCGGCTCGACCAGCCGGAGATCCAGGCAGCGGTTGACGCAGCTCAGAGCGTTGAACCGCGCAAGGTCCTCATCGTTCCCCGCCTCGACGGCAAGTACGCCGCCGTAGGCACGATCGCCGTCCTCGAGCAGGTCGGCAGGCTCCCCAGCGGGGAGAAGGCAGCCGTCGTGCGTGGCGAGGGCCGCGCACGGATCGGGTCCGGAGTGACCGGACCCGGTTCGGCACTCTGGGTGGAGGCCGAGCCCGTCGACGAGACGGTGAGCGCTCCCGGACATGCCGCCGAGCTCGCCAAGGAGTACAAGGCACTGGTCATCGGCATCCTGCAGCAGCGGGGTGCCTGGCAGGTGATCGACTCCGTCCAGCAGATCACCGATCCCGGCCAGCTGGCCGACACCGCGGGCTGGGCGTCCTACCTCGACCTCGAGCACAAGGCCGAGCTGCTCGCCGAGATCGACGTGGTGAAGCGCCTGGAGCTGCTCATCGAGTGGACGCGCGCGCACGTTGCCGAGCAGGAGGTCTCCGAGAAGATCTCGGCCGACGTCCGTGAGGGCATGGAGAAGACCCAGCGTGAGTTCCTGCTGCGCCAGCAGTTGGCCGCGATCCGCAAGGAGCTGGGCGACGACGAGCCCGAAGGTGCCGACGACTACCGCACCCGAGTCGAGAACGCCGACCTGCCCGAGGAGGTGCGCAAGGCCGCGCTGACCGAGGTCGGGAAGATGGAGCGCGCCTCCGACCAGAGCCCCGAGGTCGGCTGGATCCGCACCTGGCTCGACACCGTCCTCGACATCCCGTGGAACGAGACCACCACCGACAACGACGACCTGGTGGCCGCGCGGGCGATCCTCGACGCCGACCACGCCGGTCTCGACGACGTCAAGGAGCGGCTGATCGAGTTCCTGGCCGTCCGTTCGCGGCGCGACCGCAAGGGCCTCGGCGCCGTCGGTGGCCGTGGTTCCGGTGCCGTGCTCTCGCTCGTGGGTCCTCCCGGCGTCGGCAAGACGTCGCTGGGGGAGTCCGTGGCGCGGGCCATGGGCCGCAAGTTCGTCCGGGTCGCGCTGGGTGGCATCCGGGACGAGGCCGAGATCCGGGGCCACCGGCGCACCTACGTCGGTGCGCTGCCCGGTCGCATCGTCCGGGCCATCCGTGAGGCGGGCTCGATGAACCCGGTCGTGCTGCTCGACGAGATCGACAAGGTCGGCAGCGACTTCCGTGGTGACCCCACGGCGGCGCTGCTCGAGGTGCTCGACCCGGCGCAGAACCACACGTTCCGCGACCACTACCTCGAGGTCGACCTCGACCTGTCCAACGTGCTGTTCCTGGCCACCGCCAACGCGTTCGACACCATCCCCGGCCCGCTCCTGGACCGGATGGAGGTCGTCACGCTCGACGGCTACACCGAGGCGGAGAAGATCGCGATCGCTCGCGACCACCTCCTCCCGCGGCAGATCGAGAAGGCCGGCCTGGAGCCGTCCGACGTCGAGTTCACCGAGGTCGCACTCGGTATGATCGCCGCCGAGTACACCCGGGAGGCCGGCGTCCGGCAGCTGGAGCGGAGCCTCGCGAAGGTCCTGCGCAAGGCCGCCGTCAAGCTCGACAGCGCAGATGCACGCTCCGCTGACGCTCCGCGTGGCGGCACCGAGTCGCCGATCCACATCGACGCCGACGCGCTCGTCACGTTCCTCGGCAGGCCCCGGTTCACCCCGGAGTCGGCGGAGCGCACCTCGGTGCCCGGCGTGGCCACCGGCCTCGCGGTCACCGGAGCGGGCGGCGACGTCCTGTTCATCGAGGCAACCTCGATGGAGGGCGAGCCCGGCCTGATCCTGACCGGTCAGCTCGGTGACGTCATGAAGGAGTCCGTCTCGATCGCGCTGAGCTACCTGCGGTCGAAGGGGCTCGCCGGTGACCTGGCCTCGAAGAAGCTCCACGTCCACGTGCCCGCGGGTGCTGTCCCGAAGGACGGCCCGTCGGCAGGCGTCACGATGACGACGGCGCTCGCGTCGCTCGCCACCGGACGCCCGGTGAAGTCGTCGGTCGGTATGACCGGTGAGGTCACGCTGCAGGGCAAGGTGCTCCCGATCGGTGGGGTCAAGCAGAAGCTGCTGGCCGCACACCGCGCCGGGCTCACCGACGTGATCATCCCGAAGCGCAACGAGCCCGACCTCGACGACCTGCCCGACGAGGTCCGCAACGGGCTGCGGATCCACCCGGTGGCCGATGTCTCCGAGGTGCTGGAGCTCGCACTGGAGCCGGCCGTGGCGGAGGTCACCGCCGCAGCCTGACGAAGGGAAGGCTCAGGGTCGCAGCCTGACGGGTTAGGGGAACGGGTGGTCGTAGGCCTTCGGGCGCGCGGCCACCCGTTTCGCGTATCAGGGGACCGGGCAGCGTGCTCTCAGCCTCAGGAGGGCGTCGGACGACGTGCTCGTCAGGAGGACAGACATGACTTCCACGGTCAGCGGGGGCGTCGAGGCACTGCGAACCGCGATGGGCGGTGCGGTGCTCGATCCTTCCGATCCCGGCTACGACGCGGCGCGCGCGGTGTGGAACGCCGCCATCGACCGGCGTCCCGCGGTGATCGCCCGGTGCAGCTCGGCGGCCGACGTGTCCACGGCCATCGGCTATGCGCAGGCCACCGGCCTGGAGATCGCCGTCCGCTGCGGCGCGCACAGCATGTCGGGCGCGTCAACCGTCGACGGTGGGCTGGTCGTCGACCTGAGCGGGATGCGCGACGTCACGGTGGATCCGCAGGCCCGGCGCGCCCGGGTGGCCGGTGGCGCGCTGCTCGCCGACGTCGACGCGGCCACCCAGGCGCACGGGCTCGCGGTACCGCTCGGCGCGATCGGTCACACCGGTGTCGGCGGGCTCACCCTCGGCGGCGGCATGGGATGGCTGACGCGCCAGGCCGGGCTGAGCATCGACAACCTGGTCTCGGCGGAGGTGGTCGTCGCGGACGGGCGGATCCTGCGCGCGTGCGCGGACGAGAACGCTGAGCTGTTCTGGGCGATCCGGGGTGGCGGCGGCAACTTCGGGGTGGTCACGGAGTTCGAGTTCCGGCTCCACGAGGTCGGACCGATGCTCGAGTTCGGACTGCTGTTCTGGGGTGTCGACCAGGCCGCCGAGGCGTTGCGGGTGGTTCGGGAGGTGCTGGCGGAGCTGCCGCGGTCGATGAACGGCATCGTCGCCGGGATGAGCGCTCCGCCGGAGCCGTTCGTGCCGGAGCAGTTCCACTTCCGGCCCGGGTTCGCGCTGATGCTCGCGGGTTTCGGTGACCCGGCCGAGCACGCCCGCGTCGTCGCCCGCCTGCGGGAGGCCGTGCCGCCGCTGTTCGAGCACGTGTCCCCGATGCCGTACGTCGCGCTGCAGCAGATGATCGACGAGGCGAACGCGTGGGGCCGGCACAACTACGAGAAGTCGACGAACATCGAAGCCCTCACCGATGGTGTGATCGAGGTCCTGACCGAGCACGTGTCGCTGCGGAGCTCACCCCTCTCGATCTTCCTGCTCTACCGGCTCGACGAGGCCTACGCCGATGCTGACGCGGACGCCACGGCCTTCGGGGGATCCCGGATACCGCAGTTCGCCATGTTCACCGTCGGGGTGTCCTTCTCCGCGGAACAGCTCGTCGCGGAGCGGAACTGGGTCCGCGGGCTCTGGGACGCGATGCAGCCGCACAGCCTCGGCGTCGGCTCCTACGTCAACGGGATGACCGAGCAGGAGGAACACCGGGTGCTGGCCGCCTACGGTCGGACGAAGTACGACCGGCTGGCGCGGATCAAGCGCGAGTACGACCCGGCCAACGTGTTCCACCGCAACATCAACATCAGGCCGGCCTGATCGGGAGGCCCTGGACCGGGGGGACCGTCGTGCGCCACATGATGCACCGCGTCGCCAGGCGGCTGGCCGCCTCGCAGCTGGTGGTGCGGGTGTTCGGCCCGCTCATCCACCGCATCGACCGGTCGGTGCCGATGACGCAGTGGCTCTCCGGCATGCCGGTGGTGCAGCTGACCACCACCGGAGCGCGCACCGGGCAGCGGCGCACCGTCTCGATCGTCGGCATCGGTACCCCGGACGGGGTCGAGGTGGCTGGGGGCAACGGTGGTGCGCTCCGCCACCCGGCGTGGTGCCTGAACCTGCGCGCCGATCCGCATGCGCTGCTGCGGATCGGCCGCCGGGAGAGCCCGGTCGTGGCGCGCGAGCTGACCGGCGCCGAGCGGGATCGGGCATGGGCACGCAGTCTCGCCGTCCACCCGGACGGCGCCGCCTACGTGACCCGCGCGGGTGGGCGCCTCATCCCGATCTTCCGGTTGGAGCCCGTGGGCGGGAATGCCGGGTGAGGCCCGGCGTTGCGATGGCCATGCCCTTCGCACTGCCCGATCCCACCACCGAGTTCGGTGCCCGTGTCACCCGCCGCCTCGACGAGTCCGTCGTGGCCTGGTTGACCATCGTCGACGCCGCCGGCACGCCGCAGCCCGCGCCCGTCTGGTTCGTCTGGGACGGGGAGACGGCCCTGGTCCACAGCCACGGCGAGGCCAGGCGCCGCACCCACCTGCGTGCCAACCCCAAGGTGGCGCTGCACCTCGACAGCGACGAGGGCGGTGACGTCATCGTGCTCACCGGGAACGCCGAGGTGGACGCGACGGCGCCGCCGATGCACGGGAACCCGGCCTACGTGGCCAAGTACGGCGAGCGGATCGCCGCCGAGTCCTGGCAGACCCCGGAGAACTTCGCCGCGATCTACTCGGTACCGGTGCGGTTCCGGCCGCAGCGGGTCCGGGGTCACTGAGTCCGGGGTCACTGAGTTCGGCGGGCACCGAACCGTTCCGCTCCTACCGTGGTGGACATGATCACCACCGCTCGCGAGGAGCACCTGACGATCAGCCCGTCGATCCTCTACTTCGGCACGCCGGTGGTGCTGCTGTCCACCGTCAACCCGGACGGCAGCGCCAACCTCGCGCCGATGTCGTCGGCGTGGGCACTCGGGCAGACGGTGGTGCTCGGTACCGGCGCCGAGGGTCGGACCAGCCAGAACCTGCTCGAACGGCCCGACGTCGTGATCAACCTGCCGGCGCCGGACCAGTGGGCGGCCGTGGAGCGGCTGGCCCCGCTCACCGGCCGTGATCCCGTGCCGGCCGCCAAGAGCGCCGTGTTCCGGTTCGAGCCGGACAAGTTCGCGGCGGCGGGGTTGACGCCGGTGCCGTCGGAGCTGGTGGCGGCACCGCGGGTGGGGGAGTGCCCGCTGCAGCTGGAGGCCCGCGCGGTGCGGGTCGGCCCGGACGTCAGCGGCAGCTTCCTGATCACCGAGGCCGAGGTCGTGCGGGTGCACGCCGACCCGCGGATCGTCGTGCCGGGCACGTCCCACGTCGACCCGGCGGCCTGGAGCCCGTTGATCTACAACTTCCGGCACTACTTCGGGCTCGGCGCCGAGCGCGGGCACTCGTTCCGCTCGGAGACGCCGAACCGTCAGTGAAAGACGACCGTCTTGTTGCCGTGCACCAGCACCCGGTCCTCCAGGTGCCAGCGCAGCCCGCGGGAGAGCACCAGCCGCTCCGCGTCGCGGCCACGCCGCACCATGTCGACGGCGGTGTCGCCGTGGTCGACGCGGATCACGTCCTGCTCGATGATCGGCCCGGCGTCGAGGTCGGCCGTGACGTAGTGGCAGGTGGCGCCGATGAGCTTGACGCCGCGGGCGTACGCCTGGTGGTAGGGCCGGGCCCCGACGAACGACGGCAGGAAGCTGTGGTGGATGTTGATCGCCCGGCCGGCCCACTCGGTGCACAGCTGCGGTGGGAGGATCTGCATGAACCGCGCCAGCACGATGGCGTCGGGGTCGTGCTGGTCGACCAGACCGCGCAGCTCGTCGAAGGCCTTCGCCTTGTCGCCCGCGGTGGCGCCGGAGCCCGCCTTCGGGAACGCCACGTGGTGGAACGGCACGCCGTGGGCCCGCACGATGTCACCGAGGGTGTCGTGGTTGCCGATCACGGCGGCGAGCTGGACGGGCAGCTCCCCTGCGGTGACGCGCCCGAGCAGGTCGTGCAGGCAGTGCGGCTCCTTGCTGACGAGCAGCACGGCGCGTTTGGGCACGCCGGTGTCGGTGACCCTCCAGGTGGCCTGGCCGCCCAGCTCGGCGGCGAGCGCGGCGAACCGGGAGCGCAGCTCGTCGGCGTCGAACGGCAGCGAGCCGGCGCGCACGACCTGGCGCGTGAAGAACCATCCCGTGTCCGGGTCGGAGTGGTAGCCGGCCTCGACGATCCAGCCGCCGGCGTCGGCGAGGAAACCGGCGATCCGGGCGACGATGCCGGTGGTGTCGGGGCAGCTCAACGACAGCACGTAGCGGCGTTCGGCTTCGGGGTCCACGCGGCCATCGTCGCACCTCACCCGATCGGTGTTGCGGAGTGGATCGCCTCACTGCACCGCTCCCGCCGGCACCTCCGCGGCGCATGATCGACGGGTGACGATCGAGAACCCGGTCCGGACCCGGCGGCGTGCGATCGCCGCGATGACGTTCGCCACCGGCGTGATCATCGCCAACAACTACTACGCCCAGCCGCTGGAGGCGGCTCTGGCGGAGGCGTTCGACGCCGGGACGGCCGCGGTCGGTGCGGTGCTCACGCTCATCCAGCTGAGCTTCGCCGCGGGGCTCGCGCTGCTGGTGCCGCTGGGCGACCTCCTGGAGCGGCGCCGGCTGGTCGCCACGATGCTGGCGGTCACGGTGGCCGCGATGGCGACGATCGCGCTGGCCCCGGCGCTGGGCGTGCTCGCCGCCGCGGCCGCGCTGGTCGGGCTGACGACCGTGTCGGCCCAGGTACTGGTGCCGTTCGCGGCGCACCTCGCGCCCGATGGCGGGCAGGGCAAGGCGGTCAGCACCGTCATGAGCGGGCTGCTCATCGGCATCCTGTGCTCGCGGGTGATCGCGGGGCTCGTCGCTGAGGTCATCGGCTGGCGGGCGGTGTTCGGCATCGGGGCCGGTCTCACCGCGGTCGCCGCGGTCCTGCTGTGGCGCACGCTGCCGGTGCAGCCACCGGCCACGCGGATGGCGTACCCGGCGCTGCTGCGCTCGGTGCTGAGCCTGATCCGCGAGGAGCCCGTGCTGCGCTGGCGGATGGCGTTGAGCGGGCTCGCCTACGCCGCGTTCGGCGCGGTGTGGACCGTCGTGGGATTCGTGCTCGCCCGCCCGCCGCACGATCTGTCCGAAGCGCAGATCGGGCTGTTCGCGCTGTTCGGTGTGGGCGGCGCCGCCGGCGCGCTGCTGGTGGGACGGCTCGCTGATCGCGGGTGGGCCCATCGGGTGGTGGGTGTCGCGCTCGCGGTCGAGGCGCTGTCGTTCGTGCCGCTCGCACTCGGCGCGGGATCGCTGGTCGCGCTCGCGATCGGGCTGGTGCTGTTCGACCTCGGTGTCCAGGCGGCCCACGTCGGCAACCAGACGATCATCTACCGGCTCCGCCCCGAGGCCCGCAGCCGGCTCACGTCGGCCTACATGACGGTGTTCTTCCTCTGCGGCGCGCTCGGCAGCGGGCTCTCGACCTGGGTCTACAGCAGCGGGGGCTGGCCGGGTGTGACGGCGCTGGGCGCCGCGTTCCCGACCGCAGGGTTCCTGCTGTGGCTGGTGGACGCCGCCCGGCGGCGGCGCGTCAGCTCCGGGACGTCAGCCACTCCTGCATGAACGCGGCCTCGGCGGCGAGCAGGTTCTGCACCTGCTCGGCGACGATCGACTCGACCCGACCGCCGAAGAGCGGCACGTTGACGGTGACGGTGGCGCGCACGAGGAAGTCGCTGCCACCCGCGGTCACGTCCCGCAGCCGCATCGCGCCCGCGGCCGAAGCCGGGGTGGAGGGGATCGACACGCTCGTCTCGCCGCCGTAACCACCGGCGTCGAGGGGCTTCCAGCTCTCGGTGCGCTCGATCACGAGCGGGTTGGGCAGCATGCCCCGGACGATGGACGGGAGGTCCTTCGCGTCCAGGCCGTGGCGGATGGTGTAGCGGACGCCGCCGGCGGCTGCGGCGTGGTTCACCAGCGCCGCTCCCGGGCCACCGATCTGGGCGAGGCGGGCCCTGATGAAGTCGGGGTCGACCGTGGTGGCGAAGACCTCGTCCGCGGGGAACGTCGACGCGGACCGGTAGTCGATCTGGCTGGCCATCAGCGGAGGCTACCGTTGACGCCCGTGACTGCTCCCGATGTGGCCACCTCGCTCGCCGCGCTCACCACGCTGCGGCTCGGGGGCCCCGCCCGCCGGTTCGTCGAGGCCGACACCGCCGCCGAGGTCGTCGAGGCCGTCCGCAGCGCCGACGCCGCCGGCGAACGGCTGCTGCTGCTCGGCGGTGGCTCCAACGTGGTGGTGTCCGACGACGGCTGGCCCGGCACGGTCGTGCGGGTGGCGAGCACCGGTCGCCGGGTCGACCGCCGCCCGGACGGCAGCCTGCTGCTCACCGTCGAAGCAGGAGCCGGCTGGGACGACGTGGTCGCGGGCTGCGTCGCCGACGGGATCGGCGGGCTGGAGTGCCTGTCCGGGATCCCGGGCCGCACCGGGGCCACCCCCGTGCAGAACGTCGGCGCGTACGGCGTCGAGGTGGCGGAGCTGATCGTCGACGTCGACCTCTACGAGCGGCGGACCGGCACGGTCCGCGAGCACGTCCCGGTGGCCGAGCTGGGGCTCGCGTACCGCACCAGCGCGCTGAAGGGTCGCTCGGACGCCGTGGTGCTGCGGGTCCGGTTCGTGCTGCCGGGAGATGACCGCAGCGCGCCGATCCGCTATGCCGAGCTGGCCAGGACGCTCGGCGTCGCGGCGGGGGAGCGCGTACACACCGCCACGGCCCGGGCGGCCGTGCTGCAGCTGCGCCGCGACAAGGGCATGGTGCTCGACGAGGACGACCACGACACCTGGAGCGTGGGGTCGTTCTTCACCAACCCGGTCGTGGCCGAGTCCGAGGCGCCGCCGGACGCGCCACGCTGGCCCGCGGGGGCCGGGATGGTCAAGCTGCCCGCCGCCTGGCTCATCGAGCACTCCGGCTTCACCCGGGGCCGGCCGGGCCCCGGCGGCCGGGTCGGGCTGTCGTCACGGCATGTGTTGGCCCTCACGAACCGCGGTGGCGGCCGTACGGTGGAGCTGCTTGCCCTCGCAGCCGACATACGTTCGTCCGTTTGCAGCACGTTCGGGGTGGTTCTCGTCCCTGAACCAGTGCTGGTCGAATGCGCGCTGTAACCGGCGCGTACGGTGGGTCGGGTGTCGCGGTCGGGGGCCGAGGCAACCGATGAAGGGGCTGGACGTCCCTGGTTCGGGACGTTCTGTGAGGAGACGACGACTGTGCGACGGATCCTGCTGGTGCTGGCGGTGATACTGGTCGGTTCATTGGGCGTGGTGACAGCGGCCACGGCGGCAAACGGTCAGCTGGCCACACCTCTGTCGGCCGCTCCGGCGCCGATACTCGAGCCGGCTGCTGCCGTGACGTACACGCCCGCGGCGGGAGCCACGGGCGTCGACCCGAAGACCGCCGCAACCGCTACCGTGCGTGACGGAACCTTCGATCAGGTCACGCTCACGGGCAAGGACGGAAAGGTCGTCAAGGGGGCCCTCAACGCCGACAAGACGAGCTGGACGAGTTCCGGTCCGCTGGCGGCGGGTGGCACCTACACCTGGGGTGGCGCGGCGGTCGGCAGGGACGGCAAGCAGGTCCCGCTGACGGGCTCGTTCAGCATGGTCGCGCCGTCGAAGGTGATCCGCGGCACGCTGAACATCGGCGACGGTCGCGTCGTCGGCGTGGCGGCCCCGTTCCGCATCCAGTTCAACGGCCACGTCGAGGACCGTGCCGCGGTGGAGCGGGCGTTGAGCGTCACCACCTCCGCGCCCGTCGAGGGCTCGTGGGGCTGGCTGCCCGACGAGGGCGGCGGCTCGCGCGTCGACTACCGCACCAGCGCCTACTGGCCGGCCAACACCACCGTCACCGTGTCCGCCAAGCTCGGTGGCGTCGACTACGGCGGCGGTGCGGTCGGTGCGGCCGACATCACCAGCACCTTCCAGATCGGTCGCTCGCAGATCGTGAAGGCGGACGTCAACAGCTTCCGGATGATCGTGATCCGCGACGGCCAGCAGGTGGCCAACTACGCGGCGAGCTACGGGCTGGGCGCCGACCCGAACCGCAACACGCGCTCGGGCATCCACGTGGTGAGCGAGAAGTTCACCGACCAGCGGATGGTCAGCCAGCAGTACGACTACGACGTGGTCGAGAAGTGGGCCGTGCGGATCAGCAACAACGGGGAGTTCGTGCACGCCAACCCGGCCTCGGCCGCGTCACAGGGCAGCGCGAACGTCACCCACGGCTGCGTCAACCTGTCGCTCGACGACGCCAAGGCCTACTACGACACCGCGATGTACGGCGACCCGGTCGAGGTCACCGGCACCCCGGTGCAGCTCTCGGCCAAGGACGGCGACATCTGGGACTGGACGATGTCCTACGACCAGTGGAAGGGCCTGTCCGCGCTGAAGTAGCTCCTCGGCCGAGGCTCGCCTCCTCGCGCAGGGTGTACTTGCGGATCTTGCCGGAGCTCGCGGTCGGGAACGCGTCGACGAAGCGCCAGATGCGCGGCACCTTGTGGCGCGCGAGCCGCTTGCGGGCCCACTCGACCAGTGCCGCCTCGTCGGGCACGGTGGCCTCGCGCGGCCGGATCGCCGCGCCGACCTGCTCGCCCAGTGCGGGTCGGGTATCCCCACCACGGCGACGTCGGCGACATCGGGGCGACCGAGCAGGACGTCCTCGATCTCGCGCGGGAAGGCGTTCTCCCCGCCGCGGATGATCATCTCCTTGAGCCTGCCCTCGATGCGGCAGTAGCCGCGCTCGCCCATGCTCGCGAGGTCGCCGGTGTGCAGCCAGCCGTCGCCGTCGATCGTCGCGGCGGTCTGCTCCGGCGCGTCGAAGTAGCCGGCCATGACGTGGTAGCCACGGGTGCACATCTCGCCGACGGTGCCGGGGGGCACCGGGGTGCGACGGTCGATCGGGTCGAGGACCGCGACGTCGATGCCGGCCAGTGGTCGCCCCAGTGTCGATGTCCGATCGTCGGTGGCGTCGGTGACGGGGTCGGTCATCGTGATCCCCGGCGATGCCTCCGTCTGGGCGTAGATGATCGCCATCGGCACCCCGAGCGTCTCCTCGACGCGTCGCACGAGCCCGGGCGGGACGGTCGCACCGCCGGAGAGCGCGAGCCGGACCGATGAGTGTCGGTGCCCGCGAGATCGGGGTGATCGAGCACCGCGAGCAGCATCGTCGGCACGCCGCCGACCATCACGCTGCGCTCCTCCTCGACGAGGCGCAGGTAGAGCGCCGGGTCGAACCACGGCTGCAGGACGTGGGTGGACAGGGTCGCCATCGGAGCCAGCGTCGCCAGTACCGATCCGGCGGTATGGAACAGCGGCATGACGTTGAGCACGGCGTCCCCGGGCCGCAGCCCGAGCAGGGTGTCGTAGGACAGCCGCGCGTTGTTGACCTGGCCGCGGTGGCGCAGCACCGCGCCCTTCGGAACCCCGGTCGTGCCCGACGTGTACCGGATCTGGACCGGGTCGTCGGGAGTGACCTCGGGCAGGGTGGTCGTGGGGTCGCCGGACCGGGCGAAATCCGCCCGGTCGTCGAACAGCACGGCCTCGCGCAGCCCCGGTAGATCGGCACGCAGACCGGCCACGGTGTCGGCCATCGGGCTGCCGCGGTACTCCCGCCGCAGGAAGAGCCCGGCCGCCCGGGACTGCCCCAGCACGTGGGCGAGCTCGTCGCGCCGCAATGCCGGGTCGACCGTGACCAGCGTGAGCCCCGCGAGCGCTGCGCCGGTCTGCAGCAGGATCCATTCGGGGATGTTGTTGGCCCACACCGCGACCCGCTCGCCGGGGCGCCAGCGGCTCAGCAGCGCACGGGCGCCCGATTCCGCCTCGGCGGGCAGTTCCGCATAGGTCCAGCGCCGCCGCTCGGCCCGGTCCGGCACCCCCTCGCCCAGCGCGACCGTGTCGGGTGCCAGCGCGACGGCCCGCCGCAGGAACGTTCACACGGCGTGCTCACCGACCCGCTCGGCGCCGACCCGGGTCCAGAGCGACCGGCCCGGGGTCATCCCGCTCGGTGTCACGCTCCCTTCCCGCCGATGGCCACACGGGAGGGCGCGCCGTCCCAGCGGCCGTCGATCCACATCGGCTCGGTGGGCCGCTCACCCGTGACCCAGTAGGAGTCGAGGTCGGCGTCGGTCCAGCCGCGCTCGCGCAGCACGTCCTCGTCGGTGACCGCCCGGCCGGTGAAGGAGGACGGTTCGCTGGCCAGGATCTGCATCGCGGCGTCGACGTAGATGTCGGGTGAGCGCCACTGCGCGCGACTGCCCATCTTGTCGCTTCCCCAGTTGAGCGTCGCGGCCGTCTCGATCGGGGTGACGGGCCACAACGCGTTGGCGGCGACGTTGTCATCGACGTGCTCGGCCGCGATCCCGAGCGCGATCCGCGTCATCCCCATCTTCGTCGTCATGTAGGCGGACTTGCCCGGTGTCGGGCCCGTCGAGATCGCCGGGCTGTTGGTCAGCACGTGGCCCCACCCCTGGCGGACCATGTGGGGCAACGCGTAGTAGGCCCCGAGGTAGGCCGCCCGCACGTTGACCTGCCACATCAGGTCGTACCGGCGCGGTGGGGTGTCGACGACGTTCTCCCACCACAGCGCCCCCGCGTTGGCCACGACGATGTCGACCCGGCCGAACTCCTCGACGGTCCGCCCG
The DNA here is from genome assembly GCF_042653605.1 of Pseudonocardia sp. GCM10023141. Taxonomy (NCBI): domain Bacteria; kingdom Bacillati; phylum Actinomycetota; class Actinomycetes; order Pseudonocardiales; family Pseudonocardiaceae; genus Pseudonocardia; species Pseudonocardia sp. GCM10023141. The sequence continues at coordinate 34,436 of NZ_JBHSIR010000080.1, forward strand.
ATCAGCGCCTCCACCTCCTCGGCGTGGCGGACGTCGGTGCGGACGGCGAGTGCCCGGGCGCCGAGTGCCGTCGCCTCGGCCGCGACGCTGTGGATCGTGCCGGGCAGTGCCGGGCTGTCGGTCTCGCTCTTCGCGGTCACCACGACGTCGGCGCCCGCGGCGGCGAGCGCGAGAACGAGGGCGCGGCCGATGCCACGGCTGCTGCCGGTGACGACGGCGACGCGACCGGCCAGCGCGTCGGGGCCGGGACGTGCGGCGATGCGAGCAGGGGAGGGGTCCATAACAAACGTTATAGAGTCTGTGGGGTCGGTGCGCAAGGCTGTCCGGCCGGTTTCCCCGAGTGTCAGCTGGGGGTGTCGGGGCGGCGCAGCCCGCCCAGCAGGGCGTTGATGGCGACGGTGTAGCGCGTCTCGGCGTCGCCCTCGGGTGCGTTACCGGTCAGCTCGAGCAGGACGAGCCCGTGACCGGCGGCCCACAGCACGTGCGCGGCGTCCTCGGTGGTCGCGGTCAGCGGCGTCCGCGCGCCCCAGCGGCGGACGGCGTCGACGAACTGCGCGTAGTTCGTTCGCGCATGCTCCCGGCTCGACTCCGACGGCACGAAGTCGGGAACCGGCCGGCCGAACATGACCTGGTAGTACTCGGGATGGGCGAGCGCGACCGTGCGGTAGGCGAGGCACATCGCGCGGACGTCGGCCTCCGGGTCGTCGGTGACGGCGATGTTCTGGGCGCCGTGCAGTCGCTGGAACCCCTCGACGTAGAGCGCGTCGAGCAGGCCCTTCTTGCCGTCGAAGTAGTGGTAGACGGCCATCGTGGAGCAGCCGGCATCGGAGGCGATCCGCCGGACCACGAGCCCGCCAGGGCCCTCCGTGGCGAGCAGCCTGGCCGCTGCGGCCAGCGTTGCCGCACGCAGCCCACCCGGCTCGGGGTCCGGATCGGATGCCGGGCGGGAAGGGGTGGGGCGAGCCATGGTCTGGAGATCCTAGGGCGCGCTGTGGAGTCGACCCTGTGGTGTCGACCCTGTCGATCCGGTCCGGGCCGTGCTAGTTTTCGACTCTGCACTAATCATTTCTGAACTAACTAGTTGGAGGCGCCATGACCACCACCATCGCTGCCGGCATGCTCATCACCGAGACCGCCGAGGAAGGTCGCGAGCTCGCGATCAAGCTGGCCCGATCGTCGATCAAGGCCACGCAGCCCGACGCCGACGTGCGCAAGGCGCTCCGGCCGGACTACGCAGGCAGCGCTACGGACCTGATCGCGGTCGCGCAGGTGATCGCCACCGAGTTCGCCACGGTCGCCGCCGCCAATGGATACTGGCGCCGGTGATCGATGAGTCGGCGGCCCGGATGGCGGAGCAACCCTGCTTCGCCCTCTACGGCACGGTCAACGCCATCACGCGGGCGTACCGCCCGCTGCTCGATCCGCTGGGCCTGACGTACCCGCAGTACGTCGTGATGATGCTCCTGTGGGAGCACGACGAGATCGATCTTCGGACGTTGGCCGAACGCGCCCGGCTCGACCCGGCCACGCTCACACCGATCGTCAAACGACTCGAGCAGAAGGACCTCCTGCAGCGCATGCGCTCGACGATCGACGAACGCCGCCTCGTGATCACCGTCACTGCCGCGGGTCGTGAGCTGCAGGAGCGGGCCCGTACCGTGCCCGACGAGATGGTCTGCAAGGTCGGGATCACGCCGGACCAGGCCGCGACGCTGCAGGCGCTGTGCACACAGATCGTCGCGACGCTGGCCGCGGACGGCGCGTCCTGAGAGCTACTCCCGATGGGCCCGGGTGGCACTCGCCTGTGCCCGCGGCTTGAGCACGATCTGGTCGATGTTGACGTGGCTCGGACGCGTGGCGGCGAACGCGATCGTCTCGGCCACGTCGTCGGCGGTGAGCGGCGTGATGCCCTGGTAGACGCCGTCGGCCCGCCCGGCGTCGCCCTCGAAGCGCACGAGCGAGAACTCCGTCTCGACCATGCCCGGCAGGATCTCGGTGAGCCGGATGGGCTGGCCCAGCAGCTCGCCGCGCAGCGTCCGGTGCAGCATCGCCTGCGCGTGCTTGGCCCCGGTGTAGCCGGCGCCGTTGTCGTAGAACTCCACGGCCGCGATCGACGTGATCGTGATGATGTGCCCGTCGCCGGAGGCCAGCAGTGCCGGCAGCAGCGCCTTCGTGACGCGCAGCGTGCCCATCACGTTGGTCTCGAACATCCAGCGCCACGCGTCCTCGTCGGCCTGCGCCACCGGCTCGAGGCCCTTGGCGCCGCCGGCGTTGTTGACCAGCAGCCTGGCCGGTCCCGCCGCCGCCGCGAACGCCGTGACGGAATCGGCGTCGGTGACGTCCAGTGGCAGGGCGGTGCCGTCGATCTCGCGGGCGATCTCGGCGCAGCGCTCGACCCTGCGGGCTCCGAGCACGACGTGGAAGCCGGCCTTGGCCAGCGCGCGGGCGGTGGCGGCGCCGATGCCGGAGCTGGCTCCGGTGACGACGGCGGTGGGGCGATCGGTCATGCCTCGACCCTATGCGCTGCGCCGCGTCACTCCACGCCGGTCTGCGCCGTTCGTGACCCGCGCCGCACCGCCGCCCGCTGCCAGGAGAAGACGCCGTAGCCGAAGCCGCCGAGGATCGTGCCGGCGACGCAGGTGGTGAACCAGATGTCGAGGGGCCTGCCGGCGAACAGCCAGGCCGCGAGCAGGCCCAGTACCCCGAGCAGCCACAGCGCGGTGCCGACGGCGGCCACCGCGCTGGCGCGGCTGAGGCGCGCCGGGAGCGCAGGAGGGTTGACCACGGGACCAGCCTAAACCGGGCGAGCCCCCGAGTTACTTGCTGTAAGCTAACTTCAAGTGAGCGCCGTCCTGGAGTCCAAGTCCGACGGCGGGATGTTCGCCTCGCTGCGCGTCCCCAACTACCGGCTCTACGCCGGTGGCCAGATCGTTTCCCTGATCGGCACCTGGATGCAGCGGGTGGCTCAGGACTGGCTCGTGCTCGACCTCTCCGGGGGCAGCGCGGCCGCGCTCGGGGTCGCCGCGGCGCTGCAGTTCTCGCCGACACTCGTGCTGTCGCTGTGGGGCGGGGTGCTGGCCGATCGCCTCGACAAGCGCCGGGCGCTGCTCGTGCTGCAGGTGGCGATGGGCATGTGCGCGCTCGCGCTGGGGCTCGCCGTCGTGACGGGCACCGTCGCGCTCTGGCACGTCTACGTCCTGTGCGCGCTGGTCGGCTGCTTCTCCGCGCTCGACGTGCCCGTGCGCCAGTCGTTCGTGTCGGAGCTCGTGGGGACCGAGCAGGTCGGCAACGCCGTTGCGCTCAACTCGCTGACGTTCAACCTGGCCCGGATCGTCGGCCCGTCGGTGGCCGGGGTCATGATCGCGGCTGTCGGCACCGGCTGGGTCTTCCTGATCAACGCCGTGAGCTACGCCGGGGTCGTCACCGCCCTCGCGCTGATGAACACCGCGGGGCTGCAGCGGACCGAGCCGGTGCCACGCGCTCCCGGGCAGCTGCGGGAGGGGCTGCGCTACGTGCGCGGTCGCCCGGACCTGATGGCCGTGCTGCTGCTCGTGTTCCTCGTCTCGGCGTTCGGGATCAACTTCTACCTGACGGTGCCGGTGCTGGTCCGCAGCGTCTTCGGGCTCGGGGCCGAGTCCTACGGCCTGCTCACCACGCTGCTCGCCGCCGGTTCCGTGCTCGGGGCGGTGCTGGCTGCCCGTCGGACCGCTCAGCCGCGACTGCGGCTCGTGATCGGCTCGGCACTGGCGTTCGGGGTGCTGGTGACGGCGCTGGGGCTGATGCCGACCTTCGCGCTCACCGGGGTGATGATCGTGCCGGTCGGGCTCGCCACGCTGACGTTCACCACGGCGGCCAACAGTGCGGTGCAGCTGTCGGTGGACCCGACGCTGCGCGGGCGTGTCATGGGGCTCTACATCCTGCTGTTCCTCGGCAGCACGCCCGTCGGGGCGCCGCTGCTGGGGTTGCTCGCGGAGCGGTTCGGCGGCCGCGCTCCGCTCGTGCTGGGCGGCGCCGTGACGGTGGTCGCGGTGCTCGTGGTGACGGCGGTGCTCGCTCGTCGCACCAGGGGGTTGCGCCGCGAGGCGAGGTTAGGCTAACCTATACAAGTCGCTTCGTGGTGGGAGCGGCGCGTCAGTTCGGGAAACGGTATCGGGGCCCTGGCCATCAAGCCAGGGCCCCGATCCGCGTTTCGGCCCGCAACCCCGGTTGATTCGGGTGGATCCGGGTGATCAGACCCCGTAGATGCGCACCCAGTCGATCTGTAGCTGCACCTGTGGCGGTGTGGTGGCGTCCAGCGCCGGGATCCAGTCGTCGCCGTAGGGACCGACGTCCTGCTGGATCGCGAGGTGCATCGGCCGTGGCGGCAGCTGCGCCTTGTCGGTGGTGCGGAAGATCTCCTGGCCGTCGATGAAACCGGCGATGTGGTCCGGTGTCCACTCGACGGCGTAGTTGTGCCACTGGGTGAAGTCGCCAGGGACCGAGGCACCGTTCTGATCGTTGTTGTCGCCGAAGTGCAGGACGAAGTTGGACTCCTTGCGCTCCGGCTTCGGGATCTCCATGAAGTCGACCTCGCCGCCCTGCGGCCAGTCCTCGGCGTCGGGCCAGAGCAGCATCACAGCGCCGTAACCGGTGCCCACCTGCGTCTTGGCGCGCACCTCCCAGCGCCCGTACATCTGGCCGGGGGCCCACGACATGCCGCCGGACCGGGTGCCGTGGCTGGTGATCGAGAAGATGCCGTCCGCCACCGAGAGGTTCTTCGGGTCGTGCTGACCGGTGCCACCGGTGGTCTTGCCGCTGTAGGGCTGCCAGTGGGCGGTGCTGAGCGCGGTGCCGTCGAACTCGTCGTTGGCGATCATCGGCCAGTTGAACCGCACAGCGGCCTCGGTGTCGTTGCGCGTGCTCGGATCGAGCGTGGCGCGACCCTGCGGGTGCTGGGGATTGCCCGGACCGGTGGCGGCCGGCTTCGGTGCGGCGGCGGTGTTCTCTGGCGGGGTGCCGCCGCGCACGACCGAGATCCCGATGGCGAGCAGTGCCACGACACTGGCCAGGCTCAGCACCACCAGCACGGCCCGCCGGCGTCCCTCGGGAACCGGTGGAGGGGGCGGCGTCGGGGTGGAGAGCTGCTGGGTTTCGGACACGATCGGTACGGTAGGCAACCGCGACTGTGTTCACGCTGAGAGCAGATGCTGCTCCATCCGTGGTGGTCATCCCCAGGAGAAGAGCCTCCTGATCACGTTGCGTACCGGGGTGGTGTCGGTGTCGCCCTGGTCGTCGGAGCTCTGGGCGGTGCCCTGGTTGCGGCCCTGACCGCTGCCCTGGTTGCCGGTCGTGTTCCCGCCCTGGTTTCCCTGGTTGCCGGTGCTCTGGTTGCCGGATCCGCTGCTGCCGGCGCCGGAACCGTCGACCGCGTACTGCCGCACCCAGTCCACCTCCATCGTGGACTCCTGCGGGGTGCCGCCCTCGGGGAACCAGTCGAACTGGATGCAGAGGTGCATCGGGCCTGGGGGGAACATCTTGGTGTCGGTGGTGCGGTACCACTCCTCGCCGTCGAGGTAGGTCGTGATGGACTCAGGTGTCCACTCGAGCGCCCAGTTGTGCCACTGGGTGGCGTCGACCTGCACCTCGCCGCTGTCCTGCGAGTTGTCGGCTCCGTAGTGCAGGAACATGTTGGTGCTCTGGCGATCGGCGCCCATCATCTCCATGAAGTCGACCTCGCCGCCCGACGGCCAGTCCTCCGCGTCGGGCCACAGCAGCATCAGCGCGTGGTAGGACGGATCGGACTTCGGGGCGCGCACCCGCCCCTCCCACCGGCCGTACTTCTGACCGGGGTTCCAGGCCATGCCGGCGGTGGTGCCCGACGAGTCGCCCGTGATCGTCATGATCCCGTTGTCGAGCGAGACGGCCGACGGGGACCGCGTGCCCTGGCCGTTGTGGCCCGCGCCGTCGTAGATGCTCCACTGACCCGCGCCGGAGCTGAAGTCGTCCTCGCGGTCGGGAGTGCCCCAGCCGAACTTCTGGGCGGCCGTGGTGCCGTCACCCGTACTGGTGGCTCCACCGCCGGTGTTGTTGCCGCCGCCGGTGTTGCCGGCGCCGGTGTTGCCGGCGCTGCTGCCGCCGGAGCGGTTGTTGTCGGCACCGCTGCGGGTCTCGCCGCCGGTGCCGTTGTTGCCGGTGCCGGCGTCGTTGTTGCCATCGTCGTTGTTGTTGCCGTTGTTGCCGTTGCTGCCGTTGGCGGCGCCACCCCCGGTGTTGCTGCCCCTGGCGCCGTTGCTTCCGGTACCACCCGGGTTGTTGCCGCGGCTGCTTCCCCCGCCGGAGCTTCCCCCGCCGGAACTGTTGCCGCTACCGGTGTTGCTGCTCGTGCTGTTGCCGCCGGGCTCGGCGGTGCCGGAGTTGTTTCCCGGGTTGCTGCTGCCGGTGCCGCTCGCGCTGTTGGCACCCGAGTTGTTGGCACCCGAGCTGTTGCCGGAGTTGTTGCTGCCGGGCTTGTTGCTGCCGGAGTTCGTGCCGGAGTGACCGGTGCCGGTGCTGCCCGTTCCGCCGCTGCCGCCGGCGCCACCGGACCCGGTGGTGGCGGAGGGGGCGTTGCCGTTGTTGCCGGTTCCGGTGGAGGGGATCCGCTGGTTCCCGGTGTCCCCGCTCTGGTTTCCGGATGCGCCTGGAGCGGCGTTGCTGCCGGTTCCCGTGCCGCTGGCACCGGATCCGGTGCCGCCAGTGCCAGTGCCAGTGCCAGTGCCAGTGCCGGTGCCCGTGCCCGAGTTGCCGCCCGTGTTGGAGTTGCCCGAGTTGTTGTCGGTGCTGGTGCCGGTGCCGGAGTTGCCGGTGCTCGAGTTGCCGGTGCTCGAGTTGCCGGTGCCGGTGCCGGTGCCCGATGCCGGGGTGCCGTTCGCGGGTGCGCCCGGATCGAGGGTGATGACCTGCGGAGACCCGGCATCGCCGGTGCCGGTGCCGGGCGCGACGAGGATGACGACCACCGCGATCCCGGTCGACAGGTACTTCCGGATCAGCTCCTCGATCTCCTCGATGGTCATTCGGGGGTGCTCCTGTCGGATCAGTTGTTCCCGCCGGGGGAGCGGGGGTGCCGCTGGTGGTGCCGGGTCAGCCGGCGGCCGGCCCGTGTAGCCGGGCCGCCGGGGTGTCGAGCGAGCCGTCGATGTCGTCGTCGTCCAGCGCCGAGGGATCCGGCGCCGAGGGATCTGGTGCCGGTGCACGTGGTGCCGGGGCGTTGCGGACCCGCGGGTCGACCGCCTGCCGGGGCGCGTCGGCCCGCGGCAACCCGGCCGGGGCCGGCACGGCCACCAACTTGGGCCGCTGCGGTGCCGGCCGCTCGACGTCGAGGCCGTGCCAGAGCGTGATGGCGCGGGGCCGGGCGACCGGCGGGCGCGGGTGGTGCAGCTGGCCCGAGCGCAGCAGTGCCGCGGTGATGGCCCGCAGCGCGGCGGCGTAGGAGCGCAGCGACCGGGGGAGGTGCTCCACCGGGTGCCCGAGTACGGACGCGGCCTCGTCGAGCGACGGTTCGGGGCCCGTCCACGTCTCGACGAAGGGGATCAGCACGAGCGCGCCGAACCGGGCGTCGAGCGCGTGCAACCGGGGCAGCGGTGGGGGCGGCGCGGACGGTGCGAGCGCGACGGCGAGCACCGGCCGCAGGCCGGTTGGTGGGAACTCGAGTGCTCCGGCGAGCCGCAGCGACTCCGGCCGCGCCCCGCACACGACGACATCGGCGCCGCGCTCGCAGCGCCCACCGTCACGGCCGTGGAGGGCGGCCGCCACCGTACTGGTGCCCGCGACAGCCTCGAGCCCGGCGACGAGCGGCGGCCTCACCAGCCACCGCCGGGGTGCTGGTCGACGAGGGGGTCGTCGTCGGCGAGGGTGTGATCGTCGGGTGCGGGACCGGCCGAGACGGGTACGGGCGGCAGCTCACCGAGTGTCTCCTCCCATGCGTCGACGACGAGGCGACCGCCCTCCAGCGCCACGGGGACGCTCAGGCGGATCCAGTAGGACGCGAGGCTGCGCCAGCCGCGTCCGGTGGGTGCGGGTGCGACGGCGGGGGTGCCGGCGATGTCGGGTTCGGGTTCGGCCGCGGCGGGCTCGCCGCCGTGGTCGCCGACGGCACGGTAGGGCGTGACCCGGACCCGCACGTCGACGAGCACGCGCCCGTCGCCGTCGGGGCGGACACCGCCGGGGAGGGCGAACTCGGCACGTTGCCGGCCGCGTCCGGACCAGCCCAGCCGCGCCGGATCGCTGCCCGGCGTGGAGAGGTAGTCGACGAGCACGCAGCCGCGCCGTTCGGGGTCGTCCTGGTTCCACGACAGGTAGTCGACGGCGAACGCGCCCGCCAGCGCGGACGCCTCCGCCGCATCGGGCGTCGGAACCGTGCGCCGGCCACCCGCGCCGTAGCCTGCGGCCGCGATCGGCGGGAACCCGAAGGGATCGGTGGGCGGGTCGGCACGGGGATCGCGGTGCGCCGGTGGTGGCGCGTACCGGGAGCCGGCCGCACCACCGTCGTAGGGGCCGCCGTTGAACGCCGATCCGTTGCGGCCGGGCCCGTCGGGGTCGGGCTGGTGCATTGCGGCGGGCGGAGGGAGCGGGCGCTGGGGCACCGGCCGGGCGGCTCGGGTGGCCGGCCCGTACGAGGCCTCCGGCCACGGCACCCCGGCTCCGACGGGCGGGGGCGCGGCGGCCCATCCCGGGGGTGGCCCGGGGGCGGGCTGCGGATCGGCGGCATCGTCCTCGACGGCCGTGGGCCGGCCGAAGAGCCGGAAGCGGGCCACGGCGGTCACCGGAGACCGAACCGGGCGATCGGGCGCCGCGGGGGATGGATGGAGGGGCGTGCGGGCATGGTTCCCCCGTCTGCGGGCGCGCGGGATCAGCGCCTGCGGCGGGCGCGGCAGGCGCAGGACAACTGGCTGACCGGCGACGACGCGCTGTGCTCACCGTCGGAACGGCACCGACTGTAGGAGCGGGAGGGGGCTGCCCGTGGGCGAACGGGAGGAGAGTTTGCGATGGTGAACGTTGGCGATCGACCTGCGGTCCAGCGGGAGCGCTACGGCACCTGCCACGTGTGCACGGGCTCGTTGGCCGTGGAGTGCTCCAGGTAGCGCTCCAGCATCTCGTGCAGGGCCTGGGTGCGGTCGGCGCCGCGCGCCTCGAGCGCCGCGACCGTGTCGAGCTGCCACGCCGAACCGGTGCGGCGCGTGACGCAGCGGTTCTCGATCACCGACAGGTAGCGGTCGGTGACCTCGGCGGCCACCCCCCAGCGGGCGAGCCCCTCCGCGGCCTGCGGCAACAGCTTGCGCAGCACCAGCTCGTCGGGGCGGATCCAGCCGCTGCCGGGCCAGTACAGCGGCCCGTCCATGCCGTGGCGGGCGGCGGTGGTGAAGTTCTCCTCGACCGCCTCGAAGGACATCGAGCTCCACAGCGGGCGGTCGGCCTCCACCAGCACCCGCAGCAGCCCGTAGAAGAACAGCGCGTTGGCCACCATGTCCACCGCGGTGGGGCCGGCGGGCAGCACCCGGTTCTCCAACCGGACGTGTGGGACGCCGCCCGCGATGTCGTAGACCGGCCGGTTCCAGCGCCAGATCGTGCCGTTGTGCAGGCGCAGCTCGGTGAGCTCCGGTACCCCGCCGGCCTCGAGCTCGGCCATCGGGTCGGTGTCCTCGGTGACCGGCATCAGCCCGGGGAAGTAGCGTCCGTTCTCGGAGAACAGGTCGAGGATCGAGGTGATCCACCGCTCGCCGAACCACACGCGGGGCCGCACCCCCTGGTTGCGCAGCTCCACCGAGCGCACGTCGCAGGACTGCTCGAACAGCGGGACGCGCGTCTCGGACCACAGCCGCGAACCCAGCAGGAACGGAGAGTTGGCCCCGACGGCCAGCTGGACCCCGGCAAGGCACTGCGCCGCGTTCCAGTACGGGCCGAACGCATCCGGATGCAGCTGCAGGTGCAGCTGCATCGAGGTGCAGGCCGCTTCGGGGATGATCGTGTCGAAGGCGGCGGTGAGGTGATCGGGGGCCACGGCATGGCGGCCGCTGGCGTCGTCGCCGGTGATGTCGAGCCGGATCGGTTCGCCGCGGGCGGTGAGCATCTGCTCGTTGAGCATGCGGTATCGCTCATCGGGCGAGATCGCCCCGGCGTGCATGTGCTGCCGCTCGAGGGTGGGCAGGATCCCGATGACGGCGAGCTGCGCGCCGCAGTCGCGCGCCTTGGCCCGTGCCACCGCGAGCTCGTCCAGCAGCTGGTGCTCGAGGTGGCGCCACTGGTCACCGGGCAGCGGTCGCGGCGGCAGGTTCAGCTCGAGGTTCCAGCGGCCGAGCTCGGACTGGAACTCCGACGTGCCGATGGCGTCGAGCACGTCGGGGCCGGTGAGCGACGGCACGAGCGCGTCGTCGACGAGGTTGAGCTCGACCTCGATGCCGGTCATGGGCTCGTCGCGGGCGAACGGGTGATCGCGCAGCATCACGGCCAGGGTGTCGAGGCATTCCTGCACCTTCACCCGGTACCGCTGGCGGTCCCGCCGACTGAACGTGGTCCGGTCGACGTCCTGGCCCATGCGTGTGCTGCCTCCATTGCCCCCGGAGCGTGCCGGATCGCCGCCGTCGTGGTTCCAGACCTCGGCACAGGCCGGGCGGCTGTCCACCGTGACACACCCTGGGGGCTGCCGCTACGGCTGACCGGATGACGGCTCGCAGCGACATGATCGTGGCCTGGGACGATGCATCCCCGTGGCCACCATCACTCCCGTCGGCGACCCCGCCGACCCCCGCGTCGACGACTACCGCGACCTGACCGCGGCCGATCGCAGGCCGGACCGGCCGGGCGGACGCGGGCTCGTCATCGCCGAGGGGGTGGTGGTGGTGCGCAGGCTGCTGGACTCCCCGTTCCCGGTGCGCTCGCTGCTCGGGGTGCCGCGGCGGCTGGACGAGCTGGCACCCGACATCGCGGCGCTCGACGTGCCCGCCTACGCGGCCGACGCCGACACGATGGCCGCCGTCGTGGGTTTCCACCTCAACCGCGGCGTGCTCGCCGTCGCCGACCGGGCCCGACCGGTGGATGTCGCCGAGCTGGCCCGATCCGCCCGGGTGCTCGCCGTGCTGGAGGCCGTGAACGACCACGAGAACCTGGGTGCGCTGTTCCGCAACGCGGCGGCGCTCGGTGTCGACGGGGTGCTGCTCGGTCCGCGCTGCTCCGACCCCCTCTACCGCCGCAGCGTCCGGGTGTCGATGGGCCACGTGCTGCGGGTGCCGTTCGGGGAGCTGGCAGGTCCATGGCCGGCCGCGCTGGGCGTGCTGCGTGCGGCCGGGATGCGCGTGGCGGCGCTCAGCCCCGCCGGGTCGGTACCGCTGACGGAGTCCGGCCTGCGCGGCGAGCGGGTGGCGCTGCTGCTCGGCGCGGAGGGCCCCGGGCTGACGGCGGAGGCGCTGGCGGCCGCGGACGTCCGGGTCCGGATCCCGATGGCGTCGGGCGTCGACTCTCTCAATGTGGCAACAGCCGCCGCTGTGGCCTTCCACGAGATCGTGGCACCCGTAGGCTGAACCCGCGATGACGACGACGCCGGTGGGGGGCCGCGTGGTGCTCGGGGACCGACAGCCGGGTGATCCGACGCTGCCCGCCGAGCTCTCGTCCGCGCTGCAGGAGTGGGAGCGGTTCAGCGACTCCGTGGCCCGCGGCGGGCGGCCCGAAGAGGTCGATCTGCTGCGCCGCAGGGGACGTCAGCTCGCGTCCCGGGTGGCCGACGTGCTGGGCAGGCCGGTCGACTTCGCCGATCCGATCACCGGCGCCGTGGAGTCGATCAGGGTCGGGGCCCCCCGTCCGCTCCCGCAGCTCGCGGCTCGCCGGCCTGCCACGGAGGTGACCGGCCCGACACCCTGGGCCACCGGCCTCGCCCTGTCCGGGTTCTGCGCGGTGCTGTTCGCCCTCGGTGACGTGGTGCTCTGCCGGGCCTTCTCGGAGGCGTTCGGGCTGCTCTGGGTGCCGGCCAACCTGCTCGTCGGGCTCGGACTGGCGCCGTCGCTGTGGCTGGTGCGGCGGATGCCGCTGTGGCGCTGGCTCTCGCTCGGCGCCGCTACGGGTCTCGGTGCCGCGTGGCTCGTGCTCCTGCTGGCGCTGCTCGGGTAGGGCCGGCAGGTCAGCGCTGGCCGCGGACGCCGAGCAGGACCTCGTCCCAGGAGGGCATGACCGGCTTGCCCTTCTTGGTGCGCCGGCTCGCGGCCGGTGCGGGTTCGGGCTGCTCCACCGGTGCGGGTTCGGCTGCGGGTGCCTCCGCGACGACCTCGGGCTGCGGCTCGGCCGGGACGGGGGTGGCGGGCTCGGCCGGGACGGGGGTGGCGGGCTCGGCCTTGACCGGCGCCTTGACCGGCTGGGCAGTCACCGGCGGGGCCTTCACCTGCGGTGCGGGCTCGGACTGGCGCTGGGCCGGTGGCGCGGGCCTGCGCTGTTCCGGGGCTGCCGTGCGGGCGGCGGGGCGGTCGGTCTCCGTCCGCGCGGGTTCGGGCCTGCTGACCTCTGGCCTGCTGACCTCGGGACGGGTGGGCTCCGGGCGTTCGCGCGGCGGCTCGACGGGTGCGCTGCGCGAGGTGTCGAACGCCGTCGGCGCCGTGGGGCGGGACGGTTCGGCTGCGCGCGGAGGTTCGGCGCGCGGGGCCTCGAGGTGCGGGGTGCGGCCCGAGTCGGCCGTGGCGCGCAGCTCCTCGAGCGGTGCCGGTGCCGGAGCGGGCTCGTCGGGGCGGGCGATGTCGATGACCGGGCCGACGGTGCGCAGCGGGCGGGCCGGCAGACCCTCGACCAGATCGCTGGCGTGCTCGTCGACGGCGGTGACGGTGCCGCCGTGCGCGCCGGGCTGGAAGGTCCAGTGCGCGCGGTTGTCGGAACGGCCGGCGCGCCACGAGAGCGCGACGATCCAGCGGCCGTCCTCACCCTTCCACGAGTCCCATTCGGCCTCGGTGTACTCCTGGCCGCGCAGCCCGAAGGTGTGGGCGACGACGTCGCCGAGCATCCGGGTGTCGGGACCGTCGGCGCGCAGCGGGTGGGCGCGTTGGGCGACCTCGGCGGTGCGGGAGCGTTCCAGCAGCACGGGGTAGGCAAAACGTTCGATCTTCGCCTGTGGCACGCCTGCCGCGGAGGCGACCTGGTCCACGGACGCTCCGGCGCGGATGCGGGCCTGGATCTCGCGTGGGCGCAACTGGCTCTCCAACTCGATCGAGATCTGTCCGAGCCGGGTCAGGTCTCCCCGGGCGGCTGCGCGCAGCTGCTCGTCGGCCGCAACGGTGAAACGCTCACGACGCCCCGAATCCTCGAGCACGACGGAGATCTCTCCGTCATCCTCGGTGATCCCGACGACCCGCAGCGCCCGCATCGACGGCCTCCCCGCTCTCTTACTCTCCCCGTCCGGGTGACGGTAGTTGCCGAAATGCAACCTGCGACGGAGGCGCGCCGGGCGCGTGTACCCGTCCCTACGAGGCATTCCGTACGCAGCGCACCTCTGTATGTACGCAGAGTGGCATGTCGGCGCGTTCTGGTAAAGCTGGGACAGATGTTACTGGTGTGGTTACGGAGTGCTGATCGGCCGCCACCGGGACCGCAGGCGGCCCGATGGCGGCCGGTGGATCAGGACTGGTGCTCGACGACCCAGTCGATGCAGGCGGTGAGCGCCTGCACGTCCGACGGCTCGACGGCCGGGAACATGCCGACCCGCAGCTGGTTGCGGCCCAGCTTGCGGTAGGGCTCGGTGTCGACGATGCCGTTGGCCCGCAGCGTCTTCGCGACGGCCGCGGCGTCCACCGAATCGGCGAAGTCGATGGTGCCCACCACCTGCGAGCGGTGCGCCGGATCGGTGACGAACGGCGTGGCGAACTCGCTCTTCTCGGCCCACGCGTAGAGCCGGCCGGACGAGTCGGCGGTGCGGGCGACGCAGGCGTCCAGACCGCCGAGGCCGTTCATCCACTCGACCTGCTCGGCGAGCATCACGAGCGTGCCCACCGCGGGGGTGTTGTAGGTCTGGTCCTTCACGGAGTTGTCGACGGCGGTGGCCAGCGACAGGAACGGCGGGATCCACCGGTCGGAGGCCGCGAGCTCGGCCACCCGCTCGAGGGCGGCCGGGCTCATGAGCGCGATCCACAGTCCGCCGTCGGAGGCGAAGCCCTTCTGGGGGGCGAAGTAGTAGGTGTCGGCGTTGCTGACGTCGACGGGCAGCCCGCCCGCGCCCGACGTCGCGTCGATCACCACGAGCTGCTCGGCCGTGGTACCAGCGGGGCGCACGACCGGCACCGACACGCCGGTGGAGGTCTCGTTGTGGGCCCACGCGAGCACGTCGGCGCTCGGGTCGCTGGTGGGTTCCGGCGCGCTGCCGGCGTCGGCCTTCACGATGATCGGATCGGCCAGGAAGGGTGCGCCCGCGGTGGACTCCGCGAACTTCGCCGAGAACTCGCCGTAGGTCAGGTGCAGCGACCGTTCCCGCACGAGCCCGAACGCGGCGGCGTCCCAGAACGCGGTGGAACCGCCGTTGCCGAGCACGACCTCGTAGCCCGCCGGCAGCGAGAACAGCTCCGACAGCCCCGCGCGAACGCGTCCGACGAGCGCCTTCACCGGCTTCTGGCGGTGCGAGGTGCCCATCACGGCGCCGGCGGCGGCAAGTGCGGCGAGCTGTTCCGGTCGCACCTTGGAGGGCCCGCAGCCGAAACGTCCGTCGATGGGACGGAGGTCGGCGGGGATCTGCAGGTCGTTCGGGGTCGAGGCGGTCACGCCGACCAGTCTGTCAGCCGGGCGAACCGGCGGATCGCGACGGGGCCGACGTCACACGCCCCGCCCGCTGTCGGTAGAGCTCCGCGAGCGTGACCCCTTCGGGTGCGATGTCGGCGGTGTCCGGATCGACCCCGAGCCAGGCTGCGGCGGCGAGCGGGGTCAGCGGTCCGCACTCGATCTCGGCGAGGCAGCGGCCCGGCCGGACGACAGCCGGGTGCAGCCGGGCGACGTCCTCGTTGGTGGTGAGGCAGACGAGCACGTCGAGGCCCTGGCCGAGCAGCCCGTCGGTGAGGTTGAGCAGGCGCGACAGTGCCTGTCCCGAGTCGTGCTTCGCCTCGGCGCGCACCAGCTCGTCGCAGTCCTCGAGCACGAGCAGCCGCCAGGTGCGGTCGTCACCGGGGCCGCCCTCGCCCAGCGCGACCGACGTCAGGTAGGCGGGCTGGGTGAACAGGGCCTCCGGGTCGAGGATGCACTCGATGCGACACCAGTCGCGCCAGGCGTGGGCGAGCGCGCGGATCGCGGTGGTCTTGCCGGTACCGGCCGGGCCGTGCAGCAGGAGCAGCCGGCCCGTGATGTCGTCGGGGCGCAGCGCCATCAGCCGTTCCAGCTCGACGCCGGCGGACGCGGTGTAGTTGCGGCGGATCGTCGACCACGGCGGAACGTCGATGTGGCGGGGCACCCGAACCCCGCTCGGACGGCAGTCCTCGGTGTGCCAGAAGTCGATCGGCACCTGCGACTCGCGCGGCGGGGTGCCGCGCTGCGCGGTGCGGGAGGCGAGCTCCAGCACGTCGCGTGCGCGCTCGTCGGTGGTGGCGCAGACGCGCAGGCTCGCGCTGCCGGCGCGGCGACGCATGGCGACGAGCGTCCAGCCAGGGCCGGTGGCCACGTGCGAGCGGAGCCCGCCGCTGTCATGGGTGAAGCAGGGCAGGCAGCCGGGCGGGCTGAGCGCGGCGTCGGGCCCGACCTCGCTGAGGTCGACGGAGTGGGCGAACGGTTGTTCACCGGTCAGGAACGGTTCCATCGCGATGGCGTTGAGGAGGCCTTCGATCGGCGCGTTGCCGCCGAAGAGCATGGACCGGGACAGTTCTTTGAATGGTGGCGTCACTCGCTGAGGGTCGCGAGCTACGCCGTTCGGTGCATCCGGGTTTCCCCTGGGAAACGCCCGAAATGACCCCGAATGACCTTGGTGGCAACCGATCAGGGTGCCACGATGGCGCCGGACGTGAACTGCGCGTTCTTTGGGGGACGACGATGACCGACACACCTGAGGGCCGCGAACCTGAGCGCCCGGATCCCACGGATCCGCCGGCTGCGGCAGATCAGCCGCCCAACGCAGCACCGCCCGGATACGGCACCACACCCGGATACGGCACCACTCCCGGATATGGGGGCCCGCCGCCGGCGTACGGGCAGCAGCCGGGGTACGCCCAGCAGCCCGGGCCGGACCTCCCGCCCGCGGGACATGGGCAGCCGGGATATGGGCCGGGATATGGCCAGCCGGGATATGGCCAGGCGCCGCAGGGTTATGGACCGCCCGGGTACCCGCCCCCGGGTTTCGGGGCGGCGCCACCGCAGCCAGGTGTGATCCCGTTGCGCCCGCTGCAGCTGGGCGACATCTATTCGGGTGCGTTCCGCAACATCCGGATGAACCCCGCCGCGACCCTGGGCGTGGCGTTCGTGGTCATCACGATCGTCGCGGTGATCCAGGTGATCATCCAGCTCGTCGCCCCGCGCCCGACGAGCGTGCGGCCGACCGACGTCGCCGCGGTGCTGAGCGCGAGCCTCACGTCGCTCGCGGTCAGCCTCGTGGGCTCGATCATCACGGTGCTGGCCGTCAGCGTCGCCAGCGGGCTGCTGGTCGTGGTGCTCAGCCGGGCGGTGCTCGGCAGGCCCACCACGTTCCCGCAGGCGTGGAGCATGGTGAAGGCGCGCATCGCGGGACTGGTCGGGGTGAGCCTGCTCGTCGGGCTGATCGCCATCGTGATCGCTGTCGTCGGTATCGGGGTGGGGTTGCTCCTGCTGTTCGTGGGCGGGTCGAACGGGTTCACGATCCTGCTGGCCGTGCTGCTGTTCATCGCCACGGTCGTCGCCGTGATCTACCTGGCCGTGTCGCTGTCCCTGGCCACGGCTGCCTACGTGCTGGAGCACGCCGGCGTGGTGGCGGCACTGCGCCGTTCCCGGGAGCTCGTGCAGGGCAGCTGGTGGCGGATCTTCGGCATCGTGATCCTCACCGGCATCATCGTCGGCATCATCGGGTTCGTGATCGCGCTGCCGTTCGGGCTGGGCGGAGCCACCGTCGCCATCTCGGCCGGTGTCACGTCCGGTGTCTCGGTGCCCGCGCTGTCGACGTCGGCGGTGATCCTCTCGGGGATCGCCAGCATCATCTCGGGCACGCTGACGATGCCGTTCTCGTCGGGTGTGACCAACCTGCTCTACGTCGACCAGCGGATCCGCAAGGAGCGCTTCGACGTCGACCTCGCCCGTGCGGCGGCGGAGGGTCGGGAGCCCGGTCAGCTGAGCTGAACCGGCTCGCGACACGGACATTCCGTACGCTCCGGCCCATGGCCGCCCCCACCGCCGAGATCCCGCCGTCGTCCGTCCTGCTCGGGGTGCGGCCGCGGCTGGTGCTGGCCAGCGCCCTGATGCTGTTCGTCGAGCTGGCACTGATCCGGTGGACCGGTTCCAACGTCGTGCACCTGAGCTACTTCTCGAACTTCGTGCTGCTGGGCTCGTTCCTCGGGATCGGGCTGGGCTTCCTGCGGTCGAGCCGCGCGCGGGTGCAGCCGTTCTACTCGCCGATCGCGCTGGCCGCGCTGGTGCTGTTCGTCGAGACCTACCCGGTCACGGTCGACCGGGGGCAGGACGCCACGGTCATCTACTTCACGAGCCTGTCCACCACCGGCCCGCCGACGTGGGTGGTGCTGCCGATCGTCTTCGCCGCGGCCGCGGTGATCATGGCGGGGCCGGGGGAGATCGTCGGGCGCTGCTTCGCCCAGCTCCCGCGCTTGGCCGCCTACAGGTTCGACCTGATCGGGAGCCTGATCGGCATCACGTCGTTCACCGGGCTGTCGTTCCTGGGCGCGCCGCCGGTGTGGTGGGGCCTGATCGTCTCGCTGGCGTTCGCGCTGCTGCTGGTGCCCGGCAGGCGTCCGGTGGCGGTGGTGCTGGCGGCGGTGCTGGTGGTCGCGCCCGCCGCGCTGATGCTGACGGCGTTGCGCACCGAGTCGGAGACGCCCGGGGCGAGCTGGTCGCCCTACTACAAGATCCAGACCAGCACGCGGGACTGGTACGGCAACCCGATCGTCGACATCTCGGCCAACGGGGTGCCGCACCAGCAGGCCATGCCGGCCGAGCTGCGGATCCGGGCCGAACCGCAGTACGGGCTGCCGTACGAGCGGTCGGCCCACAACGCGCTGGGCAACGTGCTGGTCGTGGGCGCCGGGAGCGGCACCGACGTCGCGATCGCGCTGCGGGCGGGCGCCCGGCACGTCGACGCCGTGGAGATCGATCCCGGGCTGCTCGCCATCGGCCGCAACCAGAACCCCGACCGGCCCTACGCCGACCCGCGCGTCACCACCCACGTCGACGACGGGCGCGCGTTCCTGTCGCGCACCGACAACCGCTACGACCTCATCCTCTTCGCGCTGCCGGACTCGCTGACGCTCGTGCAGGGCGCGAGCTCGCTGCGGCTGGAGAGCTACCTGTTCACGCAGCAGGCGTTCGACTCCGCCCGCGCCCACCTCAACGCGGGCGGCGCGTTCGCGATGTACAACTACTACCGCGAGGCCTGGCTCATCGACCGGCTCGCGCTCACCGCGCAGAACGCCTTCGGGCACGCGCCCTGCGTCGACGTCGTCGGGGGAGCGCTGGGGCAGGCCGTGATCACCGTCGGGTTGACCGCTGCCGACCAGACATGCGCGACCGCGTGGCCCGGGCCCGCGGCGAACACGCCGGAACCGGCCACCGACGGGCGGCCGTTCCTGTACCTGTTCGGGGCCACCATCCCCGAGCTCTACCTGGTGACGATCGGGCTGATCCTGGCCGTCAGCGTCGTCGCCGTCGCGTTCGTCGGTGGGGGCGGGATCGGTGGGTCGTACCGGCGGATGCGGCCCTACGCCGACCTGTTCCTGCTCGGCGCCGGGTTCCTGCTGCTGCAGACGAAGAGCATCGCGGGGTTCGCGCTGCTGTTCGGCACCACGTGGGTGGTCAACGCGATCGTGTTCGCCGGCGTGCTGGTGGCCGTGCTCGCCGCCGTGCTGGTGACGGGCCGGTTCCGCACGCCCCCGATGAAGATCATGTACGCGGTGCTGTTCGGCGGGCTGCTGCTGAGCTGGCTGGTGCCGGAGTCGTGGCTGCTGGGCATGCCGTTGCTGCTCCGCGGTGTGGTGGCCGTCGTGCTGGCGTTCCTGCCGATCTTCGCGGCCAACATCGTGTTCGCGAAGCGGTTCACCGACACCGCCGACGGCACGGCCGCGTTCGGCGCCAACCTGCTCGGCGCGATGGTGGGCGGGTGCCTGGAGTACCTGGCCCTGCTCGTCGGGTTCCCGGGACTGCTGATCGTGGCCGCCGTCCTCTACGCAGGCGCGTTCGCACTGGCCCCGCGCGGCACCCTGACCCCGTCGAGAACGACGTTGCCATGATCAACAGGCCCTGTTGATCATGGCAACGTCGTTCTCGACGGTCAGCTCGCGCCGCGGTAGGTGCGGCGGTAGGCCAGCGGCGCCACCCCGATCGCGGCGTGCAGGTGCTGGCGCAGCGACACCGTGTTGCCGAAGCCCGCGTCGGTGGCGACCCGCTCCACTGGCAGGTCGGTGGTCTCCAGCAGCCGCCGCGCCCGCTCGACGCGCTGGGTGGTGAGCCACCGCGCCGGGCTCTGGCCGGTCTCCTCGCGGAACCGACGGGTGAACGTGCGCACGCTCATCGCCGCGTGCGCGGCCATGTCGGCCAGCGTCAAGGGGGTGTCGAGCCGGGCCAGTGCCCACGCGCGCGTCGGGGCGACGCCCGCGCCGTCGGGGTCGGGCACCGGCTCCATGAACTGCGACTGCCCGCCGACGCGCCACGGCGCCACCACGCTGCGGCGGGCGACGCTGTTGGCCACCGCGGCGCCGTGGTCGCGGCGGATCAGGTGCAGGCACAGGTCGATGCCCGCGGCGTTGCCCGCGGAGGTGAGCACGTCGCCGTCGTCGACGTAGAGGACGCCCGGATCCAGGTGGACGGCCGGGAAGAACCGCGCGAACCGCTCGGCGTGCATCCAGTGCGTGGTGGCCGGCCTGCCGTCGAGCAGCCCGGCCGCGGCCAGTACGAACGCGCCGGTGCAGATCGACATCATGCGGGCGGTCCGACCCCGTAGCGCCGCGCCGACGGCCGGGTCGAGCACGCCGTGGTCGACCGCGGGCCCGCCCGAGTGTCCGGGGATCACGATCGTGTCGGCTGTCGCGAGGATCGACGCGTCGTGCTCGGGCAAGACCTGGAACCCCGCGGACGTGCGCACCGGACCGCCGTCGAGCGTGCAGACGCGCGCGCGGTAGAGCGGGCGGCCGTCGCCGTCGACGGCGCTGCCCAGCAGCTTGTGGGGCAGTCCCAACTCGAAGGCGATGACCTGTGGCATCGCGAGCACGGCGATCTCGTGTCGATCCGACGTCATGGCCGGATCCTTTCACAGGATGGCTGTCCGGCCACTGGTTCCGCGACGGCCGCCGGGTGAGGCTGCATGGTGTGACTGAGCTGAAGGCCGCGCGCACGCGGCGCATCCACCCCGCGTGGTGGGTGGCCGCCGTGACGTTCCTGGCACTGGTGGGTGCCTCGGGATTCCGGTCGGTGCCCGGCGTGCTGATGGAACCGCTGCACCATGAGTTCGGCTGGTCGGTGTCCACGATCTCGGCCGCGGCCGCGGTCAACATGGCGCTCTACGGCCTGACGTCGCCGTTCGCGGCGGCGCTCATGGAGCGCTTCGGCATCCGCAGGGTCGTCACCGGCGCGTTGCTGGTCGTGTCGGCGGGCAGCGGGCTCACGGTGTTCATGACGGCGAGCTGGCAGCTGATCCTCTGCTGGGGTGTGCTCGTCGGGCTCGGTACCGGGTCGATGGCGCTCGCGCTCGTCGCCACCGTCACCGGGCGCTGGTTCGTGGCGCGGCGCGGGCTCGTCTCCGGTGTGCTGACGGCGGGTGGCGCGGCAGGGCAGCTCGTGTTCCTGCCCGTGATCTCCCAGGTCGCCGAGACCTACGGGTGGCGGCCTGCCGCGCTCGGTGTCGCGTTCGCGGCGCTGGCCGTGGCCCCGTTCGTGGTCTGGCTGTTGCGCGACCGCCCGAGCGACGTCGGGGTGGTGCCCTACGGCGGCACCGCGGCCGACAACGTCGCGCCGGTGCGTACGGGCGCCGCCCGCATCGCCATGCGCGCACTGTTCTCGGCATGGCGGACCAAGCCGTTCTGGTACCTCGCGGCCGGCATGATGATCTGCGGCGCCACGACGATGGGCCTGATCCAGCCGCACTTCATCCCAGCTGCGCACGATCACGGCATGCCGATGACGATGGCCGCCGGGCTGCTGGCGGTGGTGGGGCTGTGCGACATCGCCGGCACCATCGCGTCCGGCTGGCTCACCGACCGCATCGATCCGCGCCTGCTGCTGCTGGCCTACTACGTGCTGCGCGGGCTATCGCTCATCGCGCTGCCGTCGCTGTTCGGGCCGGACATCCAGACCAACATGCTGGCGTTCATCGTCTTCTACGGGTTGGACTGGGTGGCCACGATCCCGCCGACGATGGCGCTGGCGCGGGCCCACTTCGGGGCGTCGGCACCGGTGGTGTTCGGCTGGATCTTCGCCTCCCACCAACTGGGGGCCGCTCTCATGGCGTTGGGCGCCGGGATCGTGCGCGACGAGCTGGGCTCCTACGACCTGGCGTGGTACCTGGGCGGCGCGCTCTGCGTCGTTGCCGGCGTGCTGTCGCTGATGGTGCGCCGGACCGCTGTGCCCGCCGCCGGGCCCGCTCTCGCCTGACGGCGCCAACACAATGGCCGCCGCGCCGACGTCAGGACGTCGGCGCGGCGGCCATGTGGTTGGCGCGGTGGTGTCAGCTGTGCCGGATCTCGCTCCAGCCCTCGACGTCCTCGGGCTTGCGGGGGCCCGGGCCGATGTACTGCGCCGACGGGCGGACGAGCTTGTTCTCCCGCTTCTGCTCCATGATGTGGGCCGACCAGCCTGCCGTGCGGGCGCTGGTGAACATCGCCGGCATCATGTGCGGGGGCACCTCGGCGAAGTCGAGGATCACCGCGGCCCAGAACTCGACGTTGGTCTCGATCGGGTGGTCGGGGCGGCGTTCGCGCAGGATCTTCAGCGCCGCCTGCTCCAGGGTGGCGGCCACCTCGTAGCGCGGTGCGTTCAGCTCCTTGCAGGTACGCCGCAGCACGCGGGCGCGGGGGTCCTCGGCGCGGTAGACGCGGTGCCCGAAGCCCATGAGCTTCTCGTGCCGGTCGAGGATGCCCTTGACCAGGCCCTCGGCGTCGTCACTCTGCTCGACCTCGGCGATCATCGGCAGCACGCGGGCGGGAGCGCCACCGTGCAGCGGCCCCGACATCGCGCCGATGGCGCCCGAGAGCGACGCCGCGACGTCGGCGCCGGTGGAGGCGATGACGCGGGCGGTGAACGTGGAGGCGTTCATGCCGTGCTCGGCGGCGGAGACCCAGTAGGCGTCGATCGCCTGGATGTGCGCCGGATCGGGCTCGCCGCGCCAGCGCGTCATGAAGCGCTCGGTGATGGTGGTGCACTCGTCGATGCGTGCCTGCGGGACGGCCGGGACGCCGATGCCCCGCGCCGACTGCGCGACGTAGGACAGCGCCATCACCGAGGCGCGCGCGAGCTGCTCGCGGGCCTCCTCGGGGGCGGTGTCGAGCAGCGGCCGGTAGCCCCAGTAGGGCGCGAGCATGGCCAGCGCGGCCTGCACGTCCACCCGGACGTCGCCGGTGTGCACCGGGATCGGGAACGACTCGGCCGGCGGCAGTCCGGGGCCGAACCGGCCGTCGACGAGCAGGGCCCAGACGTTGCCGAAGGTGACCTTGCCGACGAGATCCTCGATGTCGACGCCGCGGTAGCGCAGCGCGCCGCCGTCCTTGTCGGGCTCGGCGATCTCCGTGCGGAACGCCACATGTCCTTCGAGGCCGGATTTGAATCCCGGCGGTGGCGGCGGTACGGAATCGTTGGCGTTCTGGGCAGGCGCGGTCGGCGCCGTCTCAGCGGTCGGCGCAGTGGACACCGCGTCCTCCTCATCGTGATCCCCGACTTGGCAGCCCCGGCCGTCGACGCCGGTGCGGCATCGTTGACCAGGAGTCGCCCCCTCCTCGGACACGGTTGTCCGACTCGGGTGCTGCCCACGGCCGTCCGGGACGGCTACCGTGGTTGGCGTCACCCTGCCCGCGCAGCACGCGTGAGGCAACGGTGCAGCTGGGTGGCATCGGTCACCGGCCACACCGGCGTGATCGTCGGGCACGTGGTCGCGCCGACGGGGGCAGGGAAGGACTCGCTGGTGGATCAGCATGTGGCGGGGATGCGGGTGGACTACCGCACCTCCGGATTCGACGTGGACGCGCTCGCTCCGACGTGGCACGAGCAGTTGCAGGCCTGGTTCGCCGAGGCCGAGGCCGCCACCGTCGTCGAGCCCAACGCGATGGTGCTGGCCACCACCGACGACGACGGCAGGCCCTCGTCGCGCACCGTGCTGTGCAAGGGCATCGACGCCCGCGGCGTCGCGTTCTTCACGAACTTCACCTCGGCCAAGAGCCGTGACCTGCGAGCCTCGCGCTACGCGTCGGCCACCTTCCCCTGGTACCTGGTGCACCGGCAGGTGCATCTGCGCGGCGGCGTCGAGCTCGTGTCACCGGCCGAGACCAGGGCCTACTGGAACAGCAGGCCGCGCGGGTCGCAGCTGGGTGCGTGGGCGTCGGCGCAGTCGGCGGTGGTGCGCGACCGCCGTGCGCTCGACGACGCGCTGGACGCGGTGACGCAGCGGTTCGCCGACACCGAGAACGTGCCACTGCCCGCCCACTGGGGAGGGTGGCGCATCGTGCCAGAGCACGTGGAGTTCTGGCAGGGCCGCACCGATCGCCTGCACGACCGCCTGCGCTTCGAGCAGAACGCGATCGACCGCACGTGGACGGTGCGCCGGTTGGCCCCGTGATCGAGAATCCGCCTACCGGGAGGGCTGCCGCAGCTGCTCCGGCCCGGCCGAAGTGGTAGGTCTGATCTGTGACACCGCCCGTTCCCGATGATCCGACCCGGCCCAACGCGTTCGTACAGGACGGGCCGACCCGCCCCATCCCTTCGGGAGCCGAAGCACCCACCCGTCCGACGCCCGCGGCGCAGCAGCCCACCGCTGCGCTCCACGGTGGCGGCCCGACCACGGTCGCGATGGCCGCAGAATCGCCCACCCGCCGGATCGCCAGGGCCATCCGGGGCACCCTGACCGACACCCGCCCGCTGCGCACCCCCGCGTACCGCAGGCTCTGGACGGCCGGGGTGATCACCACCGTCGGGGCGCAGCTGTCCGTCGTCGCGGTGCCGGCGCAGATCTACGAGCTCACCGGATCGTCGGCCTACGTCGGGCTGACGGGGCTGTTCGGGCTGGTGCCCCTCATCGTGTTCGGGCTCTGGGGCGGCGCGATCGCCGACGCGGTGGACCGGCGCACCGTCCTGCTGCTCACCGGCGGCGGGATCGCGCTGTCCTCGCTCGCGCTGTGGGTCACCGCCGCGAGCGGGATGGGCGGGGTGTGGGCCGTGCTGTGCCTGTTCTCCGTGCAGACGGCCTTCCTCGCGATCAACCAACCGGCGCGCAACGCGGTGATCCCGCGGCTGCTGCCTGCCGCCGAGCTCCCCGCCGCCAACGCGCTCAACATGACGGTGTTCCAGGTCGGGGCCATCGCCGGACCGCTGCTGGCCGGCGTGCTGATCCCGGTGCTGGGCCTGCCCACGCTGTACCTGATCGACGCGATCGCGCTGCTGGCCACGCTGTGGGCCACCTGGAAGCTGCCGCCGGTGCCGCCGCACGCGTCGCCGGAGCGCAGGCGCGCGGGGATGCGCGAGGTCGTCGACGGGTTCCGCTACGCCTCACAGCACAAGGTGCTGCTGGTCTCGTTCCTGATCGACGTCGTGGCGATGCTCGGCATGCCCCGCGTGGTCTTCCCGGAGATCGCCCAGACCAGGTTCGGTGACCCGCCCGGTGGCGGGTTCGCGCTGGGCATCATCTTCGCCGCCATCCCGCTCGGCATGGTCGCAGCCGGGGTGTTCTCCGGCAGCCTCACCCGGATCCGGCGCCAGGGCGTCGCCGTCACCGCCGCGATCTGCCTGTGGGGCATCGGGGTGGCGCTGTTCGGGCTCACGAGCTCGCTGTGGCTCGCGGTGCTCTGCCTCGCGCTCGCCGGCGCCGGTGACATGGTCAGCTCGACGTTCCGCAGCTCCATGCTGCAGTCGGTGGCAACCGACGAGATGCGCGGGCGGATGCAGGGCGTGTTCCTCGTCGTCGTGGCGGGCGGGCCACGGCTCGCGGACCTCTGGCACGGGCCCGCCGCGGCCGGCTGGGGCCCCGGCCCGGCGGCCACCGTCGGCGGTTTCATCGTGATCGTCCTCGCGGCCGTCGTGGTGGTCGCGTTCCCGGCGTTCTGGAGGTACCGGGCACCCACATCCGGGTGAGAGCGGTGATCACCACACCCGTCGCGCGCCACGTCACACAGCCTGCGCAGGCGCGAAACCCGCCCTGCGCACTAGCGTTGTTCCCAACCACGGAAAACAAGAGTGTGAGGGAACCTCCACATGGCTGACGACACGACCGCCGTACTTTCCTACCCCGGCGGCGAACACAAGATGGCGATCAGCAACGCCACCGAGGGGGCGCCCGGGTTCGACATCAGCAAGCTGCTGCCGACCACCGGTCTCGTCACCCTCGATTCGGGCTACGGCAACACCGCGTCCTGCACCTCGGCGATCACCTACATCGACGGCGACGCCGGCATCCTGCGCTACCGCGGCTATCCGATCGATCAGCTCGCTTCCGGCTCCACGTTCATCGAGACCAGCTACCTGCTCATCTACGGCGAGCTCCCCACGCCGAGTGAGCTCGAGGCGTTCACCAACAAGATCAGCCGGCACACGCTGCTGCACGAGGACCTGAAACGGTTCTTCGACGGCTTCCCCCGCGACGCGCACCCGATGCCGGTGCTCTCGAGCGCCGTCAGCGCGCTGTCCACCTTCTACCAGGACAGCCTCGACCCGTTCGACGAGGACGCCGTCGAGCTGTCCACCGTGCGCCTGCTGGCCAAGCTGCCGACGATCGCCGCGTACGCGTACAAGAAGTCGATCGGCCAGCCGTTCCTCTACCCGGACAACTCGCTGGGCCTGGTGGAGAACTTCCTGCGCATGACGTTCGGCTTCCCCGCCGAGCCCTACGACGTGGACCCCGAGTTCGTGCGCGCGCTCGACACGCTGCTGATCCTGCACGCCGACCACGAGCAGAACTGCTCCACGTCGACGGTTCGGTTGGTCGGTTCGTCGCACGCCAATCTCTTCGCCAGCATCTCCGCGGGCATCAACGCCCTGTTCGGCCCGCTGCACGGTGGTGCCAACCAGGCCGTGCTCGAGATGCTCACGCGCATTCGCGACGTCGAGAACGGTGACGTCGAGGCGTTCGTCAACCGGGTCAAGAACAAGGAGCACGGCGCGAAGCTCATGGGCTTCGGGCACCGCGTCTACAAGAACTACGACCCGCGGGCGAAGATCGTCAAGCAGAAGGCCGACGACATCCTCGCGAAGCTGGGTGTCACCGACCCCCTGCTCGACATCGCGAAGGCGCTGGAGGAGAAGGCGCTCGCCGACGACTACTTCATCGAGCGCAAGCTCTACCCGAACGTCGACTTCTACACCGGCGTGATCTACCGGGCGATGGGCTTCCCCACCAAGATGTTCACCGTCCTGTTCGCGCTGGGCCGGCTCCCGGGCTGGATCGCCCAGTGGCGCGAGATGATCAACGACCCCACCACCAAGATCGGCCGCCCGCGCCAGCTCTACGTCGGCGCCACCGAGCGGCCCTACGTCCCGATGGCCGACCGCTGACTCCCTGATCGTGAGCGCTACCGACCGAGCACCTTCCAGCGGGGTGACATCGCTGACGTTCAACGTCAGCGATGTCACCCCGCTGGACGTCGGTATGGCTGCCCAACGCGCCGGATCGGCTCACCGACGCTAGCGTCGGTCCCCATGCCCGATGCCGCTGTGGTCTGGTTCCGGCGCGATCTGCGCGTCGCCGACCAACCCACGTTCCTGGCCGCTGCCGACGCCGCACCCGCGTCGCTGGCGCTGTTCGTGCTGGACCCGGCGCTGCTCGGCCCGTCAGGTGCTGCGCGCCTCAGCTACCTCTACGCCTCGCTGCGCGCCCTCGACGACGCGCTGGGCGGGCGGCTGCTGGTGGTGCGGGGCGATCCGGCGGAGGTCGTGCCGCGGGTCGCCGCCGACGTCGACGCGGCCACGGTGCACGTCGCTGCCGACTTCGGTCCCTACGGCCGCAAGCGCGACGGCGCCGTCGCCGCGGCGCTGGAGTCGGGCGACCGCGAGCTCGTGGCCACCGGTTCGCCGTACGCGGTGGCGCCCGGGCGGGTGCGCAAACCAGACGGCGAGCCCTACCGCGTCTTCACCCCGTTCCGCAGTGCCTGGGCCCGGCACGGCTGGCGCGGACCCGCCGAGACGGACGCCGCCACCGTGGACTGGATCGACCCCGACGGCCTCGACCGCGTCGCGATCCCCGCGGGCGACGCGGTGCCCGCCGACCTGCCGGAGGCCGGGGAGACCGCTGCGCTGAGGTGCTGGCGGGAGTTCCTCGACGGGGTCCTCGACGACTACGCCGGCGACCGGGACCGCCCGGACAAGCCGGGGACGTCGCGGATGTCGCCGTACCTGAAGTACGGGCAGATCCACCCGCGAACGATGCTCGCCGACCTGTCGGGCCGCCGCTCGCAGGCCGTGGACACCTACCGCACCGAGCTCGCCTGGCGCGAGTTCTACGCCGACATCCTGTACCAGCGACCCGACTCCGCCCGTGGCAACTACGACCGCGCCTTCGACGCGTTGCCGCTGGCGTCCGGTGCCGCTGCGCGGACGAGCTTCGCCGCGTGGTGCGAGGGCCGAACCGGGTTCCCGATCGTCGACGCGGGGATGCGCCAGCTCCGGGAACAGGCATGGATGCACAACCGGGTGCGGATGATCGTCGCGAGCTTCCTCGTCAAGGACCTGCACCTGCCGTGGTGGTGGGGCGCCCGGCACTTCATGCAACTGCTCGTGGACGGCGACCTCGCCTCCAACCAGCACGGCTGGCAGTGGACGGCCGGCAGCGGCACCGACGCGTCGCCCTACTTCCGGGTCTTCAACCCGATCACGCAGGCGGAGCGGTTCGACCCCGACGGCGCCTACGTACGACGGTTCGTGCCGGAACTGCGTGGAGTGGAGGGCAGGGCCGTGCACCAGCCGTGGAAGCTGCCCGGCGGTGTCCCGGAGGGCTACCCGGAGCCGATGGTCGACCACGCTGCGGAACGGCGCGTGGCACTGGAGGGGTACGAGCAGGTCAAGGCGGCGCGTAGCGCGAGTGCATGAGCGGGCCTTGCTCCATGTGGAGGCGTGCTGATCGGATGCCCTAGTCTGCGACAGCAGCGAGGGAGGGGTTCTCATGGCCGAGGAATCGACGCGGGAATCGAGGCCACGGCGCCGTCGCCGGTGGATCGTCCTGCTGGCGATGCTGGGCGGAGCCGCCTGGTACCTGCGATCGCGACGTGCCGCCGAGGATCTGCCGTGGCCCGAGCCGCGGCTGATCCCGCCGCCTGCCGCGCCCACTGCTCACGTTCCAGCACCTGCTGCGGCCGTTCCAGCACCTGCTGCGGCGGCACCCGTTGCTCCGGCGGCTCCGGCCGCTCCGGCGGAGAAGCCCCCTGCCGCGGCTGCTCCAGCGGGAGATCCTCCTGCCGGAAAGCCCGTCTCGGCCCCGGCGGCCCCGCCGGCCACCGCTGAGAAGCCCGCCGCCCCGGCCCCGGCTGCTCCGAAGGCGGCTGCTCCGAAGGCGGCCCCGGAGAAGGTGGCCCCGGAGAAGGCGGTCCCGGAGAAGGTGGCCCCGGAGAAGGCGGCCCCGGAGAAGGTGGCCCCGGAGAAGGTGGCCCCGGAGAAGGCGGCCCCGGAGAAGGCGGCCCCGGAGAAGGCAGCCCCGGAGAAGGCAGTGCCGGCGAAGGCGGCACCGGCCAAGGGAGCCACGTCCGCGCCAGCTGCACCCCAGGACACCCCGGCCACGGACGCGGTCCAGCAGGCCCCCGCGAAGGCGGCTCCGGCGAAGGAAGCGCAGGTCAAGGAGGCTCCGGCCACGGCAGCGCCGGTCGCGGAGCCGCAGCAGGCCCCGCCCGCGCCGCACCGGATCGCCGCCCCACCTGCGGCGCCGAAGCCCACGGCGTCGGCCCCGGCAGCACCGCAGCCGGTGGCCGCCAAGCCGGCCCCCCCAAAGCCGATGCCCGATCAGCCGGCGGCTCCCGCCGCGGCCGCGCCGCCGCCCCGCCCCGTGCCGCCGCGACCCGCCCAGCTCCCGCAGACCCAGCCCCCGCCGCGCCAGATGCCACCGACGGCGATGCCGCCGGGCCGCCCCGCGGCGCCCCGCCACGCGGCACCGCAGCAGGTCACGCCGAAGCCGGCGCCGCCGCTCAACCGGCCGGGCACCAACGGTCATGCCGCCAATGGCCAGGTCCCGGGCGGCCAGGCGCCGCGCCCGGCCCCGTCACCGCGTCCGCGCCCGGCCCCTGCACCGCAGGCCCCGGCCGCCGAGCCGTCCCGGCGCGCTCCCGCAGGCGGGGCGATCCCCGGTCCCGACGGGGCCGCGCCGAGCCCGGAGTACACGATCAAGGGCAACGCCGACTCGATGCTGTTCCACACCCCGGAGAGCCCGTACTACCGGCGCACCAAGGCCGAGGTGTGGTTCCGCACCCCCGCCGAGGCCGCTGCCGCGGGTTTCACGGAGTGGACGCCGAAGAAGCAGCCACGCTCCTAGCGTCGCCGCCCCACCCTCGCCCCGTTGCAGGAAAGCCACTTTGCCGCAACCTCCTTGCGGGAAAGTGGCTTTCCTGCAATGTGGGGGAGCAGGGGAGCGGGGTAGATCACCCCCGCAGCGCCTCCCGCAGCGACACCCTGGCCCCGGTGCGCAGGATCGAGTTCTGGTAGATCCGCCCGGCCAGCCGCACCACCACCACGATGGCGACGAGTTCGAGCAGGGCCGCCAGCGCCACCTCCCACAGCGACGCCACCCCCAACGCGTAGCGGGCCGGCATCACCGTCTGGGAGAAGAACGGGATGAACGACAGCACCGCCGCGAAGCCGTTGCGCGGATCCCTGGGCAGCAGGTTCACCGCCAGCACGAACGGGATCACCAGCACCATGATCATCGGCGCGATCAGCGTGCTCAGCTCCTCCTGCCGCGAGACGGTCGACCCCACCGCCGCGTAGAGCGCGGCGAACAGGAAGAACCCGAGCAGGTACCAGACGATCACCATCGCGAACAGGCTCGCGGCCGCACTCGGGACGGTCAGCAGGCCGGTGACGGCGCCGCCGGCCACGCCGATCACCCCGAGGATCACGAGTTGCAGCAACCCGACCCCGCCGAGCCCCAGTATCTTCCCGCCGAGCAGCTGCCAAGGCTTGATGGTGGCCAGCAGGAGCTCCACCACGCGGCTCTGCTTCTCCTCGACCACACCGGAGGCCACCAGCTGGCCGTAGCCGGAGATCGAGAAGAACAGCAGCACCGTGCCGACGATCGCGAGTGCGAGCTGCTCACCACGGTGCGGGTCGACGGGTTCCACGGTCGACGTCGTCACCCGTGCCTTCGCGGCCACCTGCGCCGGGTCGATGCCCGCGCCGCGCAGCGCGGTGGCGAGGGTGTTGCTCTGCACCGCCGCGGTGACCACCGACTGGACCGACGGGTCGACGGTGTCGCGCGCCACCAGCTGGTAGGCGCCGGGTTCGCCGGTCAGCAGCGTGTCGAGGTCGTCGGCCGCCAGCGCGGCGCGACCGCCGGCGTCGTCGACGGTGCGGAACTCCAGCGCGGTGTCCTGCGCGGTGGCCGCCTGCTCCAGGTCGGCGCGCAGGCCCGCGGTGGCGGTGGTGAGCCCGATCGAGTGACTCGACGTCTGACCGGCGATGATGGTGATGAGCAGGCCGATGCCGCCGAACAGCACGAGCGTGACGATCAGGCTGATCACGAAGCTGCGCGAGCGCACCTGGGTGCGGAACTCGCGGCCGGCCACCAGCAGCACGGCTTGTGCGGGGGTCAGCGGGGCGTCGACGGTCATGACGCCACCTCGGCCGCAGCCGGGGCGTCCGACACGACGTGTCGGTAGAGCTCGGTCAGGGGTTGACGCCGTCGCCGGAACTCGTGCACCGGTCCGGCTGCGAGTGCCGCGGCCAGCACCACCTGGTCGTCGAACGGTGCGACGAGCCGGACCTGCGTCGCGGTGCCGGAGCTGGTCACGACCTCGACCCCGGTGAGCGCGTCGGCCCAGCCCGCGGGCGGACCGTCGACGTCGAGCACGACCGCGTCATCGCGTGAGCGCAGCTCCTCGACGGTGCCGACGGCCACCATGCGACCTGCGGAGATGATGCCGATCCGGTCGCAGAGCCGTTCCACCAGCTCGAGCTGGTGGCTGGAGAAGATCACGGGGACGCCCTCGGCTGCCTTGTCGCGCAGCACGCTGCTCATCACCTCGACGGCCGTCGGGTCCAGCCCGGAGAACGGCTCGTCGAGCACCAGTACCTGGGGTTCGTGGCTCAGCGCGGCGCACAGCTGCACGCGCTGCTGGTTGCCGAGCGAGAGCTTCTGCACCTCCTCGCCGACACGGGCGGAGATGCCGAGCCGCTCGGTCCACTGCTCGACGGCCGTGTCTGCGGCCGCGGCCGGCATCCCGTGCAGCCGGGCGAGGTAGCGCAACTGCTCGCCGACCTTCATCTTCGGATAGAGCCCGCGCTCCTCGGGCATGTAGCCGATCCGCCTGCGGACGTCCGCATCGACGGGTCCGCCCTGCCACCGGACCTCACCGGCATCCGCCGCCAGTACCCCCAGCACGATGCGCATGGTGGTGGTCTTGCCGGCGCCGTTGCTGCCGACGAAGCCGAAGACCTCGCCGGGACGCACGGCGAACGAGACGTCGTCGAGCGCCCGCAACCTGCCGAACCGTTTCGCTATCCCCCGGATGTCCAACATGAGTCGGACCCTAGAGGGCGTCGACGACGATCACCTGATCTCGGGCGTGCTCGTGGCGATGCCGTAACCGCGGATCTTGCGGTAGATCGTGGCGCGCGACATCCCCAGCTGGCGGGCGGCCTCTGCCTTGTTGCCGTTGTTGTCGAGCAGGGCGCCCACGATGGCGTCGCACTCGATGGCCTCCAACGGGGTGAGCACCCGACGGGTGATCGCGTGCGTCTCCGGCGGCAGGTCGGCCGCGGTGAGCACACCCGCGCGTCGGCGGGCCACCGTCTTGCGCAGCACGTGGTAGAGCTGCTCGACGTTACCGGGCCAGCGGTTGCGCATGAGCACGCGCAGCGCCTCCGGCGAGCACGTGAGGTCGGAGCCCCGCGTCAACCGGGCGATCATGTGCGGGACGAGCTCGGCGACGTCCTCGACGTGGTGGCGCAGCGGCGGCACCTCGACCGTGCGCGGGAAGAACTCCAGCAGGTCGGCGTTGGCATCGCTGCCCGCCAGCCCGCCCGTGCCGACCGTGACGGCGACCCATGGCCGGCCGGGGTCGGTGGAGTCGCGGTGCGGCTCGAGAGCGTCGGTGAGCGCCTGCATCCCCTCCGCCGAGAGCCGGTCGACGTGGGAGATGACCAGCGTGCCGTTGTCGGTCTCCAGCTCCTCGACGAGCTCGGAGATCCAGCGGGGGCCGTAGTCGTCGGCGTCGAGCAGGCGCATGTGCCCCGCGGGGGTGCGCATCTGGTGGGTTGCCCTGGCCAGGGTGGTCTTGCCCGTGCCGGGCTCACCCTCGAGCACCAGCCATTCGCGGCTGCGGAAGTGACGGTCGACGGCCTGGCAGCACTTGGCCCACAGGACGCTCGAGCCGACGGCTGCCGGCAGCGCGGCGGGGTGCGCGACCGCGACCGCCCGGCCACGGGTGGCGTGATCAGGAGCGGCGAGCTGCACGTGGAGCACGCCACCGACCGAGCTGCGATCGCTCCAGCTCGGGCGGACCTGCACGCGCGCTACGGCGCCGCTGGGCAGGTCGACGAGCAGCAACCGCTGCCCGGAGGTCATCGCCTCGGTGGCGCCCGCGATCAGGGTGACCTGGTCAGCGGGGTTGATGAGGTCGCGGGCCTTGTCGTTCATCATCACGAGCCCGGGGCTGATGGCGAACACGGCACCGCGGTTGCGGCCGCAGGCGGCCAGGTAGTCGTGCAGCAGCGCGAGCTCACGCGGGCCGGACTGGTCGAGCAACGCGCCCTCGATCTGGCGGGCGATCCGGGCGACGGCCGTGGACATGAAGCGACCGGCGTCGGGACGCCAGCAGGTGAGGTCGACGACGCCCAGCAGCTTGCCGCTGACGGGGTGCCAGATGGGTGCTCCGGCGCAGGCCAGATCGGCGAGGTGCTCCACGTAGTGCTCGTGGCCGAACACCTGCACCGGACCGCGACCCTCGAGTGCTGTGCCGATGCCGTTGGTGCCGATGAACTTCTCGGCGTAGCTGAAACCGGGCGCCAGCCAGACCTTGTCGAGGTGCTGGTGCAGGGCCGAGTCACCCGTGCGCCGGTCGAGTACGACCCCGTCGGCATCGGTGAGGATGACGCTGACGGGCTCGCCAGCCAGCTGGTCGGCGACGTCGGACAGGATCGGTGCAGCGGCCCTGGTCAGGGGCGAGTCGGCCTCGGGATAGAACTCGGAAGACAGTTCCACGCTCTCGGCGGCCACGTCCCACTCGCGGGAACGTGTCCACGACGCCAGGATGGTGTCGCGCACTGCTCCTTCTTCGACCTTGTCATCGACAAGGAACGAAGTACGAGCGCGCACAAGGCCCGCGGCGGACCGTTCGATCCGTCGCGCTGGCGTAGGGGCGTGTGGGCGGCCCAAGCGGTGCCCTCCTCGGCGCAACCGACGCTCCGCCTCGGTGCGGAGCGAACGCCTACGAACCGTACCCCCAAATGCACTCCTCGTCGAAGAGCCGCTGGGGACTGCCCATCGTCTCATATTGAGACCTCAGGGCCGGTGGCAGGGCGGTGTGATTCCCAGCACGAGATGAGGAGCGGGTTCGGCCATGCGCCGACCCGGTCATCGCCTCGGGTCCACCTTCGCAGCCGGAGCCACCCGCGTCACACCCCGGCATCGCGGATGGGGGCAGACCACGGGAACTGTGATGCGCGTCCGCGTCGCGCAGAACGAGCCCCGGCCCACCACCATGTGAGGAGACGCCGTGAGTCGGCAGAGTCTGGCTAAGGCTCACCAGAAGATTCAAGAGCTTTCCTGGGAGCCGCAGTACCACGAGCCGTACATGAAGTACGGCACCGACTACACGTTCCGTAAGGCGGCTAAGAAGGACCCGCTCAAGCAGGTTCTTCGGTCCTACTTCCCGATGCAGGAAGAGAAGGACCACCGCGTCTACGGCGCGTCCGACGGAGCGATCCGCGGAAACATGTTCCGCCAGGTCCAGGAGCGTTGGCTGGAGTGGCAGAAGCTGTTCCTGTCGATCATTCCGTTGCCTGAGGTGTCCGCTGCACGGTCGATGCCGATGCTGTTCCACGTTGTGCCCAACCCGGAGCTGCACAACGGCCAGGCGATTCAGATGATCGACGAGGTTCGCCACTCGACGATCCAGCAGAACCTCAAGCGCCTGTACATGAACAACTACATCGACCCGGCAGGCTTCAACAACAGCCTGCGGAACTTCCACAGCGACTACTGCGGCACCATCGGCCGTCAGTTCGCTGAGGGGTTCATCACCGGTGACGCCATCACCGCGGCCAGCATCTACCTGACGATCGTCGCCGAGACGGCATTCACGAACACGCTGTTCGTGGCCATGCCGGCCGAGGCTGCGGCGAACGGTGACTACCTGCTGCCCACGGTGTTCCACTCGGTCCAGTCCGACGAGTCGCGTCACATCTCCAACGGCTACGCGACCCTGCTGATGGCGCTGTCCGATGAGGACAACCGTCAGCTGCTCGAGCGCGACCTCCGCTACGCATGGTGGAACAACCACCGTGTCGTGGACGCCGCGATCGGCACCTTCATCGAGTACGGCACCAAGGACCGTCGTAAGGACCGCGAGTCCTACGCCGAGATGTGGCGCCGTTGGATCTACGACGACTACTACCGCTCGTACCTGGTCCCGCTCGAGAAGTACGGCCTTGTCATCCCGCACGACTTGATCGAAGAGTCGTGGAAGCAGATCTGGGAGAAGGGCTACGTCCACGAGGTCGCGCAGTTCTTCGCCACCGGTTGGCTCGCCAACTACTGGCGCATCGACGCGATGACCGACACGGACTTCGAGTGGTTCGAGTACAAGTACCCGGGCTGGTACGACAAGTACGGCGCATGGTGGGAGAACTACAACCGCCTCGCCGTGCCGAACGGGCACAACCCGATCGTCTTCGAAGACGTCGACTACGTCTACCCGGCCCGCTGCTGGACCTGCATGGTCCCGTGTCTGGTCCGTGAGGACATGGTCATGGCCGACATCGACGGCGTGACGCGCACGTACTGCCACGAGGTCTGCCGCTGGACCGATGTCGAGGCCTTCCGGCCCACGTACCAGGGTCGCGAGACCCCGAACATGGGCAAGCTGGTCGGGCACCGTGAGTGGGAGACGCTGTACCACGGCTGGAACTGGGCCGACGTGGTCTCGGACATGGGCTTTGTCCGCGACGACGGCAAGACGATGACGGCACAGCCCCACCTCGACTTGGACCCCAAGAAGATGTGGACGCTGGACCACATGCGGCGTTGTCCCCCGCTGGGCAGCCCCAACGTGTTGATCAACGAGATGGACGCTGCCGGTAAGGCCGCGTTCCACGCTGATTACATCCGTCAGGGCCCTGCAGGACGACCGGCACCCAGCGCCTGAGCGCGGGTCAGGTGAGGGGGGAGGGCCGGCGACTCCATCGTCGGTTCCTCCCCCTGCCAGGCCGGACTCAGCACTGCACACAGGTCGACCGGTGAAGGAACAATAATGGGTGAGAAGCACACCGTACGGTTCGAGCCGGTCGGCATCGAAATCGAAGTCGACGAGGATCAGAACATTCTTCGTGCGGCAGCCGAGCAGGGCGTTCAGCTCATGCACGGTTGTAAGGAAGGCCAGTGTGCGGCCTGTAAATCGTTCGTCCTCGAAGGCGATCTCGACGACATCGATCTCGATCGGTACTCCACCTTCGCTCTCCCTGACCAGGAGAAGGAGGAGGGCCAGACACTTCTCTGCCGGGCTCACGCCTACGGCGACCTGGTGATCGAACTCCTCAATTACGACGAGGAGATCATCAGGTCCGGGTTGCCCTTGAAAAAGGGTGTGGCAGAGGTTGTGTCCAATGAGTCGGTGACGCATGACATGCGTCATCTGGTGTTGAAACTGGTCGAGCCGGCGGAGATCAAGTTCTTCCCCGGTCAGTACATGGACATCATGGTGCCCGACACGGAGGAGAGCCGCTCGTTCTCCATGGCCAACACTCCGGGCCGGGAAGGGCACTTCGAGTTCGTCATCAAGGTCTACCCCGATGGCTTGTTCTCGGAGTTCCTCGCCAGCAAGGTCCAGATCGGCGATCGGCTCGATGTCGAGGGGCCGTTCGGCACGTTCACGCTCCGGGAGAGCAGGTCCGCACCGCTGATCTTCGTCGGCGGTGGGGCCGGGCTCGCTCCGGTGCTGGGACTGCTTCGTTCGATGGCTGAGCGCGGGGTGGAGCGCCAGTCCGTCTTCTACTACGGGGCCCGGCAGCAGCGGGACCTGTGCTTCGAGAAGGAGCTTCGGGAGCTGGAGGAACTCCTCCCCGGCTTCCGATACGTCCCGGCGCTCTCCGAGCCTGCCGAGGGCGACGAATGGGACGGTGAGGTCGGGCTGATCACCGACGTCGTCCAGCGGTGCGAACCCGACCTGAGCGGGCGGGAAGCCTATGTCTGTGGACCGCCGCCGATGGTGGACGCGGCGATTCCGCTGCTCACGGCGCTAGGAGTTCCCGAGCAGTACATCTTCTACGACAAGTTCACCACCACTGGTGAACAAGGAGGCGAGGACGGCCAATGACGACCACGCAACGCCCGGAACGCAGCGTTCCGAAGCCAACCTTCACGGATGCGGAAGCGGGTGCGCAGGAGTTCCCCGACTCCAGCGCCTCCGCCCGCCGGTACAACTACTACACGCCGGCGAAGCGGAAGCAGACCCACTACGAGGACGTCACGGTCGACGTCCAGCCGGATCCCCGCCACTACCTGTCGCAGGGTTGGATCTACGGCTTCGCCGACGGCTCGCGCGGCTACCCGTTGACGTGGACGAAGCTCAAGGCGTGGGGTGTCGACAAGCCAGAGCCGGAGAACGGCCCCGGCTCCGGCAGCAACCACGTCGTGGACTGGCCCGCCCACGGCTGGCACGAGTTCCGGGATCCCAACGAGGAATGGGAGATGACGTTCTATCGCTACAACGCGAACGTCGTCCGCCAGACCACCCAGAACATCGAGAACGCCCGGCAGGCCAAGGCGTTCGACAACTGGGCTCCCAACTGGAAGACCTTCGTCGAGCGCAACGTCGGCGCGTGGATGCACATCGAGCACATCCTCGGTCTGTACGTCTTCGCTGCCTGTAACCGTTCGGGTCCGACGAACATGCACAACACGGCCATGGTCGTGAACAGCATGCACAAGATCCGCTTCGCGCAGGACCTCGCGATGTACAACCTCACGCTGTCCGAGGAGATCGAGGGCTTCGACGGCGCCGCGCACATCGACGCCTGGAACAACGACGCCGAGTGGCAGGGCGTCCGCAAGGTCACCGAGGCTCTCACGGCCATCGACAACGACTGGGGCGAGTCGATCTTCGCCACGAACGTCGTGTTCGAGCCGCTGCTCGGTGAGCTGTTCCGTTCGAACCTCGTGCAGCAGGCCGCTGCCAGCCACGGCGACTTCGTGACGCCGACGGTCATCGGCGCCGGCGAGTACGACTACTCCCAGCGTGACCTGCGCTGGACCCAGGTGTGCTTCGCTCCGCTGACTTCCGACAAGGAGTTCGCGGCGCACAACAAGGAGCTCATGCAGGGCTGGCTCTCCAAGTGGGTGCCCCTGTGCCTGGAGGCGGCCCGCGCCATGCAGCCCCTGTGGTCGCAGGCTGACCACAAGCCCCCTCGTTTCGAGGACGCCCTCGACCGGGCCAAGAGCCGGTTCGCCGGCATCGTGACCGAACTCGGACTGGAGCCCCCGAAGGAGCTGTCGCAGTGACCAGTTTCAAGACCAGTGAAAGCCCGTTCAAGGTCAACAACACGGCTTCCAACATGGCCGGCGTCACCCTGATGAACAACCAGGTCGGCGTCATCGTGGCGGAGGTGATGGATCGTCAGGACAACGTCACCATCACCCACCTGCCGTCCATGATCCGTGTGGACTGCGTGGGCCGGATGGATTTCGTCTACGACGAGATCTCGGAAGCACTCGGCGAGGAGGAGGGCTTCTACGACGCCTCCGAGTTCGAGGAGAACATGTCCACGCACTACGGCAAGATGATCCACATGGATGACCGCACGGTCATGTTCGGAAACCTCGAGGAAGCCGCTGAGTTCATCGGCGACATGCTTCCGCCCGAGGTTTCGGCCTAACTGGCGGAACCTTTCCACACCATCCCCGGGTCGCAGTCCGCGCATTCCGGCGCGGACCGCGACCCGGGCCGCTTTCAGCACGATTCTCAATTACCCCGCGCAGTTGTTGAGATCTCTATTTCCGGGAGGGCCACGTGGCCAAGGAACTGAAGTTCGGACAGGAAGCCCGCGATCTACTGAAGGCGGGAGTCGACCAGCTGGCCGAAGCCGTCAAGTCCACGCTGGGGCCGAAGGGCCGCAACGTCATCCTGGAGAAGATCACCGGTACCCCTGAGGTCACGAACGACGGTGTGACCATCGCCCGTGAGATCTATCTGAAGGACCCGTTCGAGAACATGGGTGCTCAGATCCTCAAGGAAGCGGCGATCAAGACCAACGACATCGTCGGTGACGGCACCACCACGGCCACGGTCATGGCGCAGGCCATCGTCCGCGAGGGCATGAAGGCGATCACCTCGGGTGGTAACCCGGTGCTCGTCAAGCGCGGGATCGACGTCGCGGTCGCTGCGATCGTGGAGCACCTGTCCACGGTGGCGCACCCGGTCGACAACCTCGAGCAGCTCTCCCGCGTGGCCGCCATCTCCGCCAACGACGACGAGTCGATCGGTTCGGTCGTGGCCCGGACGCTGCACACCGTCGGCGACGACGGCGTGATCTCCGTCGACGACGGCCCCGTGCTGGGCCTCTCGGTCAACTTCGTCGAGGACTTCGAGTTCGACAACGGGTACGTCTCGCCCTACCTCGTCACCGACCCCGGTTCGATGATGGCGATCCTCGACGACTGCTACATCCTGCTGTCGGCGGAGAAGATCACCGACGTCCGGTCGCTGATGCCGATGCTCGAGCGGGTCATGCGTGACCCCCGGCCGCTGGTGATCATCGCCGAGAAGGTCGAGGGCTCTGCACTGCAGATGCTCGTGCACAACCACGTCAACGGGCACCTGAAGGTCACGGCCATCCAGGCACCCGGCTTCGGTGAGAAGCGCGTGCACATGCTGGAGGACATCGCCGCACTGACCGGCGGCAAGGTGCACAGCAAGGCGTCGTCGTTCTCGCTCGACCAGATCACCCTCGAGCACCTCGGCCGCGCCCAGCAGGTCCGCGCCACCAACGAGCACACCGCGATCATCGGTGGTGCCGGCGCCGCCGACGCCGTCGAGGTCCGGCTCAGCCAGCTGCGTGCGGAGATGCACCGCGCCAGCATCGGCACCGACGAGGACTGGCTCAACGACCGCATCGCGCGGCTGTCGGGCAAGGCCGCGATCATCTCGGTCGGCGCGCCCACCAACGCCGAGCTCAAGGAGATCCGGCACCGCGTCGACGACTCCCTGCAGGCCACGCGTGCGGCCATGGCGGAGGGCATCGTCGCAGGCGGTGGCGCTGCGCTCCTGCACTCCGAGGCCGCGCTCGACAAGCTCGAGGTCTCGGGCGACTACGAGATCGGCGTCGAGATCGTCCGGCGGGCGCTCACCGAGCCGGTGCACCTCATCGCCTCCAACGCCGGCTACGACGGCGTCGACGTCGTCAAGCAGGTCAGCGACCTCGGTATCGACGACGGCTTCGACGCCCTCGAGGGCCGCTACGGCAACATGATCGAGATGGGCATCATCGACCCGCTGCGCGTGGTCCGCTCTGCCCTGCAGAACGGCGCCTCGGTCGCCGGCCTGATCCTCACCACCAACTCGCTGGTGGCCGAGGAGCAGACCCCGTGGAACAAGTCGCTGATGACCGAGTTCGGGCCGCTCGACGACGGCATCCCGCAGCCGTCGCCTGACTCGAGCACGCCCCAGTCGATGGGGCTCGGCCCGCAGATCGGCTAGATCGCCGCGTCGAGGGGTGCCGGACAGCTCGGGCCGCGCGTGTCGTGGACCGGGTTGTTCGGCGTACCCCGAAGTGCCACCAGCTGATCGCAACGTTCGGACGACGAGAGGAGGCCGGCGTGTACACCATCGGGGGTCGGCGCGTCCTCGTGGTCGACGCCCAGGTGCATGCCTGGGACGCCAGCCCGCACAACCAGGCGATCCCGGACGGTGAGGTCTACGCGATGGACCTCCTGCGCCGGCATCGCGAGCTCGACGGGGTCGGAGTGCCACGCCACGAGGTGGAACGGGTATCGGAGCACAGCCTCACGCGGGACGTGTTCCAGGCGGGCCACGTCGATCGCGCTGTTCTGCAGCCGGTGGTGCTCGACGACCTGTTCGTACTCGGGTTCAGCCCGTTGGCGTGGCACGCCGAGATCGCCGGCTGGATGCCCGACCGGTTCGTGCTGAGCGGCGAGCTCGACCCCGGCGCCGGACGCACCGGGGCACGTGGCCTCGTCCCGCAGGTGCGGCGTTTCGACCTGCGCGGGATCACGCTCTGCGAGCGGCGGCGACCGGTCGGCCGGATGCGCCTCAATGACCCGTGGCTGCGCCGCGCACTGGCCCAGGCCGGTGAGTCCGGTGCGGACGTCGTGCACATGGGTGTGGGCCCATCGGCGCGGCCCGCACCGTGGCGGCGGCAGCAGCCACGGCCCAGCGCGATGTCGGCGGGGCCGCCGCGCGTGCCGGACTGGGCCGAGCCGCTGCGCACCGGATCGGCGCTGCCGGCCCGGGAGCGCGCCGCCGAGCGGGTGGCGCCCCCCGGGTTCGACGCCGACCAGTTCCGCGAGCTCGCCGCCGGGCTGCCCGACATCCGGTTCGTGCTCGGTGCGGCCTGCCTGACCACCGAACAGCTGTGCCCGCTGGCCCGGCTGCCCAACGTGTACGTGATGCTCACCGAGATCCTGCCCTGGATGGGCTCGCTCGACTTCGCGCACGCGTTCGGCAGGCTCCTGCAGGCGTTCGGTCCGAGGCGGCTGCTGTTCGGCAGCGGCTACCCGATGGTGCGCCCGGCCCGTCTCGTGCGGGAGCTCGCCCGCTACCGCTTCCCCGCCGAGGTGGCGGGCCGGTACCCCACGTTCGATGCCGCTGCTGCGTGCGCGGTGCTGGGTGGCAACGCCGCCCGGCTCTACCGCATCAGCGTTCCGATGTCCCAAACCGTCGCCGCGGCGGGTGCATGAGCTGCGCCCGCCGCGGTTGATCAATCGCCGCCGATTTCGCACTCTCGGCACGGTGATCTCGCCGAATCGTCACGCGCGCCGGCCGACGGCCCCGTGTCGGAACGGCGAAATCGCCGTGCCGGAACGGCGAAATCAGCCCTGCGGTCAGGCGGGCACGGCCTCCTTGTCCGTTCCGGGGATCCGCGTCGGGTGGGAGATCGAGATCCGCGCGGTCTCCGGCATGAGCATGATCGGCACGATCGCGATGGCAGCCGCGGCCATCAGGTAGTAGGCCGGGATGTCGGTGTTGCCGGTGCCGCTGATCAGCGCTGAGATGATCAGCGGTGCCGTGCCGCCGAACGCGGCCGTCGACGTCGAGTAGCCGATGGAGAAGCCGCCGTAGCGGTTGCGGGTGGGGAACATCGCGGGCAGCGCCGAGCCGATCGTGCCCAGGATCACGACCAGCAGGCCGCCGAGGATCGCGATGCCGAGCGCCACCGGGAGCCAGTCGCGCAGGGCGATCAGGCGGATCGCCGGGTAGCTCAGCACGACGAAGCCGATCGCGGCACCGAGCAGCAGCGGCTTGCGGCCGATGCGATCCGACAGCGCCCCGATGGGAGCGATCACCACGAGCATGACGAGCATGACGCCGATCAGCAGGAGCAGCGACTCGGTGTCGCTGATCTGGAGCACCTGAGTCAGGTACGTGGGCAGGTAGGTCAGCAGCGTGTACACGGCGACGTTCAACATGATCACGAAGCCGATCAGGTTGAGGATCTGCGGCCAGACGTTGCGGATGACCTCCTTGAACGGGGCCTGCGACGTCTCACCCGCCGCTTCGGCGGTGCGGAACGCCGGGGTGTCCTCCAGCTTCGAACGCAGGTAGAACCCGATCAGGCCGAGCGGGCCCGCCACGAGGAACGGGATGCGCCAGCCCCACGAGTTGAGGGACTCGGGGGACAGGCCGAGCTGCACGATCGTGGCCAGCACCGCGCCGAGCACGGTGCCGGTCAGCGTGCCGAACTCGAGGAACGCCCCGAAGAACCCGCGCCGCTTGTCCGGCGCGTACTCGGCGATGAAGGTGGCGGCCCCGCCGTACTCGCCTCCGGTGGAGAAGCCCTGCACGAGCCGTGCCACCAGCAGCAGGATCGGGGCGAACACCCCGATCGTGGCGTAGCTCGGGATCAGCCCGACGCAGAACGTCGCCACCGACATCATGACGATGGTGGTGGCGAGCACCCGGCGCCTGCCGAACCGGTCGCCCAGCGGGCCCAGGATGATGCCGCCGAGCGGTCGCAGGATGAACGGGATCGCGATGCCGGCGAACACGAACAGCTGCCGTGCGGCCGGGTCGGCGTCCGGGAAGAAGTTGATGCCGATGCTGGCGGCGAGGTAGCCGTAGATCGCGTAGTCGAACCACTCGACGGCGTTCCCCATCGCGGCCCCGGCAACCGCACGGCGCACGGTGCGCTCGTCCGGTTGGGATTCTTTGCGCAGCTCAGTGGCCATTCCTCGACGCTCCCAGGATCGTTTGGCATCGAAGCTAAACCCGTTCGGCGCAACCTGCAGGGTCTGGCGGCCACGGCGGCGGGCCACCGACGACGG
This sequence comes from Pseudonocardia sp. GCM10023141, assembly GCF_042653605.1. NCBI lineage: Bacteria > Bacillati > Actinomycetota > Actinomycetes > Pseudonocardiales > Pseudonocardiaceae > Pseudonocardia > Pseudonocardia sp. GCM10023141. Next base: position 77,622 of record NZ_JBHSIR010000080.1, read on the forward strand.
TCTCGGCGTCGAGCCCGTCGCCCGCCGCCGCCTCTCCGACCAGGTGCTGGGCGGCGGCCTGGGCCACGTCCGTGCAGCGCACGAGCTGTCCGTCGACGAGCAGCGGGCGGCGGATCCCGGAGTGCCCGAGGTAGCACCACGGCCGCTCGATCACGGTGCCGTCCTCGGTGCGGACGGAGCCCGAGTGCAGCCGGGCCAGCCGGTAGCGGTCGCCGCGGCCCTCGCAGCGGTCGAGGACCGTGACCTGCTCGGCGGTGGCCAGCCATACGGCGTGCCGCTCGGTGCTGCCCGGTGCGAGTGCGAGCACCGCGGGGCGCTGGCCGTCGCGCGTCCGCAGCCCGGCGGCCCACACCGCGGCGAGGTCGCGGGTCTGCACCCGCACCACCACGACGGGGTCGGCGCCCAGCCCGAGCTCGCTGCGCAGCCAGGTGATCTTCGAAGGGCAGCGGTTGGAGCCGTAGGTGAGCACCGGGCCGCGGGCCGCGACCGGTGCCGCCCCCCGCCCGGACAGCCACGCGTCGAGTGAACCCCCGCCGACGACCCAACCGGACGGGCCGCTCGTCATCGGGTAGGAGTGGCCGCTGACGTGCACGAACGACCCCGGCGGCACGGCGCCGGGATACGGATCCGCGGGGAACTCGGCGTCGGGCCACACCGCCTGGACACTACTGTCGATGCCGTGCTGCCACGGACGATCGACTGGGTGGACGACCGGATCGCGCTGCTCGACCAGACCGCGCTGCCCGACGTGCGGATGCTCGCCGTCGGATCGGTCGACGAGCTCATCGACGCGATCCAGCGGCTCGCGGTGCGGGGAGCCCCGGCGCTCGGGGTGGCCGGCGCGTTCGGTGTCGCTCTCGCCGCACGCACCGCGCAGGGGCCGGAGCTCGCCGCCACGGCGAAGCGGCTCGCGGCCGCCCGTCCGACGGCGGTGAACCTGGCCGTCGGGGTGCGGCGGGCGCTCTCGGTTGCGCCCCAGGGCGCCGCGGCGGTGCTGGCTGCCGCGTGCGCGCTGCGCGACGAGGACGTGGCGTCGTGCCGGGCCATCGGCGCACGCGGGGCCGACCTGCTCGGTGAGCTGTGCGGTCCCGGCCCGTTGCGGCTGCACACGCACTGCAACGCCGGCGCGCTGGCGTGCGTCGAGTGGGGCACCGCGCTCGGGGTGGTGCGCTCGCTGCACGAGCAGCGGCGCGTCGAGTTCGTCGTCGCCGACGAGACACGGCCGCTGCTGCAGGGATCCCGCATCACCGCCGTCGAGCTGGTGGACCTGGGCATCCCGCACCGCATCGTCGTCGACGGCGCCGGCCCGTCGATCATCGCGCGCGGCCTGGTGGACGCCGTGGTGGTCGGTGCCGACCGCATCGCGGCCAACGGCGACGTCGTCAACAAGATCGGGACGTATTCTCTTGCGCTCGCCGCGGCGCGCAGGGGTATCCCGTTCCTCGTCGCGGCTCCGGAGACCACCGTCGACCTCGCGACCCCCGACGGCGGCGCCGTCGAGATCGAGGAGCGGGCGGCGGCCGAGGTGCTCACGGTCGCCGGTACGCGGATGGCACCTGTGGGCAGCGAGGCCTGGAACCCGGCGTTCGACGTGACCCCGGCCGACCTCGTCACGGCGATCGTCACCGATCGCCGGGTCTGGCGTCCGTGACCCGGACGGCGCGCCCGGCCGCCGGGCTCGGTGGCGTGCCGTTCCGGCTGATGCTGGGCGCGTCGGTGCTCGCGTTCAGCGGGTACGCGATGCTGCTGGCCGTCGTGCCGCTCTGGGCGGCGCGGGGTGGTGCCGGCGCGCTCGGGGCCGGCGCAACCACCGGTGTGTTGATGCTGGTCACCGTCGCGACGCAGGGCGCCACGCCGTGGCTGCTCGCGCGGATCGGGCACCGCTGGGTGCTGGGGCTGGGCGCGCTGCTGCTGGGTGCACCGACCCCGCTGCTGGCGCTGTCGGCAGAGCTGGGCCCGGTGCTGGCCGTCTCGGCGCTGCGGGGGATCGGATTCGGACTGGCGACGGTGGCCGGGAGCGCACTGGTCGGCGAGCTGGTGCCACGTCGGCAACAGGGGCGCGGCGTCGCGGCGTACGGGCTGGCGACGGGGCTGCCGCAGCTGGTCTTCCTGGCCGCGGGCGTCGCGCTGGTGGACCGGCTGGGATTCACCGTGGTGTTCGTGGCGGCCGGGATCCTGCCGGTCGTGGGGGCGCTGATCGTGCCGGCCGTCCGGCCGGTGGAGCGGCCCGCGGCGGTCGAGACGGTGGCCGGGGCATCCGTCGCGTCGCGGGTGTCCGCGGCCGCGCTGGTACCGGTCGTGGCCATGCTGGCCTGCTCGATCGCGCAGGGCGGCCTGATCACGTTCCTGCCACTGGCGGTCCCGGACGCCGGCCCGCTCGTGGCGGGCGCGTTGTTCGGCACCGCGGGCGGGGCCATGGTCGGGCGGCTCGCAGGCGGTGAGCTGGTGGACCGGCTGGGCTGGGGCGGACGGCTGCTGCGCCCCGGCGCGCTGCTGGCAGCGGCCGGGATGGTGGCGGAGGTGCTGGCGATCGGGTCGGCCGGCGGCGGGGTGCTGCTCGTCGTCGGGGCGGTCGCGGTCGGGCTCGGGTTCGGCGTGGTGCAGAACGATGCGATGACGGGCCTGTTCACGGCGTACGGCAGCGGCCGCTACGGCCCGGCCAGCGCCGTCTGGAACGCCGCCTACGACGCCGGCACGGGCCTGGGAGCCGTGGGGTTGGGGGCGGTGGCCGACCCCTTCGGCTACGGCGCCGCCTTCGCAACGGCCGCGGGATTGTGCCTGGGCACGGTGGTGGTGCGGGGGCGGCGGTCGGCTCGCTAGCGGCGAGTGATCCCGTTGCAACGCGAGAGCCCGGAGCGCCGGTCGGGTGATCAACGCCCACAGGTTCCGGTTCGATCATGAGCCACTGCGCGCTCGACCAGGTTGTCACCTTTCATGGCGGCACGCAGGCCATGACGGGCTCCTGCAACTCGGATGCGGTGGGGACCGCGGCCTCAGACCGGGGCGGCTGTCGGGATGCGGTGGCTCTTCGCGGCGGCGGCGAGGCGCGTGTCGTAGGTGAGCAGCACGTCCAGCTCGTCGCGGAGCAGGAGCGCGGTGGCGAGGTGGATGGCATCGAGCGTGCGGAGCAGTGGGTCGGGCAACCGGCCGGCGGACTCCAGCACCGCATCGGTCAGATCGACCTGGGTGACCTCGCCGAGCAGGAGGTCGGTGCGGGGGAGTTGGGTGGCGTCGACCCGGATCGTGCTGCGCCGGGCCTCGACGGCCAGGAGCGCGCTGGAGACGGTCGGTTGATCGCCGATGGCGCGGAGCAGCGCCGTGGACTCGGGTTCGGCCCACACCGCCTTGAGGAACGCGGACGTGTCGAGGTAGATCACCAGCGCTCCTCGTCGCGCATCTCCTGCAGGACCTCGCTCAGCGGCCGGCTCCCCGCGGGTGCGGGCGGCGGTGGCATGTGATCCATGAGCCGCCCCCGACCGCGGCGGAGCCGGCCCGCAGCCTCCAGCCGGTCGAGCACCGAGCCGGGCTCCTCCGCGGGCACGAGGTAGGCGACGAGCTTGCCGCGATCGGTGACCGGGATCCGCTTGCCCGCCTTGGCCATGGCCACGTAGCGCGAGGCGTGCTGGCGCAGCTCACGGATGCCGACGCTCTCGGGCTCATCCATCCGCAAAAGGTAGCACCTATGTGCTACATCGGTTTGGGCGGCCCGTTGCAGGAAAGCCACTTTCCTGCAACGACGTTGCGGCAAAGTGGCTTTCCTGCAAGGCGGGGTGCGCTAGTGGCCCCGCTCGATCCATTCCTGCAGCTGCGGCAGCTCGGCTCCGACGGTCGTCGAGCCGCCGTGGCCCGTCCGGACCACCGTGTCGCCCGGCAGCGTGAGCAGCCGGCCCCGGATCGAGTCGATGATCGTCGGGAAGTCGGAGAACGAGCGACCCGTTGCCCCGGGCCCGCCCTGGAACAGCGTGTCTCCCGTGAACACCGTGCCGAGGTCGGCGGCGTAGAGGCACGACGAGCCGGGCGAGTGGCCCGGCGTCGTCAGCACCTGCAGCGCCACACCGCCCGCCTCGAGTCGCTGCCCGTCGGTGAGCTCACCGTCGGGCTTGCGGTCGGGGTGGGTCATCTTCCACAGCGGCGCCTCGGCCGGGTTGAGCAGGATCGGGGCCGAGAAGCGGTCGGCGAGCGCCGGCGCCTGGTTGACGTGGTCGTCGTGCGCGTGGGTGCACACGACGGCGATGACACGCCGGTCGCCGACGGCCGCCGCGATCTTCTCCACGTCGTGTGCGGCGTCGATGACGAGCACCTCGCGCTCGTCACCCACGAGCCACACGTTGTTGTCGACGTCCCAGGTGCCCCCGTCGAGGGAGAACGTGCCGGACGTGACGACGTGGTCGACACTCACAGGACCACGACCGAGCGCAGGACCTCGCCGCGCTCCATGCGGTGGAAGGCCTCTTCGACATCGCCGAGGCCGATGGTCTCGCTGACGAACTTCTCCAGCGGGAGCCGGCCCTGCAGGTGCAGGTCGATGAGCATGGGGAAGTCGCGGCTGGGCAGGCAGTCGCCGTACCAGGAGGACTTGGTGGAGCCGCCGCGGCCGAAGATGTCGATCAGGGGCAGGTCGACGGTCATATCGGGGGTGGGGACACCGACGAGCACGGCGGTGCCGGCGAGGTCGCGGGCGTAGAAGGCCTGCTTGAAGGTCTCCGGCCGGCCGACGGCGTCGATGACGACGTTGGCGCCGTTGCCACCGGTGAGCGCCTGGACGCCCTCGATGGGGTCCTGCTGGCGGGAGTTGATGGTGTGGGTGGCGCCGAAGCCCTTGGCCCACTCCAGCTTCCGGTCGTCGATGTCGATGGCGATGATGGTGGTGGCGCCGGCGAGCTTGGCGCCGGCGATGGCGGCGTTGCCGACGCCACCGCAGCCGATGACGGCGATGGAGTCGCCCCGTCCGATCTTGCCGGTGTTCATGGCGGCACCGATGCCGGCCATGACGCCGCAGCCCAGCAGGCCTGCGACCTCGGGCTTGGCGGCGGGGTCGACCTTGGTGCACTGGCCGGCGTGGACGAGGGTCTTCTCGATGAAGGCCCCGATGCCCAGTGCGGGGGACAGTTCCCGGCCCGACTCGAGGGTCATCTTCTGGGTGGCGTTGTGGGTGGAGAAGCAGTACCAGGGCTCACCGCGACGGCAGGCGCGGCAGGTGCCGTCGACGGCGCGCCAGTTGAGGATGACGAAGTCACCGGGTGCGACGTCGGTCACGCCCTCCCCGACGGATTCGACGATCCCGGCGGCCTCGTGACCGAGCAGGAACGGGAACTCGTCGTTGATCCCGCCTTCGCGGTAGTGCAGGTCGGTGTGACACACACCGCACGCCTGTACCTTTACGACGGCCTCACCGGGCCCGACGTCCGGGATGGTGATCGTCTCGAGCGACACCGGCTTGCCCTTGCTGTGGGCGACGACCCCGCGGACCTGTTGTGGCATGGGTACTTCCCTCATCTCGGCTCTGAGCAGACTTCGCTGCGTAGCGTGCCATGTGACCTGCGCGCCGGTAGGTTCAGATCTCGTGATCGAGCGGGTGAACGACGGCGACGTCGCGGTGCTGACGTTGAACCACGGCGCTGTGAGCGCCCTGGACATCGAGCTCTGCCAGGCACTCGCCGAGCAGTTCCGGGCGCTGGCGGGCGATCCGGCTCGTGCGGTGGTGCTCACAGGTACCGGCCGGGCCTTTTCGGCAGGTGTCGACCTGCGCAAGCTGGTCGACGGCGGCCCGTCCTACGTCGAGGAGTTCCTGCCGGCCCTCTCGCAGGCGTTCCGGGCCATGTTCGCGCTGCCCAAGCCGATGGTGGCGGCCGTCAACGGGCACGCGATCGCCGGCGGCTGCGTGCTCGCCGCCTGCGCCGACGCCACGATCATGGCCGACGGCAATGGCCGGGTCGGGTTGCCGGAGACGCGGGTGGGGGTGCCGTTCCCGCGGGTGCCGCTGGAGATCGTGCGCTTCGCGGTCGGTGACGTCACGGCCCGGCGCCTCGTCGTCGGCGGCCAGACCTATCCGGTCGCCGACGCCCGGACCCTCGGGCTCGTCGACGAGATCGTCGCGGCCGACGAGTTGCTGCCCCGGGCCGTCGCCGTGGCTGCCGCGCTCGCAACCGACATCCCGGCCGACACGTTCGCCGTCACCAAGGCCCAGTTGCGCCGCGACGCCGTCGAGCGGATCGATCGCTACGTCGACGAGGACGAGTCGATCGCGGAGATCTGGAGCAGCCGCGTCGCCGACGGGTGGATCGCCGAGTACCTCGCGTCCGTCACGCGCAAATAGCCGTCACGCGCAAGTAGGCTGTCGCGTTCGTCCAATACCGGCTCGCGCCGCATCGCGACGATGGACGCATGACGACGACGACAGGGCGCTTCGACCTCCCCCGCTGGGACGAGGAGGTCTACGACGACGCTGAAGGCGCGAAGCTGGTGCGGGTGAGCAGCGCCAAGGTCTTCGAGGGCGGCATCACGGGCACCAGCGAGGTGCAGATCCTGCAGGCGTTCGCGCAGGAGGGCGCGGCGGCCTACGTCGCGATCGAGCGCGTCACCGCCGCGGTCGACGGCAGCAAGGGCACGTTCGTGCTGATGCACGCCGCGGTCGGCTCGGCCGCGGGCGGCTCGATGGACGTCTCGGTGGTGCCGAACTCCGGCACCGGTGAACTGTCCGGGCTCACCGGCAGCCTGGTGATCGCCCGCGCGGCCGACGGCGAGCACACCTACACGTTCGACTACGCGCTGGACTGAGTCGGTCGCAACGCCGCGGGCTCACCCAGGACCGCTGCGACGGACGGCGGGATCTCGCGCTTGCCGGAGCCGTCGGTGGCGATCACCACGTAGACGGTGCGGGCCGAGCACGTCACCTCGGTGCCGTTGCGGCGGATCTCGAAGTCGAGCGCGAAGCTGGTGCGCCCGATCCGGGCCGTCGAGACCGCCACCTCGACCGTGTCGTGCCAGCCGATGCCGGCCTTCCAGTCGATCTCGGTGTTGACCAGCTGCACGTCGAAGCCGGACGCGATCAGCTCCGGGTAGGGCAGGCCGCGCTCGGCGAAGAACGTGGCCATCGCCTCGTCGAAGTACGACAGGTACCAGCCGTTGAACACGACACCCTGCGCGTCGACCTCGAAGTAGCGCACGGTGAACGGGTGGATCACCGGCTTCATCCGACCCGCTCCCTGATCGTGCGGTTGACCGCCCGCCCGAACGCGGTGACCACGCCGCGCACCGTGATCGGCTTCAGCTGGGCCAGTGCCGCGGCGAGGCTGGTGCGCTCCGTGGCCGGGCGGCCGCGGTCGCGGTAGGGCTGCAGCACCTCGCGCTGGAACATCGCCATCAGCTCCTCGGCGAGCGCGGTGGTGTGCTTCTCGATGATCGCCGAAGCCAGCCGCCAGGTGTCGCCGGGCAGGCCCGAGTCGAGCACCGCGAGGCCCTCGCTCAGCAGGGCCACGCCGTTGAGCCGCAGGCGCCCGCCGTCGAGGGTGACGATGACGCCGAGGCTCTCCAGCGCGTCGAGGTCGGCGGCGGAGAGGTGTCGACCGGCACGGCGCTGCAGCTCGACGACGGTGAGCTCCTCGATCTGCTCGGGCACCCACGGCGTGAGCAGCGCGCGTTGCAGTGCGAGGTCCTCCGCGCCCGCCGTGGCGGGCAGCCGGGACATCTGCGCCTCGATCGCGGCGAGGGTGAACCCCAGCGCCGACAGCTCGCTGACCAGCTCCAACCGGGCGAGGTGATCGGGCCCGTAGAGCCCGGTGCGCCCGCGCAGCTGCGGTGGCGGCAACAGGCCGCGGCCCGCGTAGAACCGGATGGTGCGGATCGTGATGCCGGTGCGCTCGGCCAGCTGATCGATCGTCAGCAGATCCTGATCGGGTAGCGATGGTGCCGCCATGGGTGGTGAGACTACGCGTAACCTTGACCTATGTGACAGTGCTGCTGTAACAAAGGCAGTACATCCCCTGAGGAGAGGTCTGCATGTCCGAGATCCCCGAGGCATACGTCTACGACGCCATCCGCACGCCGCGCGGCCGGGGCAAGGCCTCCGGTTCGCTGCACGAGGTCAAGCCGGTGTCGCTGGTCGTCGGCCTGATCGACGAGATCCGCAACCGTTTCCCCGAGCTCGACACGAACGTCATCGACGACGTCGTGCTCGGTGTCGTGTCGCCGATCGGCGACCAGGGCGGTGACATCGCGAAGACCGCCGCCATCGCGGCCGGCCTGCCCGACACCGTCGCCGGTGTCCAGCTCAACCGCTTCTGCGCCTCCGGGCTCGAAGCCGTGAACACCGCAGCGCTGAAGATCCGCTCCGGGATGGAGGAGATGGTCCTCGCCGGTGGCGTCGAGGTGATGTCGCGCGTGCCCATGGGCTCCGACGGTGGCGCCTGGGCGATGGACCCCGACACCAGCTACGAGACCGGTTTCGTGCCGCAGGGCATCGGCGCCGACCTCATCGCCACCCTCGAGGGCTTCTCGCGCACCGACGTCGACACGTTCGCCGTCGAGTCGCAGTCGCGCGCCGCCAAGGCGCAGGCCAACGGCTACTTCGCCCGGTCGGTCGTGCCGGTGAAGGACCGCAACGGGCTCACCGTGCTCGACCACGACGAGTTCATCCGCGCCAACGCCAGCCTGGAGGGCCTCGCCGGCCTGCAGCCGTCGTTCGCGATGATGGGCGAGGCAGGCGGCTTCGACGCCGTGGCGCTGCAGCGCTACCACTGGGTCGAGAAGATCGACCACGTGCACCACGCGGGCAACTCCTCGGGCATCGTCGACGGCGCGTCGCTGTGCCTGATCGGCACCGAGGCCGCAGGCAAGGCCAACGGCCTCACCCCGCGCGCCCGCATCGTCGCCACCGCGCTGTCGGGCGCCGACCCCACGATCATGCTCACCGGCCCGGCCCCGGCCAGCCGCAAGGCGCTCGCCAAGGCCGGCCTCACCGTCGAGGACATCGACCTGTTCGAGATCAACGAGGCCTTCGCGGCCGTCGCCATGCGCTACATGAAGGACATGGGCATCTCGCACGAGCAGACCAACGTCAACGGTGGCGCCATCGCCATGGGCCACCCGCTGGGCGCCACCGGGGCGATGATCCTCGGCACCCTCATCGATGAACTGGAACGGCGTGACCTGCGCTACGGCCTCGCCACGCTCTGCGTGGGTGGCGGCATGGGCATCGCGACGATCGTGGAGCGGATCTGATCATGACGGAGCAGAAGGCAGTTCGCTGGGAGTCCGGTGCCGATGGCATCGCGATCGTCACACTCGACGATCCCGGCCGCAGCGCCAACACGATGAACGACCGCTACAAGGAGGCGATGGGCCAGGTCGTCACCGAGCTCGTCGCGGCCAAGGACGAGCTGACCGGCGTGATCATCACGTCGGCCAAGAAGACGTTCTTCGCCGGTGGTGACCTCGAGGCGCTGTCCTCGGCGGGGCCGGACGACGCCGGCACGGTGTTCGAGAACGTCACCGAGGTCAAGGCCCAGCTGCGCACGCTGGAGAAGCTGGGCAGGCCCGTCGTCGCGGCGATGAACGGCACGGCGCTCGGCGGTGGCCTGGAGATCGGCCTCGCCTGCCACCATCGCATCGGCCTCGACGCCAGGGGCGTGATCTACGGGCTGCCCGAGGTCACGCTGGGCCTGCTGCCCGGCGGCGGCGGCGTCACCCGTATCACCCGCATGCTCGGGATCATGAACGGCTTCATGAACGTGCTGGCCCAGGGCCAGCGCCACAAGCCGGACAAGGCGCTCGAGCTCGGCATCATCGACGAGCTCGCCGCCACGCCCGAGGAGATGCTCGAGAAGGCCAAGGCGTGGATCGCGGCCAACCCCGATGCGGCGCAGCCGTGGGACAAGCCGGGCTACAAGATCCCCGGTGGCGCCCCGTCCAACCCGAAGCTCGCCGCGATGCTGCCGGCGTTCCCGGCCAACCTGCGCAAGCAGCTCAAGGGCGCCCCGATGCCGGCCCCGCGCAACATCCTCGCGGCCGTCGTCGAGGGCGCGCAGGTCGACTTCGACACCGCGCTGCGCATCGAGGGCCGCTACTTCGCGGAGCTCGTCACCGGCCAGGTCTCGAAGAACATGACCAAGGCATTCTTCTTCGACCTGCAGCACATCAACGGCGGCGGCTCGCGGCCCGACGGGTTCGAGAAGTACACGCCGCGCAAGGTGGCCGTGCTCGGCGCCGGGATGATGGGTGCGGGCATCGCCTACACCTGCGCGCTGTCGGGCTGGGAGGTCGTGCTCAAGGACGTCTCGCTGGAGGCGGCCGAGAAGGGCAAGGCGTACTCCGAGAGCCTGGTCGCGAAGGGCGTCAAGCGCGGCAAGACCACGCTGGAGAAGGGTGAGGCGCTGCTCGAGCGCATCACGCCCACCGCCGACTACAACGACCTCGCGGGCTGCGACATCGTCATCGAGGCCGTGTTCGAGTCGGTCGCGCTCAAGCAGGAGGTGTTCGCCGAGGCCGCCAAGTTCATCGAGCCCGACGCCCTGCTGTGCTCCAACACCTCCACGCTGCCCATCACGGAGCTGGCCGCGGGCGTCGACCGTCCGGGCGACTTCATCGGCCTGCACTTCTTCTCGCCGGTCGACAAGATGCCACTCGTGGAGATCATCCGCGGGGAGCGGACGTCCGACGAGACGCTGGCCAAGGCGTTCGACGTCACCATCGGGATGAAGAAGACCCCGATCGTCGTCAACGACAGCCGCGGCTTCTTCACCAGCCGCGTGATCGGCACCTTCATCAACGAGGGCGTCGCGATGATCGCCGAGGGCATCGACCCCCAGACGATCGAGCAGGCGTCGTCGCAGGCCGGCTACCCGGCCCCGGTGCTGCAGCTGATGGACGAGCTCACGCTCACGCTGCCGCAGAAGATCCGAAAGGAGACGCGCGCGGCCGTCGAGTCGGCGGGCGGCACCTGGGAGGCGCACCCGTCGGAGATCGTGATCGACCGGCTCGTCGACGAGTTCGGACGCAAGGGCAAGAGCAGCGGCTCGGGTTTCTACGACTACGCCGACGGCAAGCGCACGGGGCTGTGGCCGGGGCTGCGCGAGCAGCTCGGCGCCACCAACCACGACGTCGACCTGCACGAGCTGTCGGAGCGCATGCTGTTCGTGGAGGCGCTCGAGACGCAGAAGTGCTTCGACGAGGGCGTGCTGACGTCGATCCCCGACGCCAACATCGGCTCGATCTTCGGCATCGGCTTCCCGGCCTGGACCGGCGGCGTCGTGCAGTACATCGAGGGCTACCCCGGTGGGGTGGCGGGCTTCGTGGCGCGGGCCGATGAGTTCAAGGAGAAGTTCGGGGAGCGTTTCGACGTCCCGGCGAGCCTTCGCAAGCGGGCTGCCGTCGCGGCCTGATCCCGCTCTGACCGCACGAACGGCGCGTTCGTCCACTTCGGGTGGACGAACGCGCCGTTCGTTCGTGGGGGAGTTGTCCACATCGGCTCCCCGTTGTCCACAGGTTGTCCTTCCGGGCACGGCGCCACGGCCGGACGTCGCACCATCGTGGGCATGGCTCGACGAGCAGCAGTCCTGCGTCCCGATGAACCCGCTCCCCTCCTCGGCAGTCACATCGTCCGCGTCACCGATCTCGAGGAGCTCCGGATCGGCCGCAGCACGGTGGCCGCGCGATGTCGCGCGGGTGGTCCGTGGCGGCGGCTGCTGCCGGGCATCGTCGCTCTGCACAACGGGCCGCCGACTCGCGACGACCGCCGCCGAGCGGCATTGCTCTACGCCGGACCGGGTGCCGTCCTGACCGGGCTCGACGCGCTGCAGCCCCACGGGATGGAACGGATGCCGAGCCCGTCGGGGCCGGTGCACCTGCTGGTGCCGGCCGACCGTCGCCGCGTCGGTGCGGGCCGAGTGCTCGTCGAGCGCACCGAGAACCTGCCGGTGGCCGAGCTCGGGCGCTGGCCGCTGGCGCCGATCCAGCGGGTCGCGCTGGACTTCACCCGGCGGACCTCCGACCGCAACGAGGTCCGGTCGGCGCTCGCCGAGGTGGTGCAGCGGGGTCGGTGCACGCCTGCCCAGCTCAACGCCGAGCTCGCCGCCGGCAGCGGACGCGGCAGCGCGCTACCGCGGCTGGTGCTGGAGGAGATCAGCGACGGGGTGCGGTCGGTGGCCGAGGCGAACGCCCGGCGGCTCGTGCTCCGCAGTGGTCTGCCGGCCCCGATGTGGAACGCGAAGCTCTACGACCGCAACGGTCTGTTCATCGCCATGCCCGACGCGTGGTTCGACGACGTCGGCATGGCGTGGCAGATCGACTCGAAGGAGTGGCACCTCAGCCCGGACGACTACGAGCGCACGGCCGACACCCGCTCGGCGATGATGATCGAGAACATCCTCGTCGTGCACACGGTGCCGAGCAAGATGGCGGCTCGCGGCGACGACGTGATCGCCGAGCTGCAGGCGAACCATCGGCACGCCGGGCTGCGCCCGCGCCCACCGGTGATGGCGATCCCGCAGCCCTGACGGGCGGATCTCCCGAGCGAACGGCGCGTTCGTGCAGTTCGGGTGGACGAGAGTGCCGTTCGCTCGACCTTCCCCAGCCGCGCTGCGCGAGGGAAGGTTCCGGGAAGGACTCGTTCCTAGGGTGGGCCCATCAACGATCCGCACGAACGCAGGAGTTGCACCGTGGCTACACCGACCATGCCGGCCCTCACCCACGTCGCCGTGACCGTGTCCGACCTCGCCGTCAGCGAGGCCTGGTACACGCGGGTGCTCGGGGTGGCGCCGGTCCTCGACGAGGACACCGGCCCGTTCCGGCACATCGTCTACCCGCTCGGCACGACCTTGCTGGGGCTGCACGGCTTCCCGGACCTGACCGAGGACAAGGCGTTCGACGAGCGCAGGCCGGGCCTGGACCACATCGCCTTCGGCTGTGCGAGCCGCGACGAGCTCGTGGCCTGGGCCGCGCACCTCGACGAGCTGGGCATCGCACACGGCGGCATCGTCGACGCCGGGTACGGCTCCGGCCTGTCGTTCCGCGACCCCGACAACATCGCGCTCGAGCTGTTCGCGCCGCCGGCCTGATCCCTGCAACGGGGGGTCAGCGGGTCAGTACGCCGCCAGCGCCGCCCGGCAGCGGGCCTCGTCGAGCGGCTGGCCGGTGCGCTGGAACAGCTCGGCGGCGGCGCGCATCCGGGTTCGGGCCCGGTCCGGGTCGCCGTCGGCCATCGCGACCACGGCCTGGGCCTCCGACGTGGCCGCCTCCCACGCCGTGCCCGCCCACAGCGCCGTGGCCCGCTCGGCATCGGCCAGGTGCCGCCGGGCCGCCGGGAGGTCGCCTGCCCGGACGCACGCGAGTGTGGCCGGCACCGAGAACATGATCGAGCAGAACAGGCAGACGTCGTCCCAGCCCTCGGCTGCCTCGGCGCGGTCGACGAGTGCACGCGCCTCCTGAGGGTCTGCAGCGGCGAGGATCATCGTGCCGAAGATGCGCTGCAGCAGGTGCCGCGCCACGTACGACCCGCGGGCCAGCGGGAACGCCTGCCGGCACAGCGCCGTCGCCGTGGCCGCATCGCCCTTGGCGAGATGCACCTCAGAGAGGCGCTGCAACGAGTGCGCCTCGCCGGCGCCCGACCCCAGCTCGTGGTGCAGGTCGACGGACTCGGCGAGTTCGACGGCTGCCAGCGCGAGGTCGCCGGAGAGGAACGCGGCCTCACCGATCAGCGCCGCCGCGAACGCCTCCGCCCGCACCGCCCCACTGCGCCGGGCGGTGGTCCGCATGTCGCGAGCGAGCTCGATGACCTCCGCGTAGGGCATCGGCCCGTAGAGCATGTACTCGGCAGGGCAGAGGTAACCGTCGAAGATCGCGTTGGCGATCTCGGGGTTCTCGCGCGTGCGCCGCAGTTCCAGGCGCATCCGGTCGAACCAGCTGTCCGTGCTGTGCGCCAGCATGCCCTGCAGCGACACCAGGTCGAGCACCACCCAGTTGCGGTCGCCGGCGAGGATCAGCTCCTGCGCGGCGTCGGCAGCGGCCTGGGCCGTCACGTAGTCGGAGCGGAAGTAGGCGCACTTGCCGCGGGCCAGCAGGATGTCGGCGTCCTCCGCACCACCGTCGGTCTCGATGCCGGCGATCGCCGCGCTCGCGGTGTCGACGTCACCCGCCATCACCGCGCAGCGGGCGAGCCGCACTCGCAGCCGCCGCGCCGCGGCCGGTTCGGCGCCGTCGAGTGCCTCCCGGTAGGCGGACGTGGCGAGCGGGTCGCCGATCGCGTTGAGCAGATCGGCCCGCAGCGCCAGCGCCACGCCCCGCTCGACGGTGTTCGCGTGCGGGCGCAGCGCTTCCACCAGCGCCAACGCGTCGCGATAAGCACCCACGGCGGCCTCGGTGCCGGCGGCCCGCAGCAGGTAGGGCACGGCGCCTGCGGGCGTTCCGGAGTGCAGCAGGTGGTGCCCGATCCGGACGGCCGACGCGCCGAGCTCGATCAGCCTGCTGGCGGCGTCGCGATGGATCCGGCGGCGCCGGTGCGGCGGGATCGCGTCGAGCAGCGCGTCGCGGACGAGGCCGTGCCGGAAGCGGTAGCCGGTGGCGGACGGCTCGACGACCTCGGCGGCCAGCGCCGCGTCGAGATGGTCGAAGGCGTCGGCCTCCGCGATTCCCGACAGCGCGACGAACTCGTCGGTGTCGAACGCCGCACCCGCCACCGCGACCCGTTGCAGCGCCTCGCGGGTGGCGGGCTCGATGCCCCCGAGGATGGTTGCGTCGAGCGCGGGGACCCAACCGGCCGTGCCGGCAGCGCCGTGTGCATGGTGCTCGCCCGCGGCGTTGCGGGCGAGCTCGGCCACGGCGAACGGGATGCCGCGACCCAACGTCGCGATCTGCTCCAGCAGCCCGGCGTCGGGTTCCTCGACGTGGCGGCGCACGAGCGCGGCCACGCCGGCGCTGTCGAGCGGTCCCAACGCGACCTCGGTCGCGCCGTGACGGTCGAGCAGGCTTCGGCGGGTCTCGGCCAGTGTGCCCGCGAGCGGCGCCGGCCGGTGCGTGATGGTGATGCAGATGTGGCGGTCGCGGGTGGACCGCGCGATGTAGTGCAGCAGCCGGAGGCTCGCGTCGTCGGCGTCGTGCACGTCGTCGATCGTGAGCAGCAGCGGCGTGGTGGCCGATGCGAGCCGCACGAGCTCGGCCGCCGCGACGAACAGCCGCTGGTGGGTGCCCTCGCCGGTCCAGGCCAGCTCGGCTCCTGCCAGTGCCCGGTCGATCTCCTCGCGGTATCGGACCGCCAGCCCGTCGAGCAGCCCGGGGTGGCTGCGGCACAGGTCGGCCAGCGCCTCGACCACCGGCGCGTAGGGCCACGAGCCCTCGACCGGCGCGGACATGCCGTGGCCGATCCGGAAGCCGCGCCGTGTCGCGCTCGCCGTGATCGCGGCGAGCAGTGCCGACTTGCCGACGCCCGCCGGCCCGGTCAGCAGCAACGTCGCGCTGTGCCCCGCCGCCGCGGCGGTCAGGGCCCGCTCCGCGGCTGCGAGCTCCGCGTCGCGCCCGATCAGCGCGGTGTCGTGGCGGGGCTCGGCCGGGGGGCCGGCATCGAGTCCGGTCCGGAGCCGGTCGCGCAGGGTCACCGCGTCGCTGCCGGGTGCCACCCCGAGCTCGCGGCGCAGCGCGCGGTCCATGCGCTCGAACTGGCGCAGCGCGGCGTGCCGGTCGCCCTTCGCGGCGTGCAGTCGCATGAGGGCGAGGTGGGCCGCCTCGTCACCCGGGTCGAGCTCGACGACCTTCTCCCAGTCGCCGTCGAACCGCAGCAGCTCCAGGTAGCGCAGCTGCAGCTGGTCCCGGCGCTTCTCCGCCCACGGCTCGTAGCGGTCCTCGGGGAGCAGCTCGCCGCGGTAGGCCGCGATGGCCTCCCGGGCCAGTGCCGCGTCCTCGGTGCCCAGCGCCTGCCGCGCGAGGTCCTCGAACCGGTCGACGTCGATGGTGGTCTCGACCTCGGGGGTGAGCATGACGTTGTCGCCGCGCAGCACCACAGCGTTGGTCACGTCGATGGCGCGGCGGGCGAAGTGCGCCGCCTTGTGGAGTTTCGGGACGGCCTCGCCCACGGTGTCGTCCGGCCAGACGAGGTCGATCACCTGTTCCCGGTGCAACCGCCTGCCCGGCGCGATCGCGAGCACCTTCACGAGCGCGGCGGCGTGCCGGCGACTCCAGTTGCCCGCAGGGACCGGGACGGTGTCGACGGCCACCTCGAACCCGCCGAGGAGCCTGATGTGGATCATCGCCATCGACCGAACGCCTCCTGCCGCCCGCACTGGTGGCAGCCGGAGAACCCTACGGCCCGGACCGCCCACAACGGTCACGTTCGCGGCATCGATCCGGTTCGACACCCGACCGGACGAGCCGGTCACCCGACGGCGGCCCCGAAGACGTCGGCCATGCCCGCGTACCCGGCCTCGTCGGGGTGGAAGTGGTCGGCGGCACGTCACGAACCCGACCGCCGCTGATCGCGAGGTTGACCACCCGCCATCCCGGCTTCCGCGCGGCGAGCAGGCCGACCCAGCCGCGGTCGTACGCGGACGCGCCGACCCCGATCGTCATCGAGTCGCCCAGCGCCACCCACAGCGGCCCGGTGCCGGCCAGCGCCTCGCGGTTGTGGCGCTGCCACGCCAGCGCGTACGGCTCGATCTGCTCCTGGACCTCGCGGACGCCCGGCAGCAGCCGGGATGCCAGCGCGACGAACCGGCCGGGCGGGCGGCCGCTGAGGTTCGAGTGGTCGAGCGTCACGGAAGGATCGTCAGCCCTTGTTCTCGTAGACCGGCACGATCACGGCACGGGCCAGGGTGTGGCTGAACAGGTTGAAGCCGAGGAACGCCGGGGTGGCGCCGTCGGGGATGCCCAGGCTCTCCACGTCGACGGCGTGCACGGCCGTGAAGTAGCGGTGCGGGCCGTGGCCCGCGGGCGGGGCGGCGCCCAGGTACTGCTTGAGACCGGCGTCGTTCGCGAGCTGGAAGGCGCCGTCGGGGAGCCCGGAGCCCTTCTCGTCGCCCGCGCCGGTGGCCAGCGAGGTGACCGAGGCGGGGATGTCGACGACGGCCCAGTGCCAGAAGCCTGCGGCGGTCGGGGCGTCCGGGTCGTAGACGGTGACCACGAACGACTTCGTGCCCTCGGGGAAGCCGCTCCAGGTTAGCTGCGGGGAGACGTCCTCGCCGCCGGCGCCGAAGATGCCGCTGATCTGGGCGGTGGGCAGGGTGGCGCCGTCACTGACGTCCGTGCTGGAGACGGTGAACGTCGGGACGTCGGGAAGCTCGTCATAGGGGTTACGGGACATGTGTCCGGTTGCTCCTTCGCCGTGTGGCCCCGCCGGCCGGGGCCTCTCCCCAGAACCGTATGACCGCCGGATTCAGTCCTGCCACCCGGAGCACTACCGCGCAACGGTCGGCTGCAGCACGGCCTCCGTCAGCGCCTCGCTGCGCAGGTGGGTGCCCTGCTGGTAGCCCGGGTCGCGCACCATGTCGGAGAACGCGCGCCGCGTCGGGTAGCTCACCAACAGCACGGCGTCCCACTCCTGGCCCGGCTCGGCGACGATCGGGGCCGCGCCGTGGCCGTAGTACAGGACCTGCGCTCCCACCTTCTCCGCGTACGGTCGGAAGTGGGCGATGTAGGCGTCGTAGCGCTCGGCTCCGCCCTCGGCGAAGCGCAGCAGGTTGAGCATGACGATGGGCTGGTCGGGGCCTGCGGTGAGGAACGCCTTCATGTCCGCCCCGGTGGGATCAATGGCCATGCCACCATCCTGCGCCCGATCGGCGCGGGAATCGACCGCGCGTGGTTCCGCCGCGGGGCTGCTGCCGTCGGCCTCCGGAGATGCGGCACGATGCTGAGGTGATCCGGCTCGAGGGGGTGCGCAAGTCGTACCGAGGTCCCGGCGAGGTGCTGGCCGGGATCGATCTGGAGCTGGCACCGGGTCGCCCGGTCGCGGTCGTGGGCACCAACGGCTCCGGGAAGTCGACGCTGCTGCGGATCGTCGCGGGCTGCTCCGCACCCAGCGCGGGCGCGGTCACGGGACGCCCGCCGGTGGTCGGGTTCCTGCCCGGCCAGTTCCCGGCGTCCACGCGGATGCCGGCGGGCGCGTACCTGCGCCGGATGGCCGCGGTGCACGGCGTCCCCGACGCCGACACCACGTCGTTGCTGGAGGAGCTGGGCTTCACCGGGGTGCTCGGCGCGCCGGTGTCGCAGCTGTCCACCGGCAACGCCCAGAAGGTCGGGCTCACCCAGGCGCTGAGCTGCCGGCCAGCGCTGCTCGTGCTCGACGAGCCGTGGACGGCGCTCGACGTGCGTGCGGCCGCGGCGCTCGATCACCGGCTGGCCGCGGAGGCCGCCCGGGGAGCCATGATCATCGTCACCGATCACGGCGGCCGGGCCGACGGGCTGCCGGGCGCGCTCGTGATGCGCATGGCCGCCGGTGTGCTGACGGCCGACGTGATGGCCGGGCGTCGCGATCCGGGACATTCCGTGATCGAGCTGCGCTGCCCGGGTGCTCCTGCCGACGCGCTGCGCGGGCTGCCGCCGGTGGGCGAGTCCTGGTTCGGGCCCGGCCGGTTGACGGTGCGCGTGCCCGCGGATCGCGGCGACGCGCTGCTGGCCGCGGCGCTCGCCGGCGGCTGCTCGGTGCTCGGTGTGTGGCGGGAGAGCGCGTCGTGAACACGACGCGGGGACGGATCGGCAGGGCGCTGTCCGTGGCGGCCTACCTCGGCGCCGACGTGCTGCGGTCCCAGCGGTTCCTGCTCCCGCTGATCGTCTTCGGCGCCGTGCTGGCCGTGCTCTTCGGCGGCGATCCGGGCGCCCCACCGGCTCCATGGGCCGCGTCGGTGCTGGCGATCTACCCGACCGCGGCGTGGTTCGGGCTCATCGTCGCCAACACCGAGGATCCCGTCCAGCGCACCGTCACCATGGCGTCGGCCGGTGGGCCCGGGGCGGTGGCCGCCGGATCCCTGCTGGTGGCGCTCGTCGGCGACGTCGTGCTCGCGGCGATGGCCGTGGTCTGGCCGGTGGTCACCACCCACTACTCCTACCCGCCGCCGTTGCTGCTGCACGGCGCGCTCGCCCATCTCGCCGCCGCCGCCACCGGCACGGCGGTCGGCCTGCTGTGCGCCCGGCCGCTCGTGCGCCGGATCGGCTGGTCGTTCTGCATCGCCGTCACCGTCGTCGTGATCACGGCGGTGCAGCCGCTGCTGCCTCCGGTCGGTGCCGCGGCCCGGACGCTGACAGTGGCGGAAGGGCAGCTCCCCGTTCTCGACGTCGGGCTCGGGCTGGCACTGGCCTGCGCGGCCGCCGCCGTCATCTGGCGGGTCGACCTGCGGCGCTGACGGGGTGTGCGAGCCGGGCGCCTGCCGGGAGGGCCAGCACGGCACCGAACAGCACGACCGCCACCGCGACCATCGCCACCGCCAGCAACCGGGCAGGCGTAGCTGATCGGCTCAGCAACGCGAAACCGGCCAGGCTCGCGGCGAGGGCGAACGTGGCGGGAAGAGGATGCCCAGCACCGACGGGACGCCCACGACCAGGCACAGGACGATCGGGGCCGTCGTCGGCTTGACTTCCGGCCGGTTCGGTTGCATGGTTACCTACATGAGTAACGAACCGACGGACCGGAGCTGCCGGTGGTCGGCGTGAAGGACGACGGGCGGCCGCTCTTCCTGCAGATCGCCGAGCAGATCGAGAGCTCGATCGTCGACGGCTCGCTCGCCGAGGAGGCGCAGGTGCCCTCCACCAACGAGCTGGCCGCCTTCCACCGGATCAACCCGGCAACCGCAGCCAAGGGCGTCAACCAGCTCGTGGTCGACGGCGTCCTCTACAAGAGACGAGGGATCGGGATGTTCGTCGCAGCCGGCGCACGCACGCTGCTGCTGGAACGCAGGCGCGAGGACTTCGCGCGGCAGTTCCTCGCCCCGCTGCTGGCGGAGGCGCACAAGCTCGGCATCGACGCCGAGCAGCTCAAGAAGATGATCGATGTCTCGGGGGAGGCGGAATGAACGTCATCAGGATGGCGGGGGTGTCGAAGCGCTACGGCGACGTCATGGCGCTCGACGGGGTGAGCCTCGAGCTCGCCGAGAACACGATCCACGGACTGCTCGGGCGCAACGGCGCCGGCAAGACCACGATCATGCAGATCCTCACGGCGCAGGGTTTCGAGAGCTCAGGCACCGTCGAGGTCTTCGGGCAGCACCCGTACGAGAACGCCGACGTGCTGTCGCGGGTCTGCTTCATCAAGGAGAGCCAGCGCTACCCCGACAACTTCAAGGTGCGGCACGCATTGCGGGCCGCGGAGATCGTGTACCCGCACTGGGACGCCGCGTTCGCCGCGCAGCTGGTGGCCGACTTCGGCCTCCCGGCCAACCGCACGATCAAGAAGCTGTCGCGCGGCATGCTGTCGGCCGTCGGGGTGATCATCGGGCTGGCCTCGCGCGCCCCGCTCACGTTCTTCGACGAGCCCTACCTGGGCCTCGACGCCGTTGCGCGGCAGCTGTTCTACGACCGGCTGCTGGCCGACTACGCCGAGCACCCGCGCACCGTGGTGCTCTCCACGCACCTGATCGACGAGGTCAGCGACCTCATCGAACACGTCGTCGTGATCGACAAGGGTCGCATCATCATCGACGAGAACGCCGACACGCTGCGCCACCAAGCGGTCACCGTGTCCGGGCCGGCAGGCGCCGTCGAGGCGTTCGTCGCGGGCCGCGACGAACTGCACCGGGAGCAGCTGGGCGGGTTCCTGCGCGTCACGGTCGCGGGTGTGCCCGAACCGGCCGCCGGTGGTGGCCTCGAGTTCGAGCCGGTGTCGCTGCAGCAGCTCGTCGTCCGCACCACCCAGCGTGAAACAGCCCACAACGGTCGGCCGGTCGCGGTCGGCACAGCGGACGGAGGACGCCGATGAGCGCGTACACGATCGAGGCACCCGCGGTGCCGCGCAAGACCCCGCTGCGGCGGATCGTCGACGTCGCGCGCATCCAGACGGTGAACTGGCAGGCGCTGATCGCCTGGCCGTTCGGGATCCTCGCCGGCACGTTCCTCATCAACATCGTGGTGTTCGCCGTGCTCAGCGACGGGCCGCCGACGCAGGCCCGGGTCACCGGGGCCGTGGTGTCGATCTACATCATCTCCGCCGTCACCCACCTGCAGACGATCACGCAGCTGTTCCCGTTCGCGCTCGGCATCAGCATCACCCGCCGGGCGTTCTACGCGGGCACGGCGCTCGTCGCGGTCGTGCAGGCCATGCTGTTCGGGCTCGGGCTGACGCTGCTCGCGCTGGTGGAGCGCGCCACCGACGGCTGGGGCCTGCGCTTGTCGTTCTTCCAGGTCGGCTTCATGCACCAGGACAACCTGATCGCGCAGTGGGTCACCTTCACGGTGCCCTTCATCGCGCTGTCGGCGATCTTCGTGTTCGCCGGTGTCGTGTTCAAGCGGTGGGGCCAACCCGGTGTCTTCGTCATGGGTCTGAGCTTCGGTGTGCTGCTGGCGCTGCTGGTCGTCGTGATCAGCTGGCAGCGGTGGTGGCCCGCGGTCGGGTCGTTCTTCGCCGGCTCGTCGCCGCTCGCGCTGTTCGCCGGTTACCCGTGGGTCATCGTGGTGCTGGCGGGAGGCGCCGGTTACCTCTTCCTGCGCCGCGCCACCCCCTGACGAGCGCCCCGACCGGCACCGTTGTCCCCCGGAGGAAACGTGAAGATGTCCGAGATCCCCTTCGGCACCACCGACTGGGCGACGATCGAGCCGACGTCGCACGCCGGTGCGACCGGCACGGCGACGTGGCGCACCGCGACGTTCGGTGACGTTCGCGTCCGGATGGTCGAGTACTCACCCGGCTACCTCGCCGACCACTGGTGCTCGAAGGGCCACATCCTGCTGTGCCTCGACGGTGAGCTGGTCACCGAGCTCGACGACGGCCTGGAGTCGGTGCTGACGCCCGGCACCAGCTACCAGGTGGCCGACGGTGCCGAGGCCCACCGCTCGCGCACGGCGGTGGGGGCCCGGCTGTTCGTCGTGGACTGATCAGGAGCCGGCGCGGCGCCGGGCCGCGTCGTGGCGGTCGATCCACAGCAGCTCGCCCAGCATCACCTTGGCCGCTGCGGCGGCGTTCGGGAAGACCGTGGGACGCCCGCTCGGCCCCCGGTCGGCGTCCCAGAACTGCACCTGCCAGCCGTTCGCGCTGCCGGGTGCCGGCTCGATCACCAGCGCGTCCGGCTTCGGCTCGATGATCCCGTACTCGAACGGTGCCACCCCGAACGCGTCGAGGCGGGCCTGTTGGCGCGGACGTCGAGGGTCAGCAGGCTCCAGTCGCCGTGCAGGGAGTGCACGAGCAGGGCGGTGAGCGACTCCAGCACCGCGGCCTGGCCGCGCTGGTCGAGCCGCGGTGGCGGGACCGTCATGCGGGCTGCTGCTCGAGGATCGTGCGCAGCCACGGCGGCACGAACTCCGCGGCGCGGGGGTGGTTCTCGAGGTCGCGCCGCCAGTAGGAGCCGTCGAGCGGCGGGGACCAGTGCGGGTCGTGGTCGGCGTTGTAGCTGATGGCGACCGAGCCCGGCGGGTCGATCGAGAGGCGGGCGGCGAACCACGCGCCCCGGCCGGGCCGGTAGGTGAGCCTGCGGAGCTCGACGAACGCGGGAGCGACCGAGGTGGGCGGCACGACCTGCGCGGTGGACCCGTCGGCCAGGTAGACGGCCAACGTCGAGTCGACCACCCCGGCAGCGATCTTCACGAGCAGGTCGATGCGGCGCCAGCCGTCCGGGGTGGCGTCCAGCAGCGCGCCACCGATCGCCTGCATGAGCTCGTCCTGGCGGGCAATGTCCTGCGTCATGGAAATCTCATACTCGTAGGGGTCGGTGGGCGCGCGACGGTTTCGACACCGCTGATCGTCAGCGAGGGTACGTAGTGCGCTGCCGCCGTCGCGCTGCCGGTCACGACGTCGCCCGGGTGCGGTTGCGGTCGCGCAGCGGGTGCCCCTGGATCAGTGCAGTGCCGCGTCGGCGGGGCCGCGGTCGAAGCGGGTGAAGCGCACGACGAGGCCGTCGCGTTTAGGGGCGGCCAGCAGCGGCCCGGCCCGCAGCGCCGCTTCCGGGTCGATGGGGGCGACGCGCACGAGGCGCCACGGCTCGCCGTCCACCCGGGCCCGGACGGTGAGCGCATCACCCGAGCGGCTCGTGCGGATCGTGACGACGCGGCCGGACCACTCCGGGACCGGCGCGACCGACCAGTCCGACACCCCGCGGGTGACGACGGCGCCGACCTGGGGCGCTCCGTCGCTGAACTCGACCGCGGCCTTGATCCACCGGTCCGGTGCCGCCACCACGAACACGCCTGCCTGGTCGAACGTGCCGTCGAAGTCGAGCAGGAACGCGACCTCGACCGCGCTGCCGTCGGGCAGGTCCACCAGCAGCGCGTGACCGGTGTCGTGCACGAAGCCGTAGGCCGTGGTGCGCCAGAAGTCGCTGCCGCGGGCCGCGGTGACCAGCAGGTGGTCGCCGTCGGGGCGGGTCGCCGGAGGGGGGTTGAGCCAGTCACCGTCGGTCCACGGGATCTCCACCACAGCAGTGTCACAGGATCACCAGTCCGGCCGCGACGGCGCGCGTGATCGCGACGGCGAACGTGGCCGGGGCAGCAGCGGCAGCGCCGAGAGCGACGCGACGACGAAGGCGTCGGCCTCGCTGCACGGCGCCAGCAGGACGGCGAGCACGGCCAGCGCACTTACGATGATCCACAGGGCCTGATGATCACCGTAAGTGCGTTCTCGACGGGGTGGGGCGGGCGTAGGCGGGGCCCAGCGCATCGGGTTCGGGGGTGTCGAGGGCCAGCCGCAGGAACCGCTGCACCGGGGGGCTCGGGGCGTCGGCGCGGCGGCGCAGCACCCCCGTCTCGACGACGGGGACGTGGCGGGTCAGCGTCCGCGTCACCGCGTCCGGTCCGCACAGCCGCTGCACCGACGCGGGCAGCACCGACACCCCGAGCCCGGCACCCACGAGCGCGACGGCCGTCTGCACGAGGTCGACCTCGCGCAGCCGCGGCTCGAAGCCCGAGAGCCGGCAGGCCCCGACGAGGTGCGTGCCCAGCCCGCCCCACACCTCGCGGGCCGGGCCGAGGAACGGCTCGTTCGCGAGCGTCGCCAGGTCGATGCGCTCGGGCGCGTCGCGGTCGGCAGGCAGCACCGCCACCAGCGGCTCGCGCCGCACCACGGCCACGTCGAGATCGGGACCGACGCCGGAGGCGGCGCCGCCCGGCGGGAGGTGCACCAGCCCGACGTCGGCCCGCCCGGCCCGCACGTGCTCCGCGACGGCATCCGTCCCGGCTTCCAGGAACCGCAGGTCGACGTCCGACGATCCGGCGTGGAACGCGCGCAGCAGGGGCGGCAGCACCGACCAGGCGACGGCGGGCACGAACGCGAGCGTGAGCTGCCCGCGGCGGCCCTGCCCGGTGTGGCGCACCGCGTCGGCCGCGGCGTCGACGTCGGTGAGCAGCTTGCGCGCGTGGTCGACGAGCTGGCGGCCGGCCTCGGTGAGATCCACTCCGCGCCGATGCCGGACGAACAGCGCCACCCCCAACTCGTGCTCCAGCCGTGCCAGCTGGGCCGAGAGCGGTGGCTGGGTGAGGTGCAGCCGGGTGGCCGCCCGCGTCACGGAACGCTCCTCGGCGACGGCGAGGAAGTAGCGCAGCTGCCTCAGGTCCATGGTTCATCGTATGACTCGGCTTCGAAACCGGTATTGGACGAATGGCTCCCGGTACGCGACGGTGAACAGGCTCATCGAGGAGGCCTGGTGTTGGACTTCACCTACGAAGCGCTGCCCGCGCGGATCCTGTTCGGCGCGGGCGCGGCCCGCACCCGGCTCGCGGCGGAGGTGCAGCGGCTGGGCAGCACCCGGGTGCTGCTGGTCGCCTCCGAACGCGACGCCGAGCGGGTGCGCGAGATCGTCGCCCCGTTCGCCGGGAGCGTCGCCGCCACGTTCACCGCGGTGCGCGAGCACGTCCCGATCGCTACCGCGCAGGCCGCCCGTGAGCTGGCCGCCCGGTCGCAGGCCGATGCGGTGCTCTGCATCGGCGGCGGGTCGACGATCGGCGCCGCGAAGGCAGTGGCGCTGACCGCCCGCATCCCGATCATCGCGGTGCCCACCACGTACTCCGGTTCCGAGGTCACCCCGATCTGGGGCCTGACCGAGGGTGACCGCAAGACCACCGGCGTCGACCTCGCGGTGTTGCCCCGCGTCGTCGTCTACGACCCGGAGCTGACGGCGTCGTTGCCGTCCGAGCTGGCCACGGCGAGCGGCCTGAACGCGATGGCGCACGGCGTCGAGGCGCTGTGGGCGCCCGGACACAACCCGGTGAGCAGCGTGATCGCCGAGGAGGGCATCGCCGCGCTGGCGGTCGGGCTGCGGGCCGGTGATCCCGAGCCGCTGCTGCGCGGGGGCTGGCTCGCGGCGTCGGCGTTCGCTGTGACGGGCTCGGGGCTGCACCACAAGCTCGCGCACGTGCTGGGCGGCCTGGGACTGCCGCACGCGCGCACGCACGCGGTCCTGCTGCCGCACGTGCTGGCGTTCAACGCGCCCGGTGCGCCGGAGGCCGCGGCCCGGGTGGCCCGCGCGCTCGGCGTCGACGATCCGGTGGCCGGGCTGCGGGCGCTGGCGGCCGATCTCCGCATCCCGCGCGGCCTGCGCGAGCTGGGCCTGCGCGAGGAGCAGCTGGCCGAGGTGGCGGCGCTCGCCGAACCCGCCGTCCCGAAGGACAACCCCGTGCCGGTCGGCGACGGGGCGTTGCTGCGGCTGGTCACGGCCGCATGGGCAGGGGAGGACGCATGACGGAGGACCGCCTGCAGGCCGTGACCGACGAGGTCGTCGCGAGCTTCGCGGAGACGAAGGACGATCGGCTGCGCGAGATCGTGACGAGCCTGACGCGGCACCTGCACGCCTTCGCCCGCGACATCGCGCTGACGCAGGAGGAGTGGGAGGCCGGGATCGACTTCCTGACCCGCGTCGGGCACATCACCGACGCCAAGCGCCAGGAGTTCATCCTGCTCTCCGACGTGCTGGGGCTCTCGATGCTCACCGTCGGGATCAACGCGCCCACCACGGCGAACGCCACCGAGTCCACGGTGTTCGGTCCGTTCTTCGTCGACGACGCGCCCGAGGTGGCGCTGGGTGGCGACATCGCGGTCGGTGTCAAGGGGCGGCCCTGCTGGGTGTCGGGCAGCGTCACCGCCACCGACGGTTCGCCGATCGCAGGCGCCCGCATCGAGGTCTGGGAGGCCGACGAGGACGGCTTCTACGACGTCCAGTACGCGGGCGACAAGCTGGCCGGACGCGGCTGGCTCAGCTCCGGCACGGGTGGTGAGTACCGGTTCTGGTCGGTGCGGCCCTCGGCGTACCCGATCCCCGAGGACGGTCCGGTCGGTGATCTCCTGCACGCCACCGGCCGCGGCCCGATGCGCCCGGCCCACCTGCACTTCAAGGTCAGCGCACCCGGTCACCGCACGGTGATCACGCACATCTTCGACTCGAGCGACACCTACCTCGACCGCGACGCGGTGTTCGGCGTCAAGCCGAGCCTCGTCGTCGACTTCGCCGAGCACGGCCCGGGCACCGCGCCCGACGGCCGAGAGCTCGATTCCGGGTGGGCGTCCGTCGCCTTCGACATCGTGCTGGAGAAGCTGTGACCGCATCTGCGACCGACCTCGAGACCGACGTGCTGGTCATCGGCAGCGGACCGGCGGGTGGCGGTGCCGCGCTGGCGCTGTCGACCCTCGGCGTCGACCACATGGTGATCACGAAGTACCGCTGGACGGCCAACACGCCGCGGGCGCACATCACCAACCAGCGCACGGTGGAGATCTTCCGCGACCTCGGCATCGAGGAGGACGTGCTCGCACAGGGCACCGAGCACTCGCTGATGGGGGAGACGGTGTTCTGCACCAGCCTCGTGGGCGACGAGATCGGCCGCGTCCGGACCTGGGGCACGCACCCGGCGCGGGAGGCCGACTACACGCTGGCCAGCCCCTCGCCCAACTGCGACATCCCGCAGACGCTGCTGGAGCCGATCGTCATCGGCCACGCGGCGTCGCGCGGCAGCCGGATCCGGTTCGACACCGAGTACGTCGGGCTGGTGCAGGACGCCGACGGCGTCGACGTCACGGTGCGCGACCGCGTCACCGGCCACGAGTACGCGATCCGGGCCAAGTACGTGATCGGCGCCGACGGCGGCCGCAGCGCCGTGGCCGCCGACATCGGGCTGCCGTTCGAGGGCGAGATGGACCTCGCCGGCTCGATGAACATCGTGTTCCACGCCGACCTCTCGCACCTCGTGGAGCACCGGCCGAGCGTCCTGTACTGGATCCTGCAGCCGGGCGCCGACATCGGCGGGATCGGGCTCGGCCTGGTCCGGATGGTCCGGCCGTGGAACGAGTGGCTGATCGTCTGGGGCTACGACATCAACCAGCCGCCGCCCGCGGTCGACGACGAGATGGCCACCAAGATCGTCCATGAGCTGGTGGGCGACCCGGACGTCGCCGTCACGATCCGGTCGACGTCGCTGTGGGGCAACAACAAGATGTACGCCACGCGCTACCGCTCCGGGCGCGTGTTCTGCATGGGTGACGCCGTGCACCGCCACCCGCCGTCGAACGGGCTGGGCTCCAACACGTCGATCCAGGACTCCTACAACCTGGCGTGGAAGCTCGCCTACGTGCTGCGCGGCACCGCGGGCGAGGCGCTGCTCGACTCCTACGACGCCGAGCGCGCGCCCGTCGGCAAGCAGATCGTGCTGCGGGCCAACAAGAGCATCGAGGAGTTCGGGCCGATCTTCGACGCGCTCGGCCTCATCGGCGAGACCGATCCGGAGCTCATGCAGAAGCACATCGCCGAGCGTGCGGCGAACACGCCGGAGGCGGCCGGGCAGCGGGCGGCGCTGCGCGCGGCGTTGGAGCTGAAGAACTACGAGTTCAACGCGCACGGCGTCGAGCTGGGGCAGCGCTACTCGTCCGGCGCGGTGGTGCCGGACGGGACGCCCGAGCCCGCGTACACCCGCGACGCCGAGCTCTACTACCACCCGACGACGTGGCCGGGGGCGCGGCTGCCCCACGTCTGGCTCGGCCGCGGCGGGCAGCGCGTGTCCACCCACGACCTGGCGGGCAAGGGCCGGTTCTGCCTGCTCACCGGCATCAGCGGCGAGCAGTGGGCCGCGGCCGCGGCAACGGTGGCTGCCGAGCTGGGCGTCGAGCTCGTCGCGCATGTGATCGGGCCAGGTCGCGAGCACATCGACCTCTACGAGGACTGGGCCCGCGCTCGCGAGGTCGAGGAGGACGGCTGCGTGCTCGTCCGCCCCGACGCGCACGTGGCGTGGCGTTCGCACACCCTCACGGCCGACCCCGAGGCTGACCTGCGCCGCGTTCTGGCCGCCGTACTCGCCCGCTGAGCCCCGTCGAGAACGACGTTGCCATGATCAACAGGCCCTTTCGATCATGACAACGTCGTTCTCGACGGCTGCCACGCGAGACAGCAGGCGCTCCAGTGCGGCGTCGAACACCGCGGGCTGCTCCAGGTTGGGCATGTGTGCCGCGCCCTCGATCACGACGAGCTCGGCGTCCGGGATCCCGGCGGCGAGCACCTGAGCGTCGCTGATCGGGGTGAACCTGTCCGCGGTTCCCACCACTACGGTCGCGGGCACCGTGATCGCGGCGAGGCTCGCTCGGTAGTCGGGCCGGTCGGCACGGGCGCGCTGTGCCGCCGCGGCGCCCACCGGGTCGGTGCCGCGCATCATCGCCAGCACGTGCTCGGCGACGCGGGCAGGGGAGTTCGGGCTGACCATCCCGTAGAGCGACTCCACCGCGTACGGGTCCATGCCCTCTCGGAGCAATCGGTCGGCCGCGGCTCGCCGGACGGATGGATCCGGCTCGGCCGCCGCAGTGGTGTCGGCCAGCAACAGTCCGGCCACCCGAGAGGGGTATCGCCACTGCAGGTCGAGCGCGATCTGCCCGCCCATCGACAGCCCGGCGACCACCGCCCGCTCGATGCGCAGCGCGTCGAGCAGCCCGGCCAGCTCGTCGGCGAACGCGGACCAGTGCGCGACGGCCCCCGGGCTGGCGCCGTATCCGTGCAGGTCGGGGGCGATGACGCGGTGGCTTTCGCCGAGGCGGGCGAGCTGCGGGTGCCACATGGTCCGATCGAACGGGTGCCCGTGCACGAGCAGCAGCGGCGTCGCGACGTCCGGACCGACGTCGTCGAACGCGAGGGTGGTGGAGTCGAGCTCCAAGGTCTGCATGGGGGCCTCCTCGGGGGTTGACTCCTCGATGATGCGCGGTGCATCGTG
The DNA here is from genome assembly GCF_042653605.1 of Pseudonocardia sp. GCM10023141. Taxonomy (NCBI): domain Bacteria; kingdom Bacillati; phylum Actinomycetota; class Actinomycetes; order Pseudonocardiales; family Pseudonocardiaceae; genus Pseudonocardia; species Pseudonocardia sp. GCM10023141. The sequence continues at coordinate 106,911 of NZ_JBHSIR010000080.1, forward strand.
TCGGTTCAATACTGACAATTAACTCGGAGCAATCGTGGACGACTTCCGGGCGCTGGCCGATGCCGTGGCCGCCGACATCGAATCCGGTCGGCTCGGCCCGGGCGATCGGCTGCCCACCCAGCGCCGGTTCGCGCGCGACCACGGCGTCGCCGTCTCCACCGCGTCCCGGGTCTTCGGTGAGCTGGTACGCCGCGGGCTCGCCGTCGGCGAGGTCGGGCGCGGCACCTTCGTCAGGGCCGGGCGGCACAATCCCGCGGCGGCCATCGCGGAGCCTGCGGCGTCGCGCATCGATCTCGAGCTGAACTTCCCGGTGCTGCCGCAACAGGCCGGCCTGCTGGCCCGCTCGCTGGAAGGCCTCCTGCGCGCGGACGCGCTGGCGGCCGCGCTGGTGGGTCCCCGCCCGTCGGGGACGCCCGCGGCCCGGGCCGTCGCCGCCACGGCGCTCACCCGGCAGGGCTGGACGCCCGATCCGAGCCAGATCCTCTTCGCCGGCAACGGGCGCCAGGGCATCGCCGCGACGATCGCGGCGCTCGTCCCGATCGGGGGGCGGCTCGGCGTCGAGGCCATGACGTACCCGGTGGTGCAGGGCGTCGCGGCGCGGCTCGGGGTGGAGCTCGTGCCGATACCGATGGACGCCGACGGGCTGCGCCCGGATGCGCTGGCGGCCGCCGGGCCACTGCGCGCGGTCTACCTGCAGCCGACCCTGCACAACCCGCTCGGCGTGACGATGCCGGTGCAGCGCCGTGCCGCGCTCGCACGCGTGCTGACCGATCTGGACCTGCCGGTGATCGAGGACACGATCTACGCGTTCCTCCGCGCGGACGCGCCCGCGCCGCTGGCGGCGCTGGTCCCGGAACGGACGATCGTGGTGGACAGCCTCTCGAAGCGCGTCGCACCCGGGCTCACCGTCGGCTTCGTGGTGCCGCCGCTCGCGATGGTCGAACGGATGGCGGCCGCGCTGCGCACCGGCGGCTGGACGGCGTCCGCGTTCGCCATCGAAGCGACGATGCGGTGGGTGGCGGACGGCACGCTGCAGCTCGTCGAGCGGGCCAAGCACGCCGACGCCGCCGTCCGGCAGCAGGTGGTGCGCGAGCGGCTGGCCGGCTTCGCGGTGCACGCCGACCCGGCTGCCTACCACTGCTGGTGGGAGCTGCCGGCGCCGTGGCGGGCGGAGACGTTCGTGGCAGCCGCCGCGCGGCGCGGGATCGCGATCACGCCCGCCGCGGCGTTCACCGTGGGTGCCGGGCGCGCGCCCAACGCGGTGCGGCTGGCCGTCTCGGTGCCGCCCGTGCCGGTGCTGGCGGCCGCGCTCGACACGCTGGCGAGCATCGCCCGCAACCCCGGAGGCGACAACGGCCTGGAGTGACGGCCGAGGCAGACTGCGAGGTGTGTCCGATTCCCTGATCCGCCCGTACCGGCCTGCCGACCGGGCGGCAGTGGCCGACATCTGCATCCGCACCGGCGACGGGGGTGTGGACGCGACCCCGGTCTACCCGGATCCACAGATCCTGCCGGCGATCTTCGCCCTGCCCTACGTGGAGCTGGAGCCCGACCTCGCGTTCGTCGTCGACCACGAGGGCACGGTGGCCGGCTACGTGCTGGGCGCCGCCGACACCGCAACGTTCGCGCGGCGCTTCGCGGCGGAGTGGCTGCCGACGGTCGCCGACCGCTACCCGTTGCCGGTCGGCCCGCCGTCGACGCCTGCGGAACGGATGGCCCTGCTGCTGCACCACCCGGAGCGGATGGTCCGGCCCGAGCTGGCCGACTACCCCGCCCACCTGCACATCGACCTGCTGCCCGGCCACCAGGGCGCGGGCTACGGCCGGAAGCTGATCACCGCGCTCTTCGCGGCGCTGCACGCGAAGGGGGTCGCGCGGGTGCACCTGGAGATGGCGACGTCCAACACCGGCGCGCGGGCGTTCTACGACCGCGTCGGCTTCCACGAGCTGTGGCGCTCGCCCGCGCCGGGCACCACGGTGCTGGGCCGCTCGACGGCGCCAACCCCGTAGCCACGGCGCCAACGTCGAGACGTCGGCGCCGTGGCCACGGGGTTGGCGCGGTGGTGTCCCGGACGTCAGGAGGGCCACCCTGCTGACGTTCAACGTCAGGAGGGCCACCTTGCTGACGTCCCGGCGAACCGTCAGCGGCGGGTATCGCGACCCCGGTTGTCGCCCTTGTCGACCTCGATCTCCTCGTGGCGCAGGTCGCCACCGACCTCCTCCGTGCCGCGCACGGCCTCGGTGCGCAGGCGAACCTGCTCCACCGGCACGGTCTCCTTCGACACGACGGCGCGCTCCTCGTGGAGCGTGACCTCGTGCTCCTGCTCCGAGATGGTTGCGCCGCGGTGCCGGTCGGCGTCGGTGATCGGCGCGCGCTCGACGTGGACCTCCTCGTGCGACACCGGCACCTGCACGGTCTGGTGCTCGGTGACGACGCGCTTGCGCAGGCGGGGCCGGCCGGTCTCGTGGGTCTCGGTGCCGACACGGAGCTGCTCCTCCGAACGCGTCATCGTGGCGTCGCCGTTCTTGCCCGCGGCGGTGCCCATTGCGGTACCCGGCGCATTGCGGCCCGTGCCGGTGTGGCCGTCGGCCTGGTGCGTCACGCCGCCATCACCCATCCCGTAGTGGCGGAACAGGTCCTGCTCGTCGCGCGGGCTGAGCTCGCGACCCGGGTCGTGGTGCGGCGCCGACTTCAGCGCGTCCTTGTCGAAGGGCACCATCGGCTCGTCGTTCTCCATGCTGGCGCGGCCCAGCGGCACGAGCGACACGTGGGTGCCGAACAGTCCGGTCCGGACCGCCGCCCAGGTCGCGTCATGGCTGGTGGTGTCGTAGTAGAGCGCATCGACGTTGCCGAGCTTCCTTGCCGTCGCTGCCGGTGACCGTCGTGCCCTCGAGCCGGGCCGGGCCGTCGATCGAGATCGCCATGATCGGAACTCCTTCTCGTGAAGCGGAACGTGATCCGGTACGAGACAGGGGTGCTCGGTGAGGGCGGCCACAAACCGTCCACAGCGGATTGCGGACCTTAGGGTGAAATCAGTGTGGAGTGCCGAAAACCTGGGTCCAGTACACCCCGTAGCTGCCGCCCAGCGCGTGCCCGACGCCGATCTGCGTGAGCTCGCCGTCGAGGATGTTGCGCCGGTGACCAGGGCTTTCCATCCATCCCCGCACCACCTCCGCCGCGGTGCGCTGACCGGCGGCGATGTTCTCGGCGACCTTGCGGTACCGGTATCCCGCGGCCGAGGTGCGATCGGCGGGCTGCCCACCATCGGGGGACGTGTGATCGAAGAACGAGCGGCGGACCATGTCCTCGCTGTGGCGCTGCGCGGCCACGGTCAGCCGGTCGTCGACGGTCAGCGGGCGCAGTCCGTGCTGGGCACGCTCGGCGTTGGTGGCGGCCACGACCTCGGCGGTGATCGAGGTTGCGCGCACCGGTGCGGAAGGGGCGGCAGGCGGCCCGTCGGCCACGTCGACACCGAAGTCGCGGGCGAGCCCGCCGAGCCCGTCGGCGTACCCCTGGCCGATCGCGCGGACCCGCCATGCGGTGTCGCGCCGGTAGAACTCGGCGAGCAGCACCACCGTCTCGGCCTGCAGCCGCGGCGCCGCCAACCGCGCGAACGCGCTGCCCGTGCCGTCGGTGAGGGTCGTCGCGGGTGCCGGGAGCGCACCGAACCGGGTGCCCGGCTGTTCCGGCGACGCGATCACGACCACCCGGTCCGCGCCACGACGCAGCCCTGCGGGCGTGACCCGCAACCGCCCGGATCGCAGCTGCACGCCCGGCGCTGCCGGCGCGTTGTAGAAGATCATGTCGGCGTCGCCCGAGACGAGGCCGTTCGCGCCCACCACCAGCGCTGAGAGATCGAACGGGCCCGCGGTCCGCACCTCGACCACGGGTCCGGGGAGCGCCAGGTTCGCGCCGGGTGCGAGGTCTGCCGTCACGTCCGTCCAACTCGCCGGGTCGGGGCCCGGTTCCCCGGAGGCCGGACAGTGGGCACGATGACGGGGTGCCGAACATCAACTCCGCACCCCTGCTGATCACCGCTGCCGAGCTGATCCGCGGTCCCGTCGCGGACCGGATCGACGGCGGCGCGGTACTGGTGCGCGACGGCCGCATCGCCGCGGCCGGCAGCGCGGCGGAGGTGACGGCCGGCCTGCCCGCCCACGTCGCGACGTTGGCGTTCCCGGGTGCGACGATCCTGCCGGGGCTGATCAACGGGCACGTCCACCTGTCCTTCGAGCCGGGGCCGGATCCGGTGCGCGCCGTCCTGGAGGCCGACGATGCCGAGCTGCTGCTCGTCATGGCGCAGGCCGCGCGCACGCTGCTCGACGGTGGTGTCACCACCGCACGTGACCTGGGCGATCGCGGCGGGCTGGCGCTGCACGTGCGGGACGCGGTCGCCGCGGGGCGTCTGGCCGGGCCCCGCATCCTCGCCGCCGGTGCGCCGCTGACGCCGACCGGCGGGCACTGCTACTTCCTCGGCGGCGAGGTCGATGGGCCCGACGCCATCCGCGCCCGGATCCGCGCGTCGGCGGCCGCGGGCGTCGACCTCATCAAGGTCATGGCGTCCGGCGGTCAGATCACGAAGGGCGGCGCCGCGATGTGGGAGTCGCAGTTCGACGTGGACGACCTGCGGGTGATCGTCGACGAGGCCGCTCGACACGGGCTGGGCGTGGCGGCACACGCCCATGGCTCCGACAGCATCGCCGCTGCCGTCGAGGCGGGGGTGGCGACGGTCGAGCACTGCACGTGGATGGCCGGTCCCGGTGCCAGCGACCAGCGCGCCGACGTCGCCGAGCGGATGGCGCAGCGCGGCATCGTCGCCTGCCCTGCCTCGTCGGGGGACTGGCGCGCGATGGGCCGCATCGTCGGCGAGGAGCGCGCGTTGCAGCTGTTCTCGCGCCTGCGCTGGATGGCCGATCTCGGCGTGCGCGTCGTGCCGGGCACCGACGCCGGCCTGACCCCGTTCGATGGACTGCCTGCCACGCTGGGGCGCTACCGCGACTTCGGCTTCACCGCCACGGAGATCCTGGACATGGCCACCACCGGCGCGGCCGACGCGCTCGGCGTCGGCACGTTCACCGGACGGCTCCGGGCGGGCTTCGCGGCCGACCTGATCGTCGTCGACGGGGACCCGGTGGCCGACCTCGACGCGCTCAGCCGGATCGAGCTGGTGATGGCACAGGGGCGGTTGCACCGACCGGCACCGATCCCGACCGTCTGACGTAGCGTTCCGGCCGTGATCGACGAGAACGCGCAGCCGCTCGCCCACGTGGTGCGCGGCGGGCTGGTGGAATCGGTGCACCTCGGCCACCTCGTGGCGCTCGACGCGACGGGTGCGGAGGTGTTGCGCCGCGGCGACCCCGGCGTCACGTTCTACCCGCGCTCGTCGGTGAAGCCGGTGCAGGCCATCGCCATGCTGCGCGCGGGACTCGACCTCGACGGCGAGCTGCTCGCGCTCGCCGCGTCCAGCAACTCGGGGGAGCCCGCCCACGTCGAGGCAGCCCGGGAGATCCTCGCGAAGGCCGGGCTCACCGAGGCCGACCTGCAGAACACCCCGGTGCTGCCGATCAACGCCGACGCGTCGTTCGCCTGGCGGGCCGCAGGCAACGGGCCGTCGTCGCTCACGCAGGACTGCTCCGGCAAGCACGCGGCCATGCTGACCACGTGCGTGGTGAACGGGTGGGACCTGCGCACCTACCGCGACCCCGCACACCCGCTGCAGCAGGCGATCCGCGCGACGATCGCCGAGTTCACCGGCGACGGTGACCCCGCCCACGTCACCGTCGACGGTTGTGGGGCGCCGCTGTTCTCCTGCACGGTCGGCGGCCTGGCCAGGGCGTTCTCGAGGATCGCGACGGGCGCGCCCGGCACGCCGGAGCACCGCGTCGCCACCGCGATGCGCAACCACCCGTGGTTCGTCGGGGGCACCGGCCGCCGGGCCACCCGCTTCATGGAGACGGTGCCGGGGCTCATCGCGAAGGACGGCGCTGACGGGGTGCTCGCCGCCGCGCTCCCCGACGGTGCCGCGCTGGCCGTCAAGATCCTGGACGGGAGCGGGCGGTCGCACCGGGCCGTGGTGGCCGGGGCGCTTGCGGCGCTGGGCGTCACCGGCCTCGACGAGATCGGCCACGTCGACGTGCTGGGCCACGGCGAACCCGTGGGCGCCATCGTCGCGGTGTAACCCGCCAGCACCGATTCGCCGCCCTGACCCGACTCGCGGTGCCGTTCGTCCCGACTCGCGGGTCGTTTGAGCGCAACTCGCGGGGCCGATGGCCCCAACTCGCGGGTCGTTTGAGCGCAACTCGCGGGGCCGATGGCCCCAACTCGCGGGTCGTTTGAGCGCAACTCGCGGGGCCGATGGCCCCAACTCGCGTGCGGGCGTGGTCACGAGCGCCCGCGAGTTGGGGTGGATTGCACCGCGAGTTGGGGTGGATTGCACCGCGAGTTGGGGCGGATGGGACCGCGAGTTGCGGTCGGTTGGCCGCGGCGGATCAGGGGCCGGACAGCGCTACGGCGCGGCAGGCCAGCTGCAGGGCCAGCCGGTTGTCGGTGCGTCCGAGATCGATGTCGAGCAGCCGCTCGATCCGCGCGACGCGGGCCGCGACCGTGTTGCGGTGCACCCCGAGCACGGCCGCCGTCTCGGCCAGCGACGACTCGGCGTCGAGGTACGTCGCGAGCGTCCGCACGAGGTCGCCGGTCTCCCCCAGCAGCGGCGCGAGCAGCGTCCGCGCCGCGGGCTCGAACGTGTCGGTGCGCGTCCACTCCAGCAGCAGCTGGGCCATCCCGAGCTGGTCGACGTGCAGGAAGTGGCCGGTCTCCGGGCGCGCGGCCGCCAGCCGCGCCGCGTCGGTGGCCTCCGCGACGGTGCCGGCCAGCCCGTCGGGCTGCGGGTGCGGCCGTCCGACGCCCATGTGGGCGGCCAGCGTGCGGCGCAGCTCGCGGTGGGCCGTGCGCAGGTGCGTGGCGAGCGCGCGGATCCGGTCGGCGGACGGTTCGGCATCGAAGGTGGTCCAGCCCGTCCAGCCGTCGCCGTGCCCGACGAGGACGGCATCGACGCCCGCGGCCTGCAGGACACGCAGCACATCGGGTTCGCGGCCGACGATGTCGGTGCCGACCGCGGCGCCGATACGGATGCCGACGTGCCAGCCGCCCAGCCGCCAGCCCGCGTCGGTGGCGCGCCTGCGCAGGTCGGCGGTCGGCTCGCCGGCCAGGCGCAGCACGTCGCCCAGCAGCGCGGCGCGGTAGCGCGCGTCGCGTTCGGACTCCAGCCGGTGCACGAGCAGCCAGCGCTGCGCGGCGGACGCGGCGATGGCGAGCGCGGGCGGCACGGTGTCGGCCCACGCCGCCCGGACGTCGCGGATCTCGGTGACCAGCCACAGCGCGGGCCGCGCGGCCCGGGGGAGCAGGACGGGGTGCGCGAGCAGCGTCCCGCCGGGCACCGGGGAGCGCTGGGGAACGGGCTCGTCGATCCGTACCGTCGCGGCCGCGACGGGATCGCCCGCCAGCTGCTCCCCGTGCCCGTCGAGCAGCGCGACGGGTGCCCGCAGCAGCCCGCGCAGGACGGTCGCGATCTCCTCCGGGGGCCGCAGCCGCTCGGCCAGCTCGGCGTGCGTGGCGAGCACGAGCTCGGCACGGTCGAGATCGGGTGCAGCGAGCAGCAACCGGGCGGCGACGAGCAGGTCGAGCGGCCCGGCCGCGGTGACCAGCAGCGGCACCGAGATCCGATCGGCCAGCAACCGCGACGCCACCAGCGGCCGGCCGGCGAGCAGCACACCGGCCCCACCGGCGTCGGCGACGCGGCGCAGCAACGTGTCGACCCGCCAGTCGGCGGCGGCCAGGGGCTGCGCCACGACGGTCAGCTCCGCCGCGCCGACGGTGTGATCGCGGCCCAGGTCCAGTACCGGCCGCAGCCGGCTGACCGCCCGCTCCACCCCCGCCGCGCCGGCCAGCACCTCGACCGCATCCGACCACGCCGGCAGCGCGAGGAGTCTCCGCACTGTGACGGTCACGGCTGCCCCGCCAGCAGGACGGGATCGCTGTCGATGCCGTACGCGCGCGGTGCCACCGGGCCGCAGTGGCGCGGATCGGTCCAGAACGACGGCGCGGGCAGCTGCAGCACCGCCACCTCCATGCCGTGGCGGATGTCCTCGCAGGCGATCGGCACGGCCGTGCGCCGGTCCAGCACCGCCAGCACGTCCGGGGTCGTGGCGACGACGACGCCGTCGCGCATGGCGAGCAGGTACTCGTTCTCCATCTCCAGCCGCAGCAGCATGCCGGCGGCGTCCTGGACGGTGACGCTGCCGCGGCCGAACCCGGGGTTGTCGGGCCGCTCGGGGTCGACGCGACGCGCCACCTCCACCACCCGGCCCTGCGCGAGCAACCGTCCCCCCACCGCCGGGGCGAGCTGGGCGGGAGCCAGCGCGAGCGCCAGCCTGCCCAGCTCCGCGGCCGCCCCGACGCTGCCGATCACCGCGCAGTCGGCGAGCTCACGTGCCGGGATCGGGGCCAGCGCGAGCACGCCCCAGCCGGTCAGGGTGAGCACCGCCCGCATCGTGCGTTCGATCTGCACGGGCGTGGAGTGGTCGAGCAGCAGCACCTGACCGCCGGGCTCGCCGAACGCGACGGGCCCGAGCTCGCGACCGGCAGCGACGGGGGAGAACTGGTTGAGCCGCGGCAGCGTCCGGCCCGACAGGTCGGCGTCGACGCACGGCAGTCCGAGCTGCTCGGCGGCGACGAGCCCGAGCAGCCCGTTGAGCCCGCCGATCTCGATCGTCATCGCGGCGTCGGCCCGGGTGCCGGTCCACCGCTCGACGGCCCCCACCGCATCGCGGAACTCGTGCCCGCCCGGGAGCTTCTCGGTCAGTGCCGACGTGGCGCCGACGGCCCCGACCGCCACCACGAGCGCGTCGCCGGGCAGCTCCGACACGGGCGTGACGGCGATGTCGTGCCCCGCCGCGTGCCGCATCCGCAGGAGCGTGGCCGCGGTGTCGGTGCGCCCGCCACCCCCGGAGCCGAGCAGCGCGACCCCGCGTTCCAGCGCGACGAGGTCGATGCGCACGGCGGCTCCCGGGGGCGAGGATCGCCGGAACCTATCCGACGCTCGGTGGCAGGTGGGCCTCAGCGCAGCGCGTACCCACCGTCGGGGTACAGCACCGAGCCCGTCGTGTAGCCGCTCGTGAACAGGTACAGCACCGCGTCCGCCACCTCCGCCTCCGTCCCGACGCGGTGCAGCAGCGTGTCGCGGCGGTACTGCGCGAACGCCGCCTCGCGCACGTCATCGGGCCGCTGCGACCACAGGTGACCGTCGATCGTTCCCGGTGACACGACGTTGACGCGGATCGGCGCGAGCTCGGTGGCCAGCCCGCGGCCCAGCCCCTCGATCGCGGCGTTGCACGCCACGTACGCCGACGCCGGGCCCGGCGGCCGCACGCTCGCGGCCCCGGCCATCAGCACCACCGACCCGTCGGTGGCCAGCACCGGCAGCGCGTGGCGGACGACCCGGTACTGCCCCCAGAACTTCGACTCGAACGGGCTCGCGGCGTCGGTCTCCGAGAGCTCGCGCAGCGACCCGACGCGATAGGTCGCGGCGGTGGTGAACACGTGGTCGACCCGGGGGACACCGGCGAAGAACGCGGCGACCGACTCGGGGGAGGCGGTGTCGACAACCCGCCGGGTCGCAGCCGAGCCCAGTTCCGCGACGGCCGCGTCCAGCGTCGCCGCCGTCCGGCCGCCGAGCACCACGCTCCCGCCGGCGGCGACGACCCGCCGGGCCACCTCCAGCCCGATGCCGGCGCCGCCGCCGATGAGCACGACCGTGCGGTCCTGCAGTGCGGTCACGCGATCAGCTCCACCGGTCGGAAGTCATGGGCCAGTCCGAACGCGGCCGGCCCGAACGTCGCCAGCGCAGCCGGCGTGCGCATCAGCGCCGGGGTCGAGATCCCGATCACCACCACGCGCTGGCCGTAGCGCAGGTGCTCGGTGGTGATCGGCTCGGCCGTCTCGGCGTCGAGCACGCAGATCAGGTCCGGCACCACGCACCGCATCTCGCCGTCGACGAGCGCGACGAGGTTCTCGTTCTGGAACTGGATCTCCAGCCCGTGCTCGCCGTCGAACGACGCCGCCGCGGCCCGGCCGCGGGCGAAACCCTGCTCGGTCCGCCGCTCCACATCGGTGATCTTGCCGCGGAACAGCACCCGCAGGTGGCCGTAGAGGGTGTCGGCCAGCACGTCGGCGAGCCGGTCGAACGGGTCGGCGTGCTGTTCGCGGGCCTCGCGGATCGCCCGGCCGACGGTGAGCGCCAGCGTCAGCGTGCGCGGCACCGCCGTCCGTTGCACCTGCGCGCCGCTCATCGCGTACTCCGCGATGTGGGCGACCCCGCCGAGCCGGATCGTGACGCCGCGGGCGTGCCACTCCATCGCCGCGTTGTCGGTGCCGGTGTCGATCACGACGGTCTCGCCGCGCTCGCCGGCCACCGCCATCGGCGATCCGGGCACCCCGTAGACGGCGAACGTCTCCATCTGCAGCTCGGGGAACGCGCGCCCCATCCCGTCGGCGTCGACGACGGGCAGGCCGGTCCGCGCGCCCACGAGCAGCGGGATCATGGAGTTGATGCCGCCGCACTCGATCGGCATCGTGGCATCGGCGCGCCGACCGAGCCGCCGCTCCAGCGCGCGCAGCGCCGAGACCGGTTCGGTACCGTGCGGCAGCTTCTCGAAGCACACCGTCGGGGCGCCCATCTGCGCGGTCGGGATCACCAGCGCGTCGTCGGCGAGGTCGTCGGGGTCGAGGATCGTGATCGGTCCCGACTCCCGCATCGCCTCGCGCACCAGCAACCTGCCGACGTACGGATCGCCGCCTCCGCCCGTGCCGAGCACCGCGGCACCGCGGGCCAGGTCGGGCAGCATGTCGGCGGTCAGCGACCACGCCATCAGGCCACGACCGGGTCGATGTCGTAGCCGAAGTAGCGCGGTCCGGCCAGTGCCAGCCCGGCCTCGCTGTGCCAGCGCGGGTCGGCAGGCGCGGTGAACACCGTCATCCGCTGGCCGTAGCGCAACCCCTCGGTGGTGATCGCCACTCCGGTCTCCTGGTCGACCGAGCAGATCAGGTCCGGCACCGACGCCGTCACCGCACCGTCGCGCTCGGCCACGAGGTTCTCGTTCTGGAAGCGCAGCACGAACTCGGCGCCGGTGTCGTCGCCCATCCCGGAGAGCCGGGCGACGCCGCGGGCGAAGCCGTCGGCGGTGCGCCGCTCCACGTCGACGACCTTGCCGGTGAACAGGTGCCTGCCGCCCATCCGGGCGATCACCGCGGCCGCGGGGTCGGCGTGGGTCTCCCGTGCCGACCGCACCAGCGCACCCAGCTCGGCGCACAGGCTCAACGTCGCGGGCACCAGTGACTCACGCGCCTGCGGGCCGCTCATCGCGTACGCGCTGATCATCGCCGAGCAGCCCATCTCGATGGTCGCCGTGCGCGCCAGCCGCTCGGCCCACATGTTGTCCACCGTGTCGAAGACGCTGCGGTTGCCCTTCTCGTCGGTGAGCGCCATCGGTGTCGTCGTGATCCCGTAGATCGTCGGCAGGATCATCTGGATCTCGGGGAACGCGCGGCCCATGCCGTCGGCGTCGATCAACGGCAGCCCCAGCTGGGCGGCCGCGACCACGGGGATCAGCGAGTTGACGCCGCCCGCCTCGGCACACGCGATGTGCGTGAGCTTTCGGCCGAGGTAGGTCGCGAGCGCTCGCGGTGCCAGCCCGACCTGATCACCGGAGGGCAGCTTCTCGACCATGACGGTGGGCGCGCCCATCATCGCGACGGTCAGCACCTCGGCGTCGTCGGGCACCTCGGCCAGCGGCACGAGCCGCACCGGGCCGTGCTCGCGCAGCGCGGCAGCGGCCAGCAGCCGCCCGATGTACGGGTCGCCGCCGCCACCGGTGCCGAGTATCGCCGCGCCGCTCGCGATGTCCTCGACGTCGTCGACCGTGATCTCGCGCATCGTCATCCCTCCACCTGCAGGTCGCCGACGGCACTGACCCGGATCCGTGTCGCGTTGCCGGGCAGGTACGGGATCGGCACCTCGTCGAAGTCGACGATCGTCACGCTCGAGGGCACCGCTCCGGCCGCGACGGCACGGTCGACGGCCTCCTGCTTCGCCTGGTCCACCACGGATTCGCGACGGCCCGGCTCGATGGCGTACACGCGGTCGACCTTGCCGCTGATCTGCGCGATCGCTGCGCCGATGGCGTTGGCCACCGCGTAGTTCTCCGGCCGGTGCACCTGCTCGCCCGCCCCGTCGAGGAAGTCCGGGAGCAGCACCGAGCCGCCGCCGACCGCGACGACGGGCAGCGGGTCGGCCGACGTGCGCATCCGCTCGACGGCGTCGGACACGTCGCGCGACACCCGGTCGAGCGCGTAGCGGACGAGCTCGGGGTCGAGGTGCGCGACGCGGGCGGCGTCGCCGATGTCGGCCCGACCGGCCGCGACGGCGACGTCCGTGGCGGTGAGCGTCGTACCGCCGAAGACGAGCGCCTGCGACGTCAGCTCGTAGCCGACCGAGTCCGGGCCGACCGTGACCTCGGCGCCCGTTCCGCGGATCCGGCTGCCGCCGCCGATGCCGATCGACAGCACGTCGGGCATGCGGAAGTTGGTGCGGATGCCGGCGACGCTGATGTCGGTGGTGGCCTCGCGTGGGAAGCCGTCGCGCAGCACGCCGACGTCGGTGGTGGTGCCGCCGACGTCGACGACCGCGCAGGTGCCCAGCCCCGACAGCACCGCGGCGCCGCGCATCGAGTTCGTCGGGCCGGACGCGAACGTGGCCACCGGGTAGCGGCGGGCGAAGTCGACGTCCATGAGGGTGCCGTCGTTCTGGCTCAGGTACAGCGGCGCCCCGATTCCGGCCCCGGTGACGGCGGCGCCCAGGCCGTCGACGATGGTGGCGGCGAGCTCGCGCAGCGCGGCGTTGATGATCGTGGCGTTCTCGCGCTCCAGCAGCCCGATCCGGCCGATCTCGTGTGACAGCGAGATCGCGACGTCGGGCAGCTCCTCGGCGATGATCTCCGCGGCCCGCGCCTCGAACTCGGCGTTGACCGGGGAGAACACCGACGAGATCGCGACACTGCGGATGCCGGCGCGGCCCATGTCGTCGGCGGCCTTGCGCAGCTCGGCCTCGTCGAGCTCGGCGATGTGGCGCCCGTCGAACTCGTGGCCGCCGTGCGCCATGTAGCTGCGTCCGGCGATGGCGTCCACCAGCCGCTGCGGCCAGTCCACCAGCGGCGGCAGTGACGCCCCCGCCGGCAGGCTCAGCCGCAGCGCCGCGGTGGGGGCCAGGCGCCGGGCCTCGATCAGCGCGTTGATGAAGTGGGTGGTCCCGATCATGACGGCCTGCACGTCGCCCGGCGCGAACGGCCGCTGCGACTGCAGCGCGGCCATCGCCGCGACGATCCCGGACGTCACGTCCGCGGTGGTGCTGGTCTTGATGCTGGCGAGCACCTGCACGCCGTCCAGCAGGACGGCGTCGGTGTTGGTGCCGCCGACGTCGATTCCGATGCGCACCGCTCAGCTCTCCTTGTGTGCGGGAACGGGTCCCGCGGGGACGGGTTCGGCCGTGGCCGTCCGGTAGACGCCCGCGCCGCGCACCAGGCCGAGCCGGCCCGCCACGACGTAGAGCACGAACGCGATCACCAGCGAGTTGATGCTCGGCAGCCCGATGCTGACGAACAGCCCGACGAGCGCGGCCACGAGCCAGATCACCAGGGTGGCGGGCACCCAGTCGGGCGCGGCCGCCGGCAGGCTGTAGCCGTCGGCGCGGGCCGCCTCGAGGTCACCGCGCCAGCGCTTCACCACGAAGTACTCGGCCACCATGATCCCGGCGATCGGCGGGAACGCCGATCCCAGCACGATCAGGAACGTCGTGAAGTTGCCGAGGATGCCGAACGCCGCGAGCAGGCTGCCTGCCACGCCGATCACGGCGGTGAGCGCGCCGCGGTGCACCCTGCGGCCGAAGACCGTGGCGATGAAGTTCACCACGCCGAGGCCCGACGAGTAGAGGTTCCAGTCGTTGATCTTCAGAGTGCCGGCGATGATCACCAGGATGCCGATCCAGCCGACCGACGACGTGATGATCGTGGTGATCTCGGCCGTCTTCACTGCGTGGGCCAGCAGCACCCCGGCCAGCCCGATGACGTACTCGCCGAGCGTGACGCCCACCAGCGTCTGCTTGACGACGTCGGCGACGCTGCGGTTGAACCGCGTCATGTCCGGCGTGATCACCGCGCCGACGATGAACCCGCCTGCCACCAAGGTCGTGCCCTGTACCAGCGTCATCGCCGGGCCGGCCGGCGCCGAGGCCACCAGTTCGGCGAAGTTGTGGCTCGACAGCTCGGAGATGATCGACCAGCCGACGAGCACCAGGAACGCGGGCACCGTCACGTAGGCCGTCCAGGCCATGGACTTGAAGCCCCGCAACACGATCGCGGTGACGAGGAGGCCGAACAGCAGCGCCCACACGCCTTCGGGCAGCCCACCCAACAGCTGGACGAGGCCCTGCGCCGACACCGCCGACTGGATGCCGAACCAGCCGATCAGGCTGATGCCGACGGCCAGCCCGATGAGGGCGGAACCGCCGCGGCCGAAGCCGGTCCAGCGGGCCAGCACCGAGAGCGGGAGCCCCTCGCGGACGCCGATGATCCCGACGAGGATCGCGACGAACTCGAGGATCACCGCGCCGAACGTGAGCGCGAGGAACGCGTCCCAGAACGTCATGCCGAACCCGAGCGTCGCACCCAGGAGGAACTGCGTGAGCGCCGACATCTGCCCGAACCGTTGTACCGCTACCGACCACCACGAGTAGCGGGCGCTCTGCGGCACCCGGGTCATGGCGTGGTCATCGACTCCGACGTGCGAGGCCATGGCGGCCTCCTTGTCCACTCGATGGGGGGATCGAGCGGCCAACGTAAACGGCAGGTCAGGACCTCGTCAGCGGGCGATGTGCACAGTTCCTACCCACAACCTGTGGATAGTGCACTGCCCAGCGTCCGAGAACCGTCGAGAACGACGTTGTCATGATCAACAGGGCCATTGGATCATGGCAATGTCGTTCTCGACGGAGTGTCAGGGCTCCATGGGGCGCACGCGGGAGCCGTAGCGGGCCAGCAGTACCGCGTTGTGCGCGTCGCCGCCGTCGATGTTGGCCGAGCGCAGCACCGGGGGCTCGATCCCGCGCGCCAGCAGCCGGGCGCAGATCTCCGCGGTGATCAGCTGCGCGATCAGCACCCCGGTCATCGTCGACGTCGACGCGATGCGCGAGCCGCCGGGCAGCGGGTAGCCCGCGTCCCCGGGCACGGCGCAGTTGTCGATCACGACGTCGGCCAGGTCGGCCAGCCGCAGTCCCGACGGGTGCCGCGACGTCATCGACGCGCTGTGCGCCAGCGACGTGACAGCGACGACGCGGTTGCCGTTGGCTCTCGCCAGCCGGGCCATCTCGACGACCGAGCCGTTGATCCCGGAGTTGGACGCGATGAGGAACAGGTCCTCGGGGTGCACCTCGTGCAGTGCGAGCACGCGCGGGGCCAGCCCGGGATCGCGCTCGCAAGTCGGGTCGATGATCTCCGCGGCCGGGGCGCCCCCGAACAGCGCGAGGTCGTTGATGGCCAGCTGGTTCGTCGGCACCAACCCGCCGGCTCGGCCGGTGATCTCCATGGCGAACGCGCGGGAGTGGCCGGTGCCGAAGGCCTGCAGGACACCGTCGCCCGCCAGCGCATCGGCGCCGAGCGCGGCGGCGGCGGCGATCGCGTCGTGCTGGGTGTCGACGACGCGGTCGATGGCGTCCTGCAGCACGCGCAGGGGGGTCTCGCGGTCGAGCGTCGGGTTGGTCACGCGGGCCTCTCGTTCGGGTCGATCGGGTCGGTCGGTTCGAGCAGGTCGACCGCAGCGGCGAGCGCGCGCTCGGCGCTGCCCGCCGCGGTCGGGGTGCGGAGCACCTCGTAGTCGGGCCGCCCGTAGGCGGCACGCGTCGGCAGGTAGCCGACGTAGCCGTTGGTGTAGCCGACCAGCACCGCGCCGCCGTCGAGCTCGTCGCGCAGCGCCAGGTAGGGCTCGGCGCCGAGACCGAGCAGCGTCAGCGATCCGAGCCGGACTGCGGCGACGGCGCAGTTCAGGTCGGCGGGCCGCGGCTCGGATCGGGCCAGCTCGGCTGCCTGCAGCGCCGTCGCGGCGGTGCGGATCGCGACCGGATCCCCGGCCCGTTCCGCTGCGGCGAGCGCCGTGGTCAAGGCGGCGATCGGCACTGCGGTGGCGGGCTTCGGGTCCAGTGCGACGGCGGCCGTGCGGCTGCGCAGTGGCGCGCCTGCCGTGACGGCGGCCGGGCCTCGCAACGACCGGACGACCGCCGCGGCCGCGACCCGTCCGAGCCGGGTGCACTCGGCCGGGGTCTGCTCCCGCCGGTGCGGCCGCGTGCTGACGTCGCCGGCGGCCCCGGTGGCGGCCACCGACCAGGCGCCGGTCCGCTCCCGCACCCCGTCGCGGACGGCGCCTGCCAGGTCCGCGCTGACGCACCGGTTCGCGGCGTCGAGCACGGTCGGGTGCACGGGCAGCACCGTGATCACCCCGGTCACCTCGCCGCCGGGAGCGTGCACCGACAGCACGTCCACCGGCACGGTCCGCCGCGGCCGGGCGCCGGAGCGCTGCCCGGCGACACCGCGCAGCGTCAGCCTGCGCAGCTCGACGGTCGCCGGTGCCTCGGCGGCGACCGCCCGTGCCGCCGCATCGGTCGCCGCGGCGGTGACGGCCGCCAGCCAGTGCGGCGGCGTGCGGGTGCCGCCGGGGGTGCAGCCGGTCTCCGGTCCGGCGTGGGTGTGGGTGGCCGAGAGCCAGACGGTGCCGGGCACGGCGTCCCGGATCGCCGCGGTGAGATCGACGTTGACGCACGGCAGGTCGGCCACGAGCCAGACGAACCGGTCCGTGCCGGCGCGGATGCTGACCGCGGCCACCTGCAGCGGGTCGAGCACGCCGGTCGACGGTCCGGGTCGGGCGGCGTACCCGCCCATGGGCGAGCCGTCCGGAACGGCGAGCTCCACGGCAGCCCACCCGACGGCCAGCCCCGTCACGACGCCGCCTGCAGGAAGTTCCCGGTGATCACGCCGGGGTCGGTGATGGACTGCCCGACCACCACGGCGTGCGCCCCCGCGTCGAGCGCCGCCCGGAACAGCTCGGGGGTGCCGAAGCGGCCCTCCGCGATCACCGGGCAGTCCAGCGCCGCCACGAGCGCGGCGACCAGCGCCAGGTCCGGGCCAGCCGGTACCGGTCCACCCCCGGTGTAGCCCGACAGCGTGGACGCCACGATGTCGGCGCCGGCCGCGCGCGCCGCCAGCCCGGCGTCGAGATCGTCGACGTCGGCCATCACCAGCGTGCCGAACAGCTCGTGGATCGCCGCGATCTGCCCGGCCAGCGTGGTGCCGTCCGGGCGGGGGCGCCGCGTGCCGTCGATCGCGACGACGTCGGCGCCCGCCGCGATGACCTCGGCCGCCGCGGCGGCCGTCGGGGTGATGAACACGCCGTCCGGGTCGCCGAGCTTATGGATCCCGATGATGGGCAGGGTGACGGCGGCCCGGATCGCGGCGACGTCGGCGGGCCCGTTGGCCCGGATCCCCGCGGCGCCCGCGGCGGCCACCGAGCGCGCCATCCGGGCCATCGTGTCCGGCCCGTGCAGCGGGCTCTCGTTGCCGGCCTGGCAGGACACGATGAGCGAGCGGGCGGGGAACGGGATCGGGAGCGGTGCAGACATCAGCGGAACCCTCCGTGCTTGTGCCGGTGCATCAGGGGCAGGTAAGCGAGCGGTTCCGGCGTCGAGGCGAGCAGGCAGGCGCCGTCCAGCGGTGAGCCGGCCGCCGGGACGGGCCGGGCGCGCGGCACCCCGGCCAGCGCCGCGTGGAACGCCTCGCGCAGCGCCGTCCCGCTCTCGACGAGGCGACCGGTTGCGGCGACGGCAACGTCGTCGCTGCCGGGGATCGCCTCGATCCCGGCGGCCGCGGTGCGGGCCAGCTCCCCGCCGGCCGCGGTGACGATCCCGGCCGCGACGGCGTCACCCGCCGCAGCGGCGTCGAGCACCTCGACGGCGAACCGCGCGACGTCGTCCACCACCGTCGGGGACGTGTAGAGCACCTGTGCGAGCTGCCCGGGGGCGCCGAAACGCCGGCCGGTGCTGTTGAGCAGCGCCGTGGTGGGCCCACGCCCGTCGTAGGCGCGCAGCGCGGCGGCGATGCCCGCGCGGCCGATCGCGAAGCCGCTGCCGTCGTCGCCGAACAGGTGGCCCCAGCCGTCCACTCGGTGCCGGACCTCGTTCCGGACAGCCAGGCAGCCCACACCGGTGCCGACCGTCAACGCCACTCCTGGCCCACCGCCGAGCGCGCCCGCGTGCGCCGTGACGTTGTCGGCGCACAGCAGCACCTCCTCGGCGGGCAGGAGTTCGGCGATCGCGGCGCCGAGCCGCTCGCGGTCGGACTCGAGCACCGGCAGGCCCGTCAGCCCGAGCACCGCACGGGCCACCGGATCGCCGGAGGCGGCGGCGGTGAACCCGGCCCATGCCTGCGCCACGGCCGCGACGATCCCCGGCACGTTGTCGGTGCCCCGGTAGACGAAGCCCGGGCCCGCGTGGACCTGCCCGCTGCCGACGACGGTGAGCCGCAGGGTGGACTGGCCGCCGTCGACGGCGACGAGCCTCATCGCCTGCTCACCGGATCCCCGCGCTCATCGTGATGCCCTCCACGAACCGGCGCTGCAACGAGACGAACAGCAGCACGGTCGGCAGCAGCGCCAGCACTGCGGCGGCCATCATCATCGGCAGCCCGCTTGCGCCGAGGTTGTTGGCCTGCATGGCCGCGAGCCCCACCGGTAGCGTCCGGTGCTCGTCGTCGCTGCCCACCAGCAACGGCCAGAGGTGGCTGTCCCAGTTCATCAGGAAGATGAACAGCGCCAGCGCCGCCATCGGCCCCCGCACCAGCGGCCCGACGATGCGCAGCAGCGTGCGCACCACGCCGGCGCCGTCCAGCCGGGCGGCCTCGATCAGCTCGTCGGGCACCGCGTCGATCGCCTGGCGCATCAGGAAGATCCCGAACGCGCTGGTGCCCGCCGGCACGATCAGCCCGGCGAAGCTGTTGACCCAGCCCAGGTCGTAGATCAGCGCGTACAGCGGCACGTAGATCACTTCCAGCGGCACCATCAGCGTCGCCAGCACCACCACGAACGCCGTGTTGCGTCCGGGGTAGGAGAACTTCGAGAAGCTGTAGCCCGCCAGCGTGCACGTCACCAGGTTGAGCACCGTCACGGCGACCCCGACGACAACGCTGTTGAGGTAGTACCGGGCGAACGGTGTCTCCGTGAAGGGCAGCGCGAAGTTGGACCACAGCCAGTCCGGGATCCAGCGCACCGGCACCGCCAGCACCGCCGCGGGCGTCTTGAGCGCCGACACCAGCGCGTAGACGAGCACGGAGGCGAACACGATGCCGCCGAGCGTCACCACCAGCCACAGCGGCACCCTGGCGATCCGGCGCATCGTCGATGTCGTCACGTGTCGGTCCTCCGGAACACCCGCAGCTGCACCATGGTCACGATCAGCAGGACGGCGAACATCAGCACGGCCACCGCGCTCGCGCGGCCCATCCGGGCGCTCTCGAACGCGGTCTTGTAGACGAACAGGTTGACGACCTCCGTGTCGAACGCACCGCCGGTGAGCACCACCTGCGGGCTGAACGCCTGGAACCCGCGGATCACCGCGATCACGCTGCACACCGCCGTGATCGGCTTGAGCAGCGGGAACGTGATGTGCCAGAACCGCTGCCAGGCATTCGCGCCGTCCACGACCGCGGCCTCCTGCACGTCGATCGGCAGCCGGGAGAGCCCGGCGAGGAACAGGATCAGGAAGAACCCGGTCTCCTTCCAGATCCCCATGATCACCAGTGCCCAGCGCGCCCACGTGGAGCTGGTGAGCCACGCGACGTCGATCCCGAGGCTCTGGTCGAGCAGCCCGTCGGGGTGCAGGACGAGCCGCCACACCACGGCGATCGCCACCCAGCTCGTGGCTACGGGCAGGAAGTACAGCAGCCGTACCAGCCCGAACCCGCGCATCCGCCGCTGCAGGCCCAGCGCCAGCAGCATCGCCAGCATGAGCGCGGGGACGTACGTGCCGACCGTGTAGACGAGCGTGTTGAGCAGCGCCGCGTGGAAGCGCGGATCGGCCAGCAGGAACCGGAAGTTGTCGAGGCCGGTGAACTCCGGCGGTGAGGTCAGGCTGTAGTCGAACAGGCTCAGGTAGAACACCCGCAGCCCCGGGTAGATCGCGAAGAGCGCGAAGAGCAGCAGTGCGGGCAGCGACAGCAGGGCGCCGACCAGGTCCCGCCTGCCGTCCACCTTCCGTCGACGGGCCGGACGGCCGGTCGGCGGGGTGGACGTGCGCGGGCGGGCCCGGGTCGACGTTGCCACGCTCAGCTGATGCTCCGCTGGGCGGCGGCGTTGGCGTCACGCAGGACGTCGGCCACCGGCGCCCCGTCGAACACGGCCTTGTCGACGGCGGTGTGGATGATGTCCTGCACCTCGTTCCAGTGTGGACCGACCTGGTCGAACCGCCCGTTGCCGTACGCCTTCGCGATCACGTCGATGAACGGGATCTTCTGCGCGGCCGGGGTCGTGTCCCAGCCGACGACGGGCTGCACGAAGCTGACGTCGGTGAGCCACCGGTCGTGTTGGCTCGACAGGTAGGAGATGAACTTCCACGCCTCGGCCTGCTTCTTGCTGGCCGCGTTGACGGCCCAGAAGTAGCCGTAGATCCGGTTGATCGGCGGCGTCGCGGTGTCCACTGCGGGCAGCGGCACGAGCTGCAACTGGGAGTAGACCTCGGGGTTGTCCTGCTTGATCTGCTCCATCGCCCACGGGAACATGATCGCCATCGACTGCGTGCCGCTCGTGATGTCCTGGTAGGGCGAGGTGGCGTCGCGCGAGGACGTCTTCGGGTCGGCGATGCCGGACGTGCGGGCGAGGTCCACCCAGGTCTGCAGGGCCTTGATGTTGCCGGGGGAGTCGAGCTGGGTCGTCTTCCCGTCGGGCGTGATCATCGTGGCGCCGGTCTCGTTGGCCAGCGTCTGGAACCACTGCGCGTACCAGCCCGAGTGGAGGTAGAGGAAGTTGAACGCCTGCTTGTGGCCCGCCGCGTTGAGCTTCTTGCCGTCGTCGATCACCTCCTGCCAGGTGGCCGGCGGCTTCGCGGGGTCGAGCCCGGCGTCGGCGAAGTGCTTCTTGTTGATCGCGAACACGGTGCCGTTGAACTCGCTGGGCAGGCCGTAGAGCTTGCCGTCGGGACCCTTGGCGCCGTCGAGGGTGCCGGGCACGAAGCCGGCTTCGACCTCGGCGGCCGAACCCTTGCCCAGCGCCGCTGGATCGACCGGCACCAGCAGCTTCTTGGGGATGTACTCGCCGCGCAGCGCGCCGTCGTCCATGTTGATGATGTCGGGCCCGGCGCCGGTGGACAGTGCCGTCAGCATCTTCGTGGCGAACTCGGTGTTGGGGACCGTCTGGTACTCGATCTTGACGTTGGGGTGCTGGGCCTCGTACTCGCTGATGATCTTCTTGTTGAGCTCGACCATCGGCGGGTGGGTGTGTGTCCAGAACGTGAGCGTGACGGGTCCGTCGCCCGCCGCGGGTGCGGAGCCGGTGGCGCTCCCGCCGGAACCGCAGGCGGCCACCGCGGCGAGCGCCAGCGCGGCGGCCGCCGCCATGAACACGCGGTGATGCCGTAACCGACCGTGCATGAGTTCCTCCTGGGCGGTGGACCGGACTCGGGTCTCGACGTGCTAGTTCGCGCGGGGCCGGGATCGGACGTTGTCGCGTCCCGGGAGCAGCTCGACGGTGATGGCCATCTCGTCGCCGCGGTAGATCGATTCGCCGTACTCGACGATGCGGCCGCCGCGGTCGCGCACGATGGTGCGCACGCGGAAGCAGGGCTGCGTGACGGCGATGCCGAGCAGTTCGGCGGTGCGCTCGTCGGGCATCGCGGGCTCGACGTTGGCGACGCCGGACATGATGTCGATGCCGTAGCGCTCGGCGAGCAGTGCGTACCAGGATCCGACGAGATCGGCCTCGGCCAGCCCGGGCACCAGCACCGCCGGCACGTGGTTGGTCTCCACGGCCAGCGGCTCGCCGTCGCCGAGGCGCAGCCGCACGAACCGGATCACCGGGTCGCCGACGGGCAGGCGCAGCTGGCGCGAGACCGCGGTGGTGGCCTTGATCCGGCGCAGCGCCAACGTGCGGCTCGTGGCCTGCACGCCGCGGCGGGTCATCTCCTCGGTGAACGAGGAGATCGTCAGGTGCCGCGGCACGCGCGGGCGGCTGGTGAACGTGCCGCGCCGCTCCCGACGCTCCAGCAGCCCGTCGAGCACGAGGCGGTCGATCGCCTTGCGCAGCGTCATCCGCGCCACGCCCCAACGCTGCGCCAGCTCCCGCTCGGCCGGGATCTTCTCGCCGGTGCCGAGGGTGTGGATGAGGTCGAGCAGCCGTGCCCTGGCCTCGGCGGTGCGGTCGCCTGGGGTCACCGGGAACACCGTCTCCACCTCCTGCACCAGGATCAACAGTGCAGGCAAACTAACCGCGCGATCACACCTCGCGGTAGACCACAGGAGCGGTTGGGATGGACCAACACGTGACGACGTGGCAGAAACTCCCAGCTCAATGCTTCGACCCGGAACTCGGTGGTCTACCCGGGTAGGCGCATTTCGCGCTGGGTGGTGCTTGGTTCGCCGGTTGGACCCGCGGGTGGGTGGCCTTGCGGGCGGCGACCGTCGGGATCAAGCGCCTCATGGTTCTGTGAGGTGCTGTGGTGGCTGGCTGAGCAGCCACACGGTTCCATGAGGCGCTTGATCCAGCCCCAGCCGCGCTCAGCCGATGTCGTAGACCACGTCCACCAAGACCTGCAGCTCCTGGCTGCCCGGCAGCACCGGAGCGGGAGCGCCACTGGCGGCCTTCAGATCCGCCGAGGCTGCATACGGCATCGGCGTGCTCACCGGCACCTCGCTGATCGTGCGGACCTTCCCCAGCCCGACCCCCGCCGCATCGGCCATCTGCTTGGCCTGTGCCTGGGCCTGCTTGACGGCGTCGGTGCGGGCCTGGGCGCGCAGCGCGCTGTCGTCGGCGATCGAGAAGCTGAGCTGCTGCACGCGCACGGCGTCGCCCGCCGACTCGCCTGCGGCGTCGATGATGGCGCCCGCCCCGGTGATGTCGTGGAGCGTGGCCGTGACCAGGTTGGTGACCTGGTATCCGGTGATCCGGCCGCCGTCGGGGCCGTAGGTGGGGTTGACGTTGAGCTGGCTGGTGCGCAGGTCCTTCTCGGCGATGCCCTTGCCCTTGAGCATGTCGATCAGGCCGTTGGCCTTCGCCGTGTTCGCGTCGAGCGCGGCCTTGGCGCTGGGCCCCTGGGTCTGCACGCCGAGCTCGACGGTGACGGTGTCGGGTGTGCCCGTCACTCTTCCCACCCCGCGCGCGACGATGCCGGCGTTGTCGGAGCCGCCCGCCGCCGCCGCCGGTCGTACGGACGCCGCGGCCGGCGCGTCGGAGCACCCGGCCAGCGTCAGACCGCCGATCGCCAGTACCGCCATGGTGGACAGGACACGCCTCATCGGAACTCCTTCGTCGCCCTTTCCCCTAGGACGGACCGGCCGCGGATTCGGTTGGCCGGGTGTCGGACCGATGCCCGGCGCCGTGCGAGAACGCCGCAGCCTCCACACCCCGCTGCGGCTCGGGCTGGGCGTGCAGCCGAGGCAGCACCCGGCGCAGCGCGTCCAGGAGGAGGTCGGCGAGGTCGTGGGAGAAGCCGTTGCGCACGACGATGCGCAGTGCCGCGATGTCCTCGCGATGCGCGGGGAACGTGTACGCGGGCACCAGCCAGCCCTCTTCACGCAGCGCGGCGGAGACGTCGAACACCGAGAACGGGTGGTCGTCGGCAACGGTGAACGCGAACACCGGGAGCTCCGAGCCGTCGGTGAGCAGCCGGAACGGCCCGAGTGCCGCGATGGCGGTGGCCAGCGTGGTGGCGACGTCGCGGCAGCTCAGCTGCACCCGGCGGAAGCCCTCGCGGCCCAGGCGCAGGAAGTTGTAGTACTGCGCCACGACCTGCCCGCCCGGTCGGGAGAAGTTCAGCGCGAAGGTGGGCATCTGCCCGCCCAGGTAGTTGACCTTGAACACGAGGTCTTCCGGGAGCGCGGCCTCGTCCCGCCACACGACCCAGCCGACGCCGGGGTACACGAGCCCGAACTTGTGTCCGGAGGTGTTGATCGAGGCCACGCGGGGCAGCTGGAAGTCCCACGCGAGGTCCGGGTCGCAGAACGGCGCGATCATCGCGCCGGAGGCGCCGTCCACGTGCACCGGCACGTCGATCCCGGTGCGGGCCTGCAGGTCGTCGAGCGCCGCACAGATCTCCGCAACCGGCTCGTAGCTGCCGTCGAACGTGGAGCCCAGGATCGCGACCACGCCGATCGTGTTCTCGTCGCACATCGCGACGGCCTCCGCGGCGCCGAGGTGCAGCCGGTCGCCGTCCATCGGCACCAGCCGCGCCTCGACGTCGAAGAAGTTGGCGAACTTGTCCCAGCAGACCTGCACGTTGACGCCCATGACGATGTTCGGCCGGTCGGACGGCTTGCCCGCGGCGCGCCGCGCGTGCTGCCAGCGGCGCTTGAGCGCGAGCCCGCCGAGCATGCAGGCCTCGCTCGACCCCGTGGTGGAGCATCCGATCGTCGTGTGCGGTTCGGGTGCGTGCCACAGGTCGGCGAGCATCCGCACGCAGCGGTTCTCCAGGTCCGCCGTGCGCGGGTACTCGTCCTTGTCGATCATGTTCTTGTCGAACGACTCGGCGAGCAGCGTGCGCGCCT
This sequence comes from Pseudonocardia sp. GCM10023141, assembly GCF_042653605.1. Taxonomy (NCBI): domain Bacteria; kingdom Bacillati; phylum Actinomycetota; class Actinomycetes; order Pseudonocardiales; family Pseudonocardiaceae; genus Pseudonocardia; species Pseudonocardia sp. GCM10023141. Next base: position 131,807 of record NZ_JBHSIR010000080.1, read on the forward strand.
GCGGCTCTGCCCACGTGGTGACGAACGTGGCCAGGTTGAGCCGCGCGTTGCCGTCGAGCATCAGCTCGTCGTGCACGATCTGGTACGCGACGTCCGGGTCGAGCTCGTCGTCGGGGATCGTGAACCGCGGCACCCGCACGGGCTCGCGGCCGAACACGGGGTTGACCGACAGTTCCGGGCGGTGGCCACCGGTCTCGGACGGCGGGTGCGCGATGGGCATGGCTGCACCGTAGGCCCGCGCGGGTAGCTGCCGGGCTTCCCGCTCGGGTGAGCGGGAAGCCCGGCAGCTCAGGCGGTGCGGCCGGAGCGGCGCTGGAACGGCTCGATCCACGGCATCGCCCGCGGTGGGGCGTGCTCGCCGATGTCGTGGGCAGCGACGATGCGATCCAGCCGGAACAGGCGCATGCCGTCGCGCAGCCGGCACCAGCCGGCCACGTACCAGCCATGGCGCCCCGACACGAAGGCCGTGGGCTCGACCTCCCGCTCGCTGATCGTGTTGTCCTCATCGCGGTAGCGCAGGCGCAGCACGCGCCGCGTGATCAGCGCCTCCTCGACGGCAGTGGGCACGGGCACCGAGCTCGGGGGGCGGACGGCGGGGTCGGCAGTGCCGGCCCCGGCCCCGGACCGGGACTCCGCCAGATCGGCGAGCTCCGCCGCGGCCGCCGCATCGCGGGCCGGCATCGCGGCGAGGATCTTGCCCAGCGCGCTCTCGGCCGCGCGGTGCAGCGGCGTGTGGACGGCGCCGTGCAGCGCCACCGCCACCGCGACGGCCTCGGCCGGGCTGAAGTCGAGCGGCGGGAACGACATGGCCCCGCCGAGGCGGTACCCACCCGCGCGGCCCGGTGCCACGCGGATCGGCACGCCGGAGCGCTGCAGCGAGTGGAGATCGCGTTCGATGGTGCGGACACTGACCTCGTGGTGCTCGGCCAGCGACCGCGCGCTGCGCGTGCGCGGGGCGACGGAGCGGAGGTCCTCGACGATGGCATGCAGGCGATCGGTGCGGTTCACACCACGAAAGCTACGGGGCACCACCGACAGTTTCGGTGACAGATCCGCAGGTCACGATGCTGATCAGGGAAGAATTTCCGGAAACTTCGGCATCCTCGGGGCCGGTGAGCACATCCTCGAGACCCGACGCCGATGCCGCGCTCGGCGAGCAGCCCGGCCACGGCTGCGGCTCCGTTCTCGTGCCAGTTGACGCTCGCGAAGGCCGGGCCACCGTCGGCGGGAGCGGGCCACTCCGCGATCAACCGCAGCCGCGTGGGGACGTCGGGCTCGATCTGCTCCCGGGTGGACACGCCGATCGGGAGCCCGGGACACCGGGCGCGCACCGCCGCGACGGCTGCACCGACGTCGGTCCAGCGCATGCTCTCCACGCCGTCGGCCCCGCGAGGGTGCATGTGGACAGCAGTGGCGCCGGCGCCGCGAGTGGCCGCGGCGTCGGCCGCGAGCTGGGCCGGGGTGAGGGGAACCGCCGGGTGGTGCTGCGGGGTCCGATCGCCGTTGAGGCAGGCCTTCAGCGTGGGCGAGGGCATGGCGGCGACGCTATCGAGGCCCACCGTGCACCGCATGCCGTGATCGCCGTGCTTCCTGCGGGTCAGAGCAGCGCGCGCAGGGCGCCACCGAGAGCGGCCATGCCGGCCTCGATGTCGGACGGCGCGCTCGCGGCGTAGCCCAGCACGAGCCCGGGTGCGCCCGGTCGTTGCCGGTGCCAGGACAGCGGCTGCACCTTCACGTCCGCGGCGAGGGCGGCCATCGCGAGCTCGGCGTCGTCGACGGGCGTGGAGAACGTGATCATCAGGTGCAGCCCGGCCGCGGCGCCGTGCACGACGGCACCCGGCAGGTGGCGCCGCACGGCGGCGATCATGGCGTCGCGGCGGACGCGGTGGCGCCTGCGCACCATCCGCAGGTGGCGCTCCATCTCGCCGGACTCCATCAGCCGGGCCAGCGCGAGCTGGGGCAGCACGGCGTTGCCGAGGTCGGAGTTGCGCTTGGCGGCCACCACGTCGTCGTGCAGCATCGCAGGAGGGATGACCCAGCCCACCCGCAGCGCCGGGGCCAGCAGCTTGGAGACGCTCCCGGCGTAGCAGACGTGCTCGGCGAGCATCGAGTGCAGCGCCGGTACCGGTGAGCGGTCGTAGCGGTGCTCGGCGTCGTAGTCGTCCTCGATCACCAGCCCGCCATCGGCTGCCCAGCTCATCAGCTCGCGGCGGCGCTCGCCGTCGAGCACCACCCCGGTCGGGAACTGGTGGGCGGGGGTGAGCAGCACCGCCGGGGCGCCGCTGCGGCGCAGCGCATCGACCCGCAGGCCGTCGCCGTCGACGGGTACGGGCGGTGTAGTGAGCCCCCAGACCTGCAGTTGCTGCCGGGCCCCGAGCGAGCCGGGGTCCTCCACCGCCACCGTGGTGATCCCGCGCGTCGTCAGCACCTGCGCCAGCAGGGCCAGTGCCTGAGCAACGCCGGCCACGACGACCACCTCGCGCGGCTGCACCCGGATGCCACGGTTGCGGGCGAGCCAGTGGGAGACCGCGACCTGCAGCGCAGGCGCCCCCCGCGGGTCGCCGTAGCCGAGGTCGGTGGCCGACAGCGAGCTCAGCACCGTCCGCTCGGCACGCAGCCAGGCCGCACGCGGGAACGCGGCCAGGTCGGGCAGCCCGGGGGAGAGGTCGAACCGGGCCGACGTCGCGCGCAGCGCCTCGAAGACCTCGGTGTCGGGTTCACCGGCGAAGACGGCGCTGATGCCCGTCGGGCGCGGTGGGCGCTCCGGTGCGGGCACGGTCAGCGGGGCGGCCACCACGACCGTGCCGGCCCGCCCGCGGCCCGCGACGTGGCCGTCCTCGATCAACCGCTGGTAGGTCTCCGTGACGACGCCCCGCGAGACCCGCAGCTCCGCGGCGAGCACGCGCGTGGCCGGCAACCTGGCGCCGATCGGCAACCGCCCGTCGGAGATCGCGAGCCGGAGCCGGTCGGCCAGCCAGTCCGAGAGCCCACCCGGTGGGGCGTCGCCGATGCGGAGCTGCAGGAAGTCCGACCCAGTTGTGGTCCGGTCGTCGCGGCCCTGGGGCGCGGAGTCCATGGGGCCATGGTGGCACTCGCGCCCGCGCTCGACGACCGCGCCGACGTGGTGGCCACGGCGCCGATGGCGGGACGTCGGCGCGGTGGCGAACTGGTTGGCGCGGTGGGCCGGGCACGCCTGGTCCGCAGCGCCCGATTGCGGCAGGCTGCGGCCATGGAGCAGACCCTTGATCCGCAGTTGGCGGGCGGCAGCAGCATCGCCGTGGCCGGGAGCCTGGCGGCCGACGGCAGCATCGCGGTGGCCGGCAGCATCGCGACCGGCGGCAGCATCGCCGTCGCGGGCAGCGTGGCCACGGCGGGCAGCATCGCGGTGGCCGGCAGCGTGGCCACCGCGGGCAGCGCCGGGGTGGCCGGCAGCGTCGCCACAGCGGGGAGCCTCGGCATCGTGATGAGCCTCCTGACGATCTTCTCGGTCGCCTTGCGGGCCTGCATCGCGTGTGTGGGCTGCGTGGCGTGCCGAAAGTGCGTGGCCTGCGTCGGCTGCGTGGACTGCGTGGGGTGCGTCGGCTGTGTGGGGTGCGTCGGCCTGCGTGGTGTGGTGGGCGCGGTCGGGGTGCGCGCCTGACGGCGACCCGGAGCCTGCCGGCAGCGCCGATAGGGTGCCGGGGTGACGGAGCCGGGTGTGCAGCAGGTCGTGGAGATCTACACCGACGGTGCCTGCAGCCCCAATCCCGGCCCCGGCGGATGGGGCGCCGTGCTGCGCTACGGCACCGTCGAGAAGGAGATCTGCGGCGGCGACGCGGGGGAGACCACCAACAATCGCATGGAGCTCACCGCGCCGATCCGGGCACTGGAGAGCCTCACCCGACCGGTTGCGGTGCGGATGTACACCGACAGCACCTACGTCCGCAACGGCATCACGAGCTGGGTGCCGAAGTGGAAGGTCAACGGCTGGCTGACGGCGGCGAAGCAGCCGGTCAAGAACGCCGACCTGTGGCGTGAGCTCGAGTCAGCCGCCGCTCGCCACCAGGTGGAGTGGCACTGGGTGAAGGGTCACGCCGGGCACCCGGAGAACGAGCGCGCCGACCGGCTCGCGGTGCGTGGCATGGAGGAGGCCGTGGGGCGGCCGATGAGCCAGCCCGGCCGTTGACGACGCCTCCGCTACGGGATCACCGACCCAGGCTCGGCCGGGGTGGTGGCGGTGGCGGAGCGGGCCGTCCGTTGCCTGTGCACATGGTGGGTCCTCTGCGGGGTGCTGGTGGCGTCCGTTGTGGACCTGAGTGACGACCCCGATCATATGGGCGGCCGACCCGCAGCGACTCACTCACGATGGGGTGGTAGCTGCCGGTATTTCTGCTACGCAACGTGATGTCGACTCCGGACGTCACGCATCGTCGCCATTTCCGCAGGCACCTCCCCCGTCCGGCCGCTTGCCTGTTCGGAGGCGTCCCAATCTGCGACAGCCGGTCCGGCCGGGCGCTCCTAGCGTCAGGACGGGCGCGCCTCGCACCGTGTGCCCCCACGGTGCGAGGCGGGCTCTCATCGAGCAGGTGATCGACGCGCGTCAGTAGACGTCGCGGGCGTAGCGCTTCTCGGTGGCCAGCTGCTCGACGTAGGCGGCGGCCCCGGCCTCGGTGAGGCCGCCCCGAGCGACGGCGATGTCGCGCAGCGCGCGGTCGACGTCCTTGGCCATGCGGGTGGCGTCGCCGCAGACGTAGAGGTGCGCACCGGCCTGCAACCACGACCACAGCCGGGCCCCGTGCTCGCGCATCCGATCCTGGACGTAGACCTTGGAGCGCTGGTCGCGGGAGAACGCCGTGTCGAGGCGCGTCAACGTGCCGTCGTCACGGAACGCTGCGAGCTCGTCGCGGTAGTAGAAGTCGGTGGCCGCGCGCTGCTCTCCGAAGAAGAGCCAGTTGGAGGCGACGTGCCCGCGGGCGCGGCGCTCGTCGAGGAACCCGAGGAACGGCGCGACCCCGGTGCCGGGGCCCACCATCACCATCGGCGTGGTCGGATCCGGCGGTGGCCGGAAGTGCGGGGTGCGGTGCACGGCCACCTGCATCGCGCTGTCGGGGGCGGCGTCGGCCAGGTACGTCGAGGCCACGCCCTTGCGCCGCCTGCCGTGCTGGTTGTCGTAGCGCACCACCGACACCGTCACCTGCAGCAGGCGCGGATCCGTCAGCGGGCTCGACGAGATCGAGTACCGCCGCGCAGCGAGCGGTTTGAGGGCGTCGACCCAGTCCTGCGCAGCAGCCCGCACCGGGTGTTCGGCGAGCAGGTCGACGAGCTGCCGGCCCCAGGCCCACTTGGCGAACTCGATCTTGTTGTCCGGCCGCAGCAACGTCCGGAGCGTGCCGTCACCGCTGCGCTCGGCGACCAGCGCCATCAGGTCCGGGGTGATCCGGGTGATGTCGAGGTGGTGGCGCAGCGCGTCCTGCAGTGACATGGCGCCGGTGCCGGCGAGCTCGACCGTGGCAGCCGGGTCCAGGTGGGCGACGGCCAGCCACTCCGCGACCAGTTCGGCGCAGTTCTCCGGCCGCACCGCGAGCGCGTCGCCCACCTCGTAGGTCAGCGGCACGTCGCTGTCGCGGGTGTCGAAGGTGAACTGCCGCACCTCTTTCGCCGATCCGGGCCCGCTGAGCTGCCGGTTCCCCACGAGGCGGGCGGTGCCCGGCGTGGATCGGGTCGACCCGCCGGACGGCTCGGCGCCGGTGGGCCTGCCCAGCAGCGGCAGCACCTGGTCCAGCCACTGCTGCGCCGTCTCGTGGTAGTCGGGTTCGCACTCGACCCGCGGGACGAGCCGGGCGGCGCCGAGCTCCGCGAGCCGCCCGTCGAGGCGCCTGCCGTGCCCGCAGAAGTCGGCGTAGCTGGAGTCGCCCAGCGCCAACACGGCGAACCGGACGTCGTGCGGCAGCGCGCTGTCGGGTCCCGACAGCGCGGCCCAGAACCCGGCGCCGTTGTCCGGGGCGTCGCCGTCGCCGAACGTGCTGGTGACGACGAGCAGGTCGGACCCGGCAGGCACGGTGTCCGGCCGGGCGGCGTCCATGCTCAGCAGCCGAGCGGCGCGGCCGTGCTCGGTCAGCCGCCGGACCGCCGCCGTCGCCGCCGCCTCGGCGTTGCCCGTCTGCGACGCCCACAGCACGAGGACCTCGCGGCCGGCGGTGGGCGCCGGGTCGGGTGCCGCAGCGGGCGCGGTGGCCGGCGCCGCGCGGGAGAACATCCCGGCCAGCACGCCGTCGACCCACAGCGCGTGCTCGCGGGTCAGCGGGGCCCCCGGCGGGAGGACCGGGACGCCCGGGCCGCCGGACCCGAGCCCCGTGAGGAAGCCGGACAGGTAGCGGCGTTCGTCGTCGGCGAGTGCTGGCGGTGCGATCGCGTCGGTCCCGAACAGCGCGGCGAGCGCTGCGGGGGTGCATCCGGTGACCGGTGCCGGGACGGGCAGCGCGATGGGCGCCTCGTGCGGCACGACCCGGGCGGCCGCGTCCGCGACCCGGACCAGCGACACCGCACAGACCTTGAACTCGGGCTGGAACGACAGCGGGTCGACCGCGTCGTTGGTGACGGCGTTGACGCTGAGGTACTCGCCGAAGACGTCGTTCCAGTGGAAGGGTGCGAAGCACTCGCCGGGCCGCACCCGGTCGGTGACGACGGCGGGCAGCACCGCCCGGCCCCGGCGGGACGCGACCTCCACCGCGTCGCCCTCGGCAACGGCCAGCGCCGCTGCGTCGTCGGGGTGGATCTCCACGAACGGGCCGGGGTTGAGCCGGTTGAGCTTGGCGACCTTGCCGGTCTTGGTCATCGTGTGCCACTGGTGCGGCAGGCGGCCGGTGTTGAGGACGAACGGGAAGTCGTCGTCGGGGCGCTCGGCGGCGGGCAGGTGCGGGCGGGCGAAGAACGCGGCGTGGCCGGTCGGGGTGGGGAACGACAGCCGCGGCACGCTGCCGTCGGACCGCCGCACGAGCGGCTGGCTGATGCCGTCGTTGCGGTAGCGGATCGGGTTGCGCTCGCCGCCGCCGGGCGCGGCGGGCCACTGGACGGGCGTCGCGCGCAGCCGCTCGTAGGTGACCCCGCGCAGGTCGTAGCCGGTGGCGGGGTTCCAGGCCCGGGTGATCTCGGTGAAGATCTCCTCGGCGCTGTCGTAGGCGAAGCCGTCGGCGTGGCCCAGCTCCGCCGCCATGGCGGCGATGATCTTCCAGTCCGGCCAGGCGTCGCCGGGCGGATCCACCGCGCGCGGCGCCAGCGTCAGCGTTCGCTCGGAATTGATCATCACGCCGTCCGACTCGGCCCACATCGCGGCGGGCAGCACGACGTCGGCGTAGGCGTTGGTCTCGGTCTCGGCGAAGGCGTCCTGGGTGATGACGAGCTCGGCGGCCTCCAGGCCCTCGATGACGGTGCGGCGGTTGGCCACCGATGCGACGGGGTTCGTGCAGATCACCCAGCACGCCTTGATCTCGCCGGCGGCCATGCGCTGGAACATCTCAATCGTGCCCTTGCCGGCACCGTCGGGTCGCAGCGTGCCGGGCGCGACGCCCCACAGGTCCTCGACGAACGCGCGGTCGGCCTCGACGAGCACGGAGCGCTGCCCGGGCAGGCCGGGGCCCATGTAACCCATCTCGCGCCCGCCCATGGCGTTGGGCTGGCCGGTCAGGGACAGCGGGCCGCTGCCCGGACGGCAGATCGCCCCGGTGGCGAGGTGCAGGTTGATCAGCGCGTTGGTGTTCCAGGTGCCGTGGGTGCTCTGGTTGAGACCCATCGTCCAGCAGCTCGTCCAGTTGCCGGCCTCACCGATCCACTGCGCGGCCAGCCGGATGTCGGCCTCGGCGATGCCGGTGAGCTCGGCGACCGCCGCCGGGGAGTAGTCGGCGAGGAACTCCGGCAGCGCCTCCCAGCCGGTCGTGAACTCCGCGATGAACGCCGGATCGGTGTGGCCACCTGCCACCAGCAGGTGCAGCAGGCCGTTGAGCAGCGCGAGATCGGTGCCCGGGCGGATCTGCAGGAACAGGTCGGCCTTCGCGGCGGTGGCGGTGCGCCGGGGATCGACGACGATCAGCTTCGCGCCGGCCTTGACCCGGTCCATCATGCGCAGGAACAGGATCGGGTGGCAGTCGGCCATGTTGGCGCCGGTCACGAGGAACGTGTCGGCGTGGTCGAGGTCATCGTAGGAGCCCGGCGGACCGTCGGCGCCGAGCGAGAGCTTGTACCCGGTGCTCGCGCTGGCCATGCACAGGCGCGAGTTGGACTCGATCTGGTTGGTGCCGACGAAACCCTTGGCGAGCTTGTTGGCCAGGTACTGCGCCTCGAGGCTGAGCTGGCCGGACACGTAGAAGGCCACGGCGTCCGGACCGTGCTCGTCGATGATCGCGCGGAGCCGGCCGGCCGCGTCGGCGATGGCGGCAGCGGTGCCGACGGCGGCGGGCTCGTCGTCGCGGTGCGCCCGGACGAGCGCGGTGCCGAGACGTCCGGGGGACGCGAGCATGTCGGCGCTGGTGGCGCCCTTGGTGCACAGCCTGCCGCGGTTCGCGGGGTGGGCCTTGTCGCCTCCGGATCGCTCCGCGACGCGCCTGCCGTCCGGGCCCGTGGTGATGTCGAGGACCAGCCCGCAGCCCACACCGCAGTAGGAACACACGCTGCGCACCTGGTCGTGCACGATCACCGACGGCCTTCCTGTTCGGGCGACTCCTTCCGGCCCGACGCTACGAAGCGCTCGTTACCGCGGCATCACGCCGGTCTCGCGTCGCTGGTTACGGCGGTCGCACACGGGGGGCCGCCGAATCGTGAGGTTGCCGCGGGTTACGTGGGGTCGAGCCCGAGCAGCGAGAGCAGCGCCTGCCAGATCTCGCTGCCGAACGCCTTGTCGGCCTCGACGTTCCCACCCCGCGCCATCGCCGCGCCGCCGGTCGCGGGCTGCCCCCGATCGGCCTCGATCCGCCCGCTCGAGCCCGAGAGCACGAGGACCGCACACTGCGGCTCCCCGTCGTCGGGGAGCACGAGCAGCCCGTCCGGGTCCGTCAGCGCGTACTCCACGGGCGCATGCTGCCAGCCGGATGAGCCGCCTGCATGCCCTGGCTGCATGCCCTTTCGGCGGGGAGTTCACCCCGCGTCGAGGTACCGGTCCAGCGCCGCGGCTGCGGTCAGCGTGGCACGGGAGCGCGCGTTCAGCGCCCGGCGGCGATCGGCCAGCGCGCGTGTGACCTGGGCCGGATCCCGGGTGCCGCGCAGCTCGTCGAGCAGCGTGCGGATGTCGGCGATCCGGTGTCCCGCCCGCCGGAGCTGGCCGATCAGATGGGCGTCGCGGGCATCACCGGCGACGTAGACCCGGTGGCCCTGGCGGTCGCGGCCGGGATGCAGCAGGCCGTCGGCCTCCCAGCGGCGCAGCGTCGCGGGTTGTAGGCCCAGTTGGTGCGCCAGCGGGCCGATCGAGATCGGGCCGCGATCCCACTCCCGGAACGTGATGTCCCGCAGCGAGATCTCGACCGCATCGACGATCGCGCGCGCGGTGACGAGCCCGGCGTGGCCTCGATCGATCAGGTCGAGCGCGTCGTCGAGCCGGTCCGTGTTGACCGCAACCATGATCGCGCAGGCGGTCGGGTGCCCGTGCGCGGCGACCAGTGCCACGAAGGCGCCCAGCGCGAGCTCGTGGCGCCGGGTGTACTGCCGGTACCCTGAGGGGGTACGGGCAGCCGGCGGCAGCAGCCCCGCATCCTCGTAGTTGCGCACCGCCTGGGTCGAGAGGCCGTGTGCTCGCGCGAGGTCGATCGGCCGCATCGGGCTCCTTACCCATCGATTGAGGGTTGTCGACGGGGAACCTGCAGAGTTGAGCGCCAAGTTTCCACCGAGTGTTCAACGATACGGTTGAGCTGGTCAACGCGCCCACCCGCAGTCCGGAGGGATCACACATGACCGGCGGTATCCCCGCACCCGTGTTCAGCACCGATAGCACCGACGGCGATGCCACGCAGCTCATCGGCCGCGCCGTCGCAGCAGAGATCACCGGGCTGTCGCACCGGCCCCGCCTGCTCGGACTCGGCGAGCCCCTGCACGGCGCGGAAGGGTTCCCCCGCATCCGCGACGCCGTCTTCGCTGCGCTCGTCGAGGAGGCAGGCTTCACCTCGATCGCGCTGGAGACCAGCGCCTGGCACGCCCGCATCGTCGACGCCTACGTCGCGGGCGGCGACGGGGTGGAGGACGACGTCATGGCGGCCGGGTTCACCCACGGCTTCGGGGAGTCACCCGCCAACCGCGCGCTGGTCCGCTGGATGCGCGAGCAGAACCGGCAGCGCCCCCGTGATGCCCGGCTGCGCTTCGCGGGCTTCGACGCGCCCACCGAGATGACCGCGGCACCGAGCCCGCGCGCGGCGATGCAGGTGCTGCACGCCTTCCTGCACGGGTCTGCTGGCGGCGCGTCCGACCTCCCGTCCTGGGAGACGATCGACGGGTTGCTCGGTCCGGACGGGCCGTGGGAGGAGCCGGCCGCCGCGATGGAACCCGCTCGCTCGATCGGCAGCGACCCGCGGGTGCACGAGCTGCGGGCGATCCTCGACGACCTGCGGTGGGCGCTGGCCTGCGAGATCCCCGCGTTGCGGCGCGACGCGGGCGCCGACGCGCTGGCGGACGCCCTGCTCGCCGCGCGCACCGCGGCGTGCCTGCTCGCCTACCACGAGGTGATGAGCCGCGACACCGACAGTCGCTGGCACCGCCTCGCCGCCGTCCGGGATCTGGCGATGGCCGAGAACCTGCAGGCGATCGCCGAACGCGGTCCGACGCTCGCGTTCGCCCACAACGAGCACCTGCGCACCGGGACCACCACGGTGTCGTTCGGTCCGATGACCCTGCGCTGGCACCCCGCCGGAGCGCATCTCGCCGACCGGCTCGGCAGCGACTACCGCGTCATCGCGACCGCGTTCGGCGATGCCGCCCGGCACGACATCCCGGTGCCGGCACCGGACACCGTCGAGGGGGTCCTGCACCGCGGGCTGCCGCCCGGTGCGCACCTGCTGCCCGCGGCGGCGCTGCACGACCTCCAGCGGTCACTGACGCCGCGCAGCAGCCCGAACTTCCGCTACCTCCCGCTCGACGCCACCATCCTCGGTGAGGTCGACCAGGTGCTGTTCCTGCGTACCATCGCGGCCGACCGCCCAGCCACCGCGCCAACGTCGTAGCCACCGCGCCGACCGCGTAGCCACCGCGCCGACGGCGAGACGTTGGCGCGGTGGCCAATGGGTTGGCGCGGTGGCGTCACACCGCGCGACCCCCGGCCGCGCGGTCGTGGCCCATCCGCTCCTGCTTCGTGCGCAGGTAGCGCACGTTGTGGGGGTTCTCGACCGGCGGCATGGAGACCCGTTCGACGATCTCGAGCCCGTGCCCGTCGAGCCCGCCGTACTTGGCCGGGTTGTTGGTGATCAGCCGCAGTCGCCGGACCCCGAGGTTGGTGAGGATCTGCGCGCCGGTGCCGTAGCTGCGGGAGTCGATCGGGAGCCCCTGGACGACGTTGGCATCGACGGTGTCGAGTCCCTGCTCCTGCAGCGAGTAGGCGCGGATCTTGTGGGCCAGCCCGATGCCGCGTCCCTCGTGGCCCCGCAGGTAGACGACCGCGCCGCAGCCCTCGTCCGAGATCGCGCGCAGCGCCTGTTCGAGCTGGGCGCCGCAGTCGCAGCGCAGCGAGCCGAGGATGTCGCCGGTCAGGCACTCGCTGTGGACGCGCACGAGCGCGCCGCGGGCCGAGTTGCCGGCGGCCGCGACGTCGCCGAGCACGATCGCGAGGTGCTCGGTGCCGTCGAGCGTGGAGCGGTAGGCGACGGCGCGGAAGTCGCCGAAGACGGTCGGCATCGCCGCCGTGGCAACGTGTTCGACGAGGTTCTCGGTCGCACGGCGGTAGCGGACGAGGTCGGCGATGGCGAGCACGGGCAGGTCGTGCTCGTGGGCGAACGCGCGCAGCTGCGCCCCGCGCGCCATCGAGCCGTCGGGCGCCACGATCTCCCCGATGACGGCCACCGGCTCCACGCCGGCCAGCGTCATCAGGTCGATGGCCGCCTCGGTGTGGCCGGCGCGGACGAGCACGCCGCCGTCCTTGGCGCGCAACGGGAACACGTGGCCGGGGCGGCGGAGGTCGTCGGGTCCGGTCGCCGGCTCGGCGAGGGCGCGCAACGTGCGTGCGCGATCGGCGGCGGCGACCCCGGTGCCGCTGTCGCGGTGGTCGACCGTGACGGTGAAGGCGGTTCCGTGCGCGTCGGTGTTGTCGGCCACCATCTGCGGCAGCCGCAGTGCATCGGCCCGCTCGCCGGTCATCGGCGCGCACAGGATCCCGGTCGTGTGCCGCACGACGAATGCCACCTGCTCGGCGGTCACCGCGGCGGCTGCCATGATCAGGTCGCCCTCGTCCTCGCGGTCGGCGTCGTCCACCACCACGACCATCCGACCCGCTGCGACGGCGGCAACCGCTCGCTGCACGGCGGCGATCGCGGGGAGCGGTGTGGCGTCGTCGGGAGAGCGCGTCATCGGGACTCCTTGTCGGGGCGAGGATTCGGACGCTACGAGCCGTGCCGCCGCCGATCTATCCGCGCAGCGCACGGCTCCATCCGTTACGCGCTCCCCGGATCGACGATGGACACAGGCCTGCGTTCTGCGGCTATCGCGTTGCTGCGGCGCGACCTAGCGTCGGGCGCCATGGATCAGAGGTCGCTCGTCCCCGCAGCCGTCGAGCCCGCCCGGATGCGGGAGGTGCTGGGCCACTTCGCCTCCGGCATCGTGGTGATCACCGCGGTCGGCGACGACGGCCCGTGCGGCTTCACGTGCCAGTCCTTCGCGTCGCTGTCACTCGACCCGCCGCTGATCAGCTTCGCACCGGCCAGGACGTCCTCGACCTGGCCGCGGATCCGCGACGTCGGGCGGTTCTGCGTCAACGTGCTCGCCGAGCACCACGCCGAGCTCAGCACGGCCTTCGCGCGCAGCGGCACCGACAAGTTCGCCGGCGTCGGATGGCAGCCGTCGACGTCCGGCATGCCGATGCTCACCGGCGCCTGCGCGTGGATCGACTGCGTGCTCGCCCACGAGTACGACGGCGGCGACCACACGATCGTCGTCGGCCGCGTGCACGACCTGCGTGCCGACGCGAATCGACTCCCGTTGCTGTTCCACCGCGGCGGGTACGGCATCGCGCCGTCGGCATGAGCCGCCCGGCTCGTCAGGCGTCCAGCCGGGGACGTGGTCGCGACGGTCCGCCCGCGCGGTAGAGGCTGCTGGGCAGCGGGTGCCCGACGGCGCGCTCGACCACCGCGGCGGCCGCCAGCACCGCGTCGAGGTCGAGCCCGGTCGGCCGGTCGGATTCCGCGAGCAGGTACGCGACCTCCTCGGTGGCGATGTTGCCGCTGGCACCCGGCGCGAACGGGCAACCGCCGAGGCCACCGACCGAGGCGTCGATCTGCGTGACGCCGATCTGGACGGCAGCCAGCACGCACGCGATGCCCGCGCCGCGGGTGTTGTGGAAGTGCACCCCGACATCGATGCCGGGGCAGGCGGCCCGCACCGCCGTCACGAGCTCGACGACGCGGGCGGGCACGGTGGTGCCGATGGTGTCGCCGAGGCAGAGCTGGTCGGCGCCGAGCTCGACGGCGCGCCGCGCGACCTCGACGGTGCGGGCGACGGGGGTGCGGCCGTCGAAGGGGCAGTCCCAGGCCACGGCGATGATCGCCTCACACCGACCGCCGGCGTCGTGGGCCAGCCTCGCGATGTCGGTGACCGCGGCGACCGCCTCGTCGGTGGTGCGCCGCGCGTTGGCGAGGCTGTGGCCGTCGGAGGCGGAGATGACGTACTCCAGGTGGGGGAGCCCGGCGGCCACGGCGCGCCGCGCACCGCCGTAGCCCGCGACGAGCGCGGAGAACGCCAGCTCGGGCCAGCGTCCCAACTCGGCGACGACCAGCTCGGCGTCGGCGAGCGCGGGCACGGCCGTCGGCGAGACGAACGAGGTGACCTCGACGCGGCGCACGCCCGTCCGGGCGATCGCGTCGAGGATCTCGAGCTTCGTCGCGAGCGGGACGGGATCCTCCAGCTGCAGGCCGTCACGCAGGCCGACCTCGCGCACATCGATGGGGGACATGGGCTTCTCCTCGTCAGATGACGCCGTCGGCGGTGAGCGCCGCCAGCTCGCCTTCGGTCAGGCCGAGCAGGTCGCCGAAGACCTCCGCGTTGTGTGCACCGGGCGTCGGCGGCCCCGCCCACCGCACCGATCCCGGTGTGCGGTCGAGCTTCGGGACCACCCCCGGCCCGAGCACATCGCGGTCGATGGCCAGGTCGTGGTGGGGCACCAGCATGTCGCGGGCTCGGAACTGCGGATCGTCGACGACCTCGGCCACGGTGTTGACGGGCCCGACGACCACCCCGGCCGACTCCAGGATCGCGGTGAGCATGGCGGTGTCGTGGCGCGCCGCCCACTCCGCGACGATGGCGTCGATCGCATCCTGGTTGCGGCCACGCGCGGTGTGGGTGGCGAACCGCGGATCGGTGACGAGGTCGTCGCGGTCCATGGCCGCGCACAGCCGGGCGAAGACGGTGTCCTGGTTGGCGGCGATGATCAACCACCGGTCGTCGGCGCAGCGGTAGAGGTTCGACGGGGCAAGGCCTTCGAGGCGCGTGCCGCCCGGTCCGCGCACCAGTCCGGTGGCGGAGAAGTCGGGGATGGTGGACTCCAGCATCGCCAGGCACGACTCGGCGAGGGAGACGTCCACCACCTGGCCACGCCCGCCCGGACGCTCGCGGGCCAGCAGGGCGGTCAGGACACCTTGCGCGGCGAACATCCCGGCGAGCGAGTCACCGATCGACAGTGCTGCGCGCGGCGGCGGGCCGCCGGGGAACCCGTTGAGGTGCCGCATCCCGCTGACACCCTCGGCGACCGACGCGTAGCCGGGACGGCGGCTGTGCGGCCCGGTCTGGCCGTAGCCGGAGACCCGCGCGAGCACGAGCCGCGCGTTGCGGTCGCTCAGCACGTCGTAGCCAAGGCCCCACTTCTCCAGCGTGCCCGGCCGGAAGCTCTCGACGACGACGTCGGCGGTGGCGACGAGCTCCAGGAAGATCTCCCGGCCACGCTCGCCGCGCAGGTCGAGGGTGATGCAGCGCTTGTTGCGGGCGTGCACCGTCCAGAAGAAGTGGTGGCCGTCGAGCTCGGCCTGACCCCAGTCACGCAGCGGATCCGGGCGGTCGGGCGCCTCGATCTTGATGACGTCGGCGCCGTGGTCGGCGAGCAGGCGGCCGCAGAACGGTCCGGCTATGAGCGTGCCGAGTTCGAGGACCCGGTAACCGGTCAGCGCGGGGAGGGTGGGCTCGTCGTCGGACACGGATCGACAGTAGGAAACCGTGGGCACGGGCGCTATCCGGTCGCGGCACCCGACTATCCGTCCGGACTACCCGGTCGGCTGCCCGGTCAGCTGCGCAGCGTCTCGCGGGGCAGCTCGCCGAACCGCTCCCGGTACTGCTGGGCGAAGCGGCTCTGGTGCAGGAACCCCCACCGGACGGCCACGTCCGTGACGCGCGTCACCGCCGGGTCGCCGCGCTGCAGCTCCTCGCGCACGATGTCGAGCCGGATCCGGCGCAGGTAGCTCATGGGGGACTCGCCCAGCGCCTGCTGGAACGTGGCGTGCAGGGTGCGGACGCTCATGCAGCCGGCGCGGGCGAGCTCCTGCGGGGACAACGGCTCGTCGGCGTGCTGCTGCATGTACTCCAGCACCGGTGCCAGCCTGCCGTGGCGGGCGGGCTCGGCCGGGGCCGTCAGGTCGTCGGTGAACTGGTGACGGCCGGCGTGCAGCAGCTGTGTCATGACGAAGGCCTCGAGGTGCTCACGCGCCAGTGGCATGTCGGCGAGGCCGCCGGGCCGGTCGAGCTCGTGGGCGAGGAACTCGACGGACCGCAGCAGCGTGCTGCCCTGCGCCGTGGTGAGGTCGAGCCCGAACTCGAAGTCGACGACGTCGTGGATGGGACGTCCGAGCAGGTCACCCAGGTGGTTCTCCAGGCTGCGGCGCGGGATCTTGAGGATCAGCTGCTCGGCGTCGGGTGACCAGCGCACGGTGTTGCGCTGGTCGGGGACCAGGACGATGCCCCTGCTGCCGCCCCGCGTGGTGGCGCGGCCGCCGTCGGTGCGATCGGCGTACGTGCTGCCCCGCAGGGTGAGGTTGACGTGGTAGCAGTCCTCGGTCGGGGGCATGACCAGCCGTGCGGCGGTGCGGTAGGTGAGGTAGCCCAGCGTGAAGACACGGTCCGTCACGGCGTTGAGCACCATCGCGATGCGGTCGCTCGGGGCCGTGAGCTCGTGCGCCAGGTAGACGCGCGTGACGGCGTCCCTGGCCTCCTCGAGGCTCTCGGTGCCCAGCACCGGGAACCTGGCCAGCGCGGTGGCGGGGTCCGGATCGATCGTGGAGCCGGGGAGTGCGCTCATCTCGACACCTCCTCGTGTCGGGCCGCCGGTGGTGCTCGCAGCCTTCGCAGATCCCGACCCTATGCGCGGCGACCGCGCCCTACCAGCCGATGAGTGCAGCGCGATATCCGCTCAGCGCGACCGTGTGGCCCCCGTCCGCGGATCTGCGCTGAGGGGATCCAGGGGCGCAGCCGGCGGATATCGCCGGAACCCGGCCCCTCCTTAGCGTCGGGCCGCATCAGCTGCTGCCTCCCGGAGCAGACCTGATACCGACGAAGGAGAGGCCGATGTCGCCCGCCCCCACCGCGCAGGTCGAGGAATTCAAGCTGTTCATCCACGGCAGGTCCGTCGACGCGCGTTCCGGCAAGAGTTTCGACTCGCTGAACCCGTACACCGGCGGCGTCTGGGCACGGCTGGCCGACGGCGGCCCCGAGGACGTCGACGACGCCGTCGCGTCCAGCCGGACCGCGTTCGACGGGGAGTGGGGAGCCATCACCGGCTTCCAGCGCGCCGCGATCATGCGCCGCTGCGGAGACGCGATCGCCGCCAACGCCGAGCGCCTCGCCCGGCTCGAGGTGAACGACTCCGGCAAGCTGCTGCGCGAGATGCTCGGCCAGCTCCAGGCGCTGCCGCAGTGGTACTACTACTTCTCCGGGCTGGCCGACAAGCTCGAGGGCCGCACGGTGCCGCCGGTCAACCCCAACTACTTCGGCTACACGCGGCGCGAACCGGTCGGCGTCGTCGGCGCGATCACCCCGTGGAACTCCCCGCTGCTGCTGCTGACGTTCAAGCTGGCTCCGGCGCTCGCCGCGGGCTGCACGATGGTCGTCAAGCCGTCGGAGCACGCGCCTGCCTCGACGGTCGCCTTCGCCGAGGTGCTGCACGAGGCCGGGTTGCCCGCAGGCGTGCTGAACGTCGTCACGGGCTGGGACCGTTCCACCGGCGAGTCGCTGGCGCAGCACACCGGCGTCGACAAGATCGCGTTCACCGGGTCGTCGGCGACGGGGGCGAAGGTCGCGCAGGCGGCCGTCGCCAACTTCAACCGCGTCACGCTCGAGCTCGGCGGCAAGAGCCCGCAGATCGTCTTCGCCGACGCCGACCTCGACGCGGCCGCCAACGGGCTCGTCGCCGGTGTCTTCGCCGCCACCGGGCAGACCTGCATGGCCGGTTCGCGCCTGATCGTCCACGCCGACGTCCACGACGAGCTGGTGGCGAAGGTGGTGGCCAGGGCTAACGCGATCAAGCTCGGCGACCCCACCGAGGCCGACACCGAGATGGGCCCCGTGGCCAACCGGCCGCAGTACGAGAAGGTCCTCGGCTACCTGGCCGGTGCCGCGAGCGAGGGCGCCACGTTCGCCTGCGGTGGTGAGCCCGACGCCGAGCGCGGCGGGTTGTTCGTCAAGCCCACCGTCGTCACCGGCGTCGGGCCCGACAGCACGATCGTCCGCGAGGAGGTGTTCGGGCCGGTGCTCGCGGCCTACACCTTCACCGATGAGGATGAGGCGCTGAAGCTGGCCAACGACACGCCCTACGGGCTGGCCGGGGCGGTGTGGACGAAGGACGTGCACCGCGCGCACCGCGTCGCGGCCAAGCTCCGCGCGGGCACCGTCTGGATCAACGCCTACCGGGTGATCGCCCCGAACATGCCCTTCGGCGGGTACGGCGCGAGCGGTATCGGCCGGGAGAACGGCATCGACGCGATCGGTGAGTACACCGAGAACAAGTCCGTGTTCGTCGAGCTCACCGGCGGCACGCGCGACCCGTTCCAGCTCGGCTGAGCCCGCCTCCCCTTTCCAGGACAAGCGAAGGAGTCCGCCATGACCGTCACCGCCAACGAGCGCCTCGGCCTCGCCCCCACCGACCCGCGACCCGTCGAGGAGACGGCGCCGCTGGTCGACCGCACGCAGACCAACCCGCTGTTCGGCGACCAGAAGATGAAGCTGGGGCTCTTCGGCACCAACTGCTCGTACGGGCTGATCATGAGCCACGCCCCGAGCTCCTACAAGATCACCTGGGAGCACACCAAGGAGATCGCGCGGCGCGCCGACCAGCTCGGTTTCGACGTCATGGTTCCCGTCGCCCGCTGGAAGGGCTTCGGCGGCTCGACGAACTTCAACGGCAACTGCTTCGAGACCTACGCCTGGGCGGCCGGGATCGCCGAGGCCACCGAGCGGATCGGGATCGCCGCCACGTCGCACCTGCCGACGGTGCACCCGATCGTCGCCGCGAAGTCCGCCACCACGATCGACCTGATCTCCAGCGGCCGGTTCGCGCTCAACCTCGTCATGGGCTGGGTGCCGCCGGAGATGGAGATGTTCGGTGGTGAGCAGCGCCAGCACGACGAGCGCTACGAGTTCGGCCAGGAGTGGATCGACTTCGCGCTGAAGCTGTGGACCGAGCCGGGCTCGTTCGACATGGACACCAAGTACTTCCAGGGCCACGACATCGAGGCCTATCCCAAGCCGCACCAGGCCCCGCGGCCCGCGCTGATCAACGCCGGCAACTCGCCGCGCGGCATCGAGTTCTCCGCGAAGAACGTCGACATCAACTTCGCCTCGCTCGACACGCTGGAGAACATCAAGAGCTACACGACCGCGCTCAAGGAGAAGGCGCGCACCGAGTACCAGCGCGAGATCAAGGCGATGACCTACGGCCTCGTCGTCTGCCGCGACACCGAGGAGGAGGCCAAGGCCGCCTTCCAGCAGGTCGTCGACGAGGGTGACTGGGGCGCGGCAGGCAACGTCATCAAGATCGCCGGGTCGGGCGCGAGCCAGTCCTTCGACCACGCGGTCAAGGAGATGCAGGAGCGCTTCATCGCCGGCTGGGGCGGCTACCCCATCGTCGGCACCCCGGAGCAGGTCACCGAGGAGCTGGGCAACCTCAGCGACGCCGGCATGGAAGGCATGATCTTCGGGCTCATCGACTACAACGAGGAGCTCAAGTACTTCGGCGAGAAGGTCATGCCGCTGCTGAAGGAAGCGGGCCTGCGCCACTGACCCAACCCGACGTCGCACACCCGCACGTGTCCTCGCACGGCGTGAAGCCTCTGCGAGGACCTGCGAGGGTGTGCGACGTCAGCCGGTGGAGAGCGTGACCACCACCGGCCCCAGCGCCTTCTGCAGCGACTGCCGGTACAGCCCGTCGACCTCCGCGCGGCGCTCCCGGCCCCGGTCGGTGATCACCGTGTAGACGCCGCGCCGGTCGTCGGGGCACAGGTCGCGCCGGGTGAGGCCGTCGCGCTCCAGCCTGGCGACGAGCCGGCTGACCGAGCTCTGGTTGAGGCCGATCTCGGCGGCGAGCTCCTGCATGCGCAGCTCGCCGCCTGCTGCGGCTTCCAGCCTGCAGAGCGCCCGGTACTCCGACGGGCTGAGCCCGTGGCGCTGCAGTGCGCGGCCCAGCTCCTGCTCGACCCGCGCATGCAGCGCGACGACCTGGTCCCACTGCTCGGCGTCCATGCGTCCTCCTTGACACACCATAGCCTGCATGTCCATCATCTGCATGTACATGCATGCAAATATGGAGGTGCCATGGCGACCATCGAACGCATCGCGACCACGCCCGACTGGTACGAGCCGTACAAGATCTCGCAGGCCATCCGGGCCGGCGGCCTGCTGTTCCTGTCCGGGCAGGCCGGCATCGACGAGCGGGGTCAGACGGTGGCCGCGGACTTCCTGGCGCAGGGGCGGCAGGCCTTCGCCAACATCGAGCGCGTGCTCGCGGTGACCGGTGCCGGGATGCGTGACATCGTGAAGGTGACGATCATGGTCCGGGACATGGCCGCGCACCTGGAGCAGGTGATCCAGCTCCGCGGCGAGTTCCTGGCCCAGCCCTATCCTGCCGACACGCTGATGGAGGTGTCGTCGCTCGCCCAGCCGGACTGGCTGATCGAGGTGGACGTCGTCGCCCTCGACCCCGTCGTCGCGGTGGGGTGACGGCGGGCGGCCGGTCAGTCCTTCGTGACGGGGTCGTCGAGCCGCCGCTGCGCCTGAGTGACGCCGTTGTAGCCGTAGGCGTTGCCGTCCAGTTCGATGAGCGCGACGTAGACGGCATCGGGCAGGGCGCCGAGGGTGTCCCGGATCGTGGTGTAGGCCTCGCGGACGAACGCCGACTTCTCCTCCGGCGTGTTGGTGCCTGCGGTGATGCTGACCTCGAGGTGGGCGCCCGTCGCCGCGGTGACGTGGTCGCCGCCGACGTACCACTGCTGCGGGCTGGTCAGGTTGACGTGGGTGACGACCACCTCCGGCTCCTTGTCGAGCACGTCGACGAGGAGCTTGCTGATGCCCCGGACCAGGTCGTGCTGGACCTCGGTGGGCGTCGCGGGGTCGGCGATGGTGATGCGGGCGAACGGCATGGCGGCCTCCGGGTTCGATGTGTAATGGGTGAAGGCATTACACGCCGAGATCCTGTAATGTGTCAAGGCGTTACGGAGGTGTGCTGATGACCCGGTTCCCGAAGCCGACCGATCGCCCCAGCCTCAACCTCGTGGCCACCGTCGGTAGCCGGTTGAGCGACGACCCGGTCGATCGGCTGGAGCGGCCCGCCGACCTCGCTGCCTGGCTGGCCGCCGAGGGGCATGCCGACCTGGTCGTCGACGATGCGGCACTGGTGGACGCGCGTGCCCTGCGCGAGGCGATCCACCCGCTGCTCGTCGCGGCCTGGGCCGGCGCGCCGCCGCCGGAAGCGGCCGTTGCGGCCGTGAACGCGAGCGCGACCGCGCATGCCCCGCGGCTGCGCTGGGACGGCACCGGGTTCACCGTCGAACGGTCCGATGGAGTGGGCGCTGCGCTGAGCGCCATCGCCGCGGACGCGGTGCGGCTGCTGAGCGGCCCGGACGCGTCGCGGTTGCACCAGTGCGAATCCGAACCCTGCGCCACGTTCTTCCTGGCGCCGACCTCGGCCCGGCCTCGGCGCTGGTGCTCGCCGGACGTGTGCGGCAACCGCGCCCGGGTCGCCGCCCACCGGCGCCGGTCCCACCCCACTACGCCCGGTGGCTGACCGCGGCGGGCCCCGCGCTGGCCCGTTGCAGGAAGGTGGCAGTGGCCCTCCCGCAAGAAATTGCGGCAAGGCCTTCCTGCAACGCGAGGGCCGGGCGCGCGCCGGGCGAGTGATCAACGCGCACAGGTTCCGGTTGGATCATGAGCCAGTGCGCGCTCGACCACCGGCACGAAGATCAACGCCCACTGGGTCATGGTCAACACCGAACCGGTGGGCGTTGATCACCCCAGCGTGAAGCGGTGAGCTACCCCCACCAGGTCCAGCACGCCGAACCGCTGGTCCCGCCAGATCCGGCGGGACCGGTCCTCGGGGTACCGGGCGACCGTCGACACGGTGTCGTAGATCCGGGTGCTGCGCTCCTGCGGCCGGTAGCGGTCCCAGCCGGGCTCCCCGGTGGCCGCGAACGACACGTGTTCGGCGCGCATGAGTCTCGACAACCGGTGGGCCTGCGCGAGGACGTCCGGCCCGGCCTCCGTCAGCCCGGTGTTGATGTGGGCGGTGCCGAACACGAGCAGTGTGTCCAGGCCGTGGGAGGCGCCGGCGTCCCCGAACCCCCAGCACAGCTCGTAGAGCCACACCCGCGCCCCGCCCGCGTGGGCCGCCTCGGCGAGGTGCACGGCGGCCATCCGGAACAGCCAGTCCGACAGGGCCGTGTCGCGCAGTTCCACATCGGACAGTGAGGGGTGGGCCGCCCGGTAGCGGTGCGCGCCCGGGGTCGGTGTCAGGCCGTCGATGAGCGTGTCGACGCCGGCTCCGTCGACGGCACCGAGCCTCCTGGCGAGGAGGCTGAACTCGTCACGGGTGTGGCCGACGAGCAGTTCGACGTCGCGCGCCGCGCCGGCAGCGAGCCCGGCCCAGGGGTCGACGGGCAGGACGTCGCCGTCCACGACAGGGGAGAACGGCGTGGGTGTGTGGGCGACGGCGCCCCACCGGTCGGTCAGCCGGGGGAGCCGGGCCGTCACCGTCCGCGCCGCCTCGACGAGGTCGTCGGGGGCGAGCCCGGTGAGGTCGTCGACCCGCGGCGAGCGGCCGAGCTCCGCGGTGATCTCGGTGGCGATGTCGGTGGCGAGTGCGGGGGTGAAGTAGGTCTCCGGGATGCTCTGCAGGACGGCGCGGCGGAACAGCCCGGACGCTGCCGGCATCACCAGCAGCGCGGCGATCGAGCCTGCTCCCGCGGACTGGCCCAGCACGGTGATGCCGCCCGGGTCGCCGCCGAAGGCCGCGATGTTGTCGTGCACCCAGCGCAGCGCGGCGAGCTGGTCGAGCAGGGCGCGGTTGTCCGGCGCGCCGTCGAGCCGGGCGAAGCCCTCGAACCCGCTGCGGTAATGGGCACTGACCACGACCACCCCGGAGCCGGCGAGCGTCGCGCCGTCGAGGTGGGGGTTGGACGCGTCGCAGTTCAGGTAGCCGCCACCACTGATCCAGACGATGACCGGTAGTCCGGTTCGACCGGGATCGGGCGTCCAGACGGCGAGGCTCAGCCAGTCGTCGCCCGCCAGTGGACGGCTCGGCTGCGGCGGGGGAGGGCCGAACCGGGTGACGTCGCGCACACCGTCCCACGGCACCGGCGGCTGCGGAGCGGCGAAGCGGTGGGGCCCGACCGGGGGCGCGGCGAAGGGGATGCTCCGGAAGATCGCCACCCCGTCCTCGAGGCGTCCGCCCACCGTCCCCGCCGACGTCTGCACCTGAACGCTCATGATCTGCACCCTCGCACCACCCGCGGGCCCGGTCACGTGAATGCGCGTGATCTCCGGCTTCCCGCGTCCTACGATCGCCGCCATGCCCTACCGGGAGAGCGCACCGCCCGCGGATCTGGCGGGTGACGTCGCGCGCGTCTGGGTTCGGCAGGGGTCGGGTCCCGTGCCGCGCGCGCTGCCCGTCCCGGCCGTCGACCTGCTGGTGCTCGACGGCGGTCGCGTGCTCGTCGCGGCGCCCGAGCTCACGGCCCGCGAGGGTGATCTGCCACCGGGTGGGGGACGTACGCGGCTCGCCAGCTGCGGCGACGGTTCGACGCGGCGGTCGGCCTGGCACCCGAGGAGTACCTGCGCGTGGCCCGGCTGCACGCCGTGCTCGGCGCGGCGCGACGCGCGGCCACACCGGACTGGGCGCGGATCGCCGCCGAAACCGGCTTCTACGACCAGCCGCACCTGCTCGGCGAGTTCCGCCGCACCGTCGGCTGCTCGCCCGATGCGCTGATCCGGGCAGGCGATGACCGATTTCTCCACGACCGCTGACCGGTCCACCAACAGACTCGGCGGCATGACCGACCATCCTGCCGAGGAGATCTTCGACTGGCACGAGAACGTCGCCGTCGACGGCGCCACAACCCCGTCCGGTTCCTCGAACCGCTGGGCGCCTGGCTGGTACACGGCCACGCCGACGTCGACCGGGTGCTGACCGAGTACCGGGTCTTCTCCTCCGACGAGCTGCGCCACAGCGCGCAGGAGGTGCCGCATCGGGACAACCCGGTGCTGCGGACGCTCGTCACGACCGACCCGCCGCGCCACCACGTGCTGCGTCGCATCGTGAGCAGGGCGTTCACCCCGCGGTCGATCGCTGCGCTGGAGGAGCGGATCGCCGCGACGGCTCACGAACTGCTCGACCGGGCCGGACCGCGCCTCGACGTCGTCGAGGGCTTCGCCTACCCCCTTCCGATCGCGACGATCGGCGCACTGCTCGGCGTCGAGGCCGCCCGACAACCCGACCTCGTGCGATGGACCGAGGCGATCACGTCCTTCGCCGGCTCCTTCGCCGCGGACGAGCGCCGCCGGGCGGCGTTCGCGGCAGCGGTCCGCGGTCTCGGCACCTACCTGCGTGACGTGGTCGAGCAGCATCGCCGCCACCCGACGGACGACGTCATCGGCGCGCTGATCGCGGCGGAGCCCGACGGCACGCGGCTGAGCACCGGTCGTCGCCATGATCGTCTCGGCCAACCGTGACCCGCGGGTGTTCCCGCGGCCGCACGCGTTCGACATCGGCCGGGACCCGAACCCGCACCTGTCGTTCGGTCACGGCGTCCACTTCTGCCTCGGCGCGCACCTCGCGCGCCGGGAGGTGCGGATCGCGGTGGGGGCCCTGCTGGCCCGGCTGCCGGGCGAGTGGTCACTGCCTTCCGAGCTGTTCCGGACGGAGCGGACGCCCGTCGGCATCGACGTCACGGGGGTCACCGTGGAATCGGGCGGCTGACCGGCGACGCTTGCTCAATCTATCGAAAATCGATAGATTCGCATCGTCATTCGATGGGAGGTGGGGGTCATGGGGAAGCTGACCGTGCATGCGCTGCGGGTGGTGCTCGTGCTCGTGTTCACCGGTGCCGTGTTCGTGCAGGCCATGATGGTCGTGGCGCTGGCCACGAAGGCGGACGACGGGTCGCTCCCGCTGACCGCGCTGCGTGTCGTCACGATCCTGGGCATGGTGACGGTCGAGGTCGCGCTGTTCTGCGTGTGGCGGCTGGTGACGATGGTGCGGCGTGGAACCGTGTTCTCCCACGCCGCCTTCCGGTACGTCGACATCGTGATCGGCGCGATCGTGGCGGCTGCGCTCGTGTGGTTCGCGGTCACCGTCATCAACGCGCCGGGCCAGCGGGACGACCCGGGCGTCACCCTCATCATGGGCGGGATCGGCGTGGCCATCCTGGGGGTCGCGCTCATCGTGCTCGTGCTGCGGATGCTGCTCGCCAAGGCCGTCGCACGCGACGGCGAGGCGGCGCAGCTGCAGGCCGAGCTGGACGAGGTGATCTGATGCCGATCACCGTCGACATCGACGTGATGCTGGCCAGGCGGAAGATGTCGGTGGGCGTGCTCGCCGATCGCGTGGGCATCACGCCTGCCAACCTGGCGGTGCTCAAGAACGGCCGGGCCAAGGCGGTGCGCTTCGCGACGCTCGCTGCGCTCTGCGAGGTGCTCGAGTGCCAGCCGGGCGACCTGCTCCGCTGGGAGGCCGGCAACGGTACGGGCGGCTGATGCGAGTGATCAACGCGGACGGTCAGAGGGCTACGGAGCCATTTGGCGAGCCATCGACACCTTGCTGCTGCCACGCGCCGTAGGTCGTGCCATCGGCCAGCTTCCGGTCGAGGCGGCCGTTGACCGGACGTCCCACGACCACAGCGGCGGCGGCACTGGGGCTGGCGAGGACCTGGTCCCTGGCAAATTGCACCTTCGTGCCGTCGGGCAGCGGACGCAGCGTCTGATCCTGCTCGAGCTGTTCGCGAAGCCTGCGGTAGCCATCGGTCGGCGTGCCGGTCCAGGCGTGCCGCGCAAACGACCCCTGGTCGACGATGAACTCACCGTCGACCTCGCGTGCGGAGGCCGTGATGCCCTCCTTGAGGAGCGTCAGCGTGAACGTGGGCGAGGATGTCGGCCCTGTCAGGGCGCCGTCCGTCGCCAGCGGTTCTGCGATTGCTGTTGCGACCGAACGAAGGATGTTGATCCCGAGTACTGGGAGAACGATTCGTGCCTGGGCGATGAAGTAGTCCATGTCGGACACGTCTGCCTCCGGCAACGAGGCCTGAGGTGACGTGGTCGGTGGCCGGGAGTGATGCGGTGACATCCGGGCGGGCCGAGTCGATCATGGAGTCCTCGGCCTCAGCTCGAGTGGCGGCCGAGAGCAGGCTTCGCCTACCCGCGCGATCGCGGGCGGGCAGTGCCGTTCGCTCGACACCCGGGGAACGTCGCACCGAGTTCGCCGAACCCCCACGGGCCCGGCCACGCAGCCTGCAATCGGAGCGGCCCACCGGCCACCTGCTTGGCGTCTGGCCCCCATCTGGGGGTCTCGCTGGACCACGTCGGTGCCTGCCGGTGACAGACGATCCCTCCAAAGGTGGGTTAGCCTAACCTCGCCCGGCACGGAGGAGATGCGATGTTCGAGACGCACGGCCCACGCGTGCGGGGGGAGGACCTCACCCTCTCCTACGACCAACGCACCGTCGTCCACGAGCTTTCGGTGAAGATCCCGGACACCGGGTTCACCGTCATCGTCGGCCCGAACGCCTGCGGGAAGTCGACGCTCCTCAAGGCGCTCGCCCGGATCCTGAAGCCGGTCTCGGGTGCGGTGTACCTGGATCACCAGCTGATCGAGAGCTACTCCACCAAGGAGGTCGCGCGCCGGATCGGGCTGCTCCCGCAGACCTCGATCGCGCCGAGCGGGATCACGGTCGGCGGTCTGGTGTCGCGGGGTCGCTACCCCCACCAGCGGCTGCTGCGCCAGTGGTCGCCGCAGGACGAGTCGGCCGTCTCCGCGGCGCTGGAGCTGACCAACACCGCAGACCTCGCCGAGCGGTTCGTCGACGAGCTGTCGGGCGGGCAGCGACAGCGGGTGTGGTTGGCGATGGTGCTCGCGCAGGAGACGCAGGTGCTGCTGCTCGACGAGCCCACCACCTACCTCGACATCGCCCACCAGATCGAAGTGCTGGACCTGTGCGCCGAGCTGCACGAAGAGCGTGGCCGCACGCTCGTCGCGGTGCTGCACGACCTCAACCAGGCATGCCGCTACGCCACCCACCTCATCGTGATGCGGGAGGGGCGGGTGCTCTCGGAGGGCCCACCCGAGGTGATCGTCGACGCGGAGCTGGTGCAGGAGACGTTCGGCATCGCGTGCCGGGTGGTGCCGGATCCCGAGTCGGGCACGCCGATGGTGGTGCCGCGCTGGCGGGGCCGACCGGATGCGCCGCAGGAACTCCGCCGCACCGGCGGGCTCGACGCCTCTCGCGTCTCGTGACCGTAGCGACACCCCGCGCCGGCACGAGCATCGTCGCTGCCCGGTCCGCGGGCCTTCTCGTGGCCATCGCCGTACTGGTGCTGCTCTGCCTGGTCGGCCTGGCCGTCGGCGCCAAGTACATCCCGATCGGGGTGGTGTGGCACGCACTGTGGCGCGATGACGGCTCCGACGACGCGTTCCTCGTACTCGACGGCCGCGTGCCACGCACCCTGCTCGGACTCGGCGTCGGCGCGGCGCTCGGCCTCGCCGGCGCGCTGATGCAGGCACTCACCCGCAACCCCCTCGCCGACCCCGGCCTGCTCGGTGTCGACATCGGGGCGTCGGCCGCGGTCGTCGTCGCCATCGGGGTGCTCGGGGTGACGGCCCCCGCCGGCTACGTGTGGTTCGCGTTCGCGGGAGCAGGTGGGGCCGCGGTGCTGGTCTACCTGCTCGGCGCGACCGGTCGGGTCGTCTCGCCCGAACGCACGATCCTCGCCGGCGCCGCGATCAGCTCGGCCTTCGGGGCGTTCGTCTCCGCCGTGCTGCTGCTGTCCCCCGAGACGTTCGACTCGTTCCGCTTCTGGGCGGTCGGCTCGCTGGCCGGGCGGACGATGGACATCGTCGTGGCGCTGGGGCCGTTCCTCGTGGTCGGCGTGCTGCTGGCGCTGAGCCTCGGCCCCGCCCTCAACGCACTCGCGCTCGGTGACCAGGTCGGCGCCGCACTGGGTGTGCGCGTCGGTCGGACCCGCCTGCTCACGGCGCTCGCGGTCACCCTGCTGTGCGGCTCGGCCACCGCGGCGATCGGGCCGATCGGCTTCGTCGGTCTCACCGTCCCGCACGCCGCCCGGATGATCGTCGGCCCCGACCAACGCTGGGTGCTCGCGTACTCGCTGGTGCTGGCTCCCGTGCTCCTGATCGGCGCCGATGTGCTCGGCCGGGTCGTGCTGCCCTCCGGTGAGCTCCAGGTCGGCATCGTCACGGCCGTACTGGGCGCGCCGGTCTTCCTCGTGCTGTGTCGCCGCCGACGGATCGCGCAGCTGTGAGCGCCCCGACCCGGATCAGGCCCACCAGGACGGCCCCGCGCAGGAACCGGACGTTGCGCCTGTTCGGTGGTGGCGTCTCGCTGCGGTGGGAGGTGCGGGCGGCCCTGACGGTGGTGGGCCTGCTGCTCGTGCTGGTGCTGCTCGGGGTGGCGGCCCTGCTGACCGGCGCGGTGGCGATCCCGCCGTCCGAGGTGCTCGCGGGCCTGCTCGGGCACGGGAGTCGGAGCACCGACTACGCGGTGCTCGGGCTGCGCCTACCCCGGCTGGCCACCGGGATCGTCGTCGGAGCCGCGCTCGGGATCAGCGGAGCGATCTTCCAGACGGTCTCGCGGAACCCGCTGGGCAGCCCGGACATCATCGGGTTCACCACCGGTGCGGCGTCCGGCGCCATCGTCGCCATCCTGGTCTGGGGATCGGGTGGCGGGTCGAGCGTGACGTCGTCGGCGGCGGTCATCGGTGGCCTGGTGACGGCCGTGATCGTGTACGGGCTGGCGTACCGCCGTGGGGTGGACGGCTTCCGGTTGATCCTCACCGGCATCGGGGTCGGCGCGCTGCTGGCCTCGCTCAACGCCTACCTGATCACCCGGGCGCAGCTGCGCAACGCGCAGGAGGCGCAGGCCTGGCTGGTGGGCAGCCTCAACGGTCGGACGTGGGAGGACGCCTTCTGGGTCATGATGGCGCTGCTCGTCACGGTTCCGATCGCGCTGGGTCTCGGGCGTCGGCTGGCGATGCTGGAGATGGGGCCCGAGGCCGCGCGGGCCCGCGGGGTGCCGGTCGACGGGACGAGCCTGGTGCTGGTCGCCGTCGCCGTCGTGATGACCGCGGTGGCGACGGCCGCGACCGGTCCGGTGGCGTTCGTCGCGCTGGCCGCCCCGCAGCTGGCTCGCCGGCTCAGTCGCACCGAGGGCGCTGGGCTGGTCACCG
The DNA here is from genome assembly GCF_042653605.1 of Pseudonocardia sp. GCM10023141. Classification (NCBI taxonomy): domain Bacteria; kingdom Bacillati; phylum Actinomycetota; class Actinomycetes; order Pseudonocardiales; family Pseudonocardiaceae; genus Pseudonocardia; species Pseudonocardia sp. GCM10023141. The sequence goes on from NZ_JBHSIR010000080.1 coordinate 160,877, forward strand.
CGGCCCTGATGGGTGCCGCCCTGCTCACCGCGAGCGACATCGTCGCCCAGCGCCTCGTGCCGTCCCGACCGCTGCCGGTCGGGATCGGGACGGCCGCGGTGGGCGGGGTCTACCTGGCCTGGCTGCTGGCGCGGGAGTGGCGTCGGGGCCGAACCTGACCCTCGGGGCAGGGCGAGTGCGGCGCAACCTCGCAGCCCCGTTCCCGACCTCGCATGCCGTTGCCAGTCCTCGCACACCGTCGGACGTGTGCGAGGACCTGCGACGGCGTGCGAAGTCGCCTCGGGGCAGTGGGGGAGATCGCTGAAACGGCCTAACCGGACCCGATCTTATTTGGATAGGCTAACCACTACTGAGGTCAACCAGTCATTGGCGTCCCCGGACGGTCACGAGGAGTAGAGCGATGTCCAGCAACCCGTTCGACGACGAGAACGGCGTGTTCTTTGCGCTCGTCAACGACGAGGGGCAGTACTCCCTCTGGCCCACCTTCGCCGAGGTTCCGGCGGGCTGGGTGATCGAGCACGGACCGCAGTCACGGGCGTCGTGCCTCGAGCACATCGAGACCAACTGGACCGACATGCGCCCGCGCAGCCTGGTCGAGCGCATGGAGCGTGACGAGAAGGCCCGCGCCGACGCCACGGGTCGCCCGACTCTGTCCGCGTAGTCGCGGCGATGAGTGGACCGACACCCCCCACCCCACCCGAGTACAGCAGCACCACGGCGGCTCCGACGCTCCCGGAGCTCTTCGCCGCCCGGGCCGGCCGCAACCCTGATGCCACCGCCGTTCTCGACGGCGAGCGCACGCTCACCTACGGCGAGCTCGACCGCCGCGCGGCGCGGCTCGCGCGGCGGCTCGTCGCGGCCGGTGCCGGTCCCGAGCGGATCGTCGCCATCGCCGTGGGGCGTTCCGTCGACCTCGTGGTGGCGATGCTCGCCGTGGTCCGCTCCGGGGCGGCGTACCTCCCGCTGGATCGCGCCTACCCGACGGCCCGCACGGCGTTCATGCTGGCCGACGCCGCGCCGGTGGCGGTGGTCGTCGACGACGCAGGCGCGCCGTCGGGGGCGGGTGGGGTGCCCACGGTCGCCGTGGCCGACCGGGAGCCACCCGCTGGGGTGCGGCTCGGTGCGGTCGACCCCGCCTCGCCCGCCTACGTCATCTACACGTCCGGCTCCACCGGCGCGCCGAAGGGCGTGCCGGTGCCCCACGCGAGCGTCGTCGCCCTGTTCGCGGCCACCCGGGAGATCTACGGCGTCGCGGCCGCCGACGTCTGGTCGTGCTGCCACTCCGCATCGTTCGACTTCTCGGTGTGGGAGATCTGGGGCGCGCTCGTCAGCGGTGGCGCCACGGTGATCCTGTCCAACGAGCTGACCTGGTCGCCGCGGGACCTGCTGGCGGCCTTCGCCCGGCACGGCGTCACGGTGCTGAGCCAGACGCCGTCCTCGTTCGACCGCCTGCTGGCCGCCGAGCAGGAGCGCGAGGTGGCAGGCGAGCCACCGCTCGCGGTGACGACGATCGTGTTCGGCGGCGAGGCGCTGGATCCCGCGCGGCTGCACGGGCGCCTCGCGACCCTTCCGCGGCTGGTCAACATGTACGGCATCACCGAGACGACGGTGCACGTCACGCACGTCGAGACCGGGCCGGGTGCGCCGCGCTCGGTCGGCTCGCCGCTGCCCGGCCTCACGGTGGTGTTGCGCGACGAGCGGCTCGCCCCCGTCGGACCGGACGCGATCGGCGAGATCTACGTCAGCGGCCCCCAGCTGGCCCGCGGTTATCTCGGACGGCCGACGCTCACCGCCACCCGGTTCGTCGCCGACCCCGACGGCGTCGGCGCCCGGGCCTACCGCGCGGGTGACCTCGCGGTCCGCGACGGCGGGTCGGGCGAGCTCGTGTTCGCCGGCCGCGCCGACGCCCAGCTCAAGGTGCGCGGGTTCCGCATCGAGCCCGGTGAGATCGAGGCCGTGCTGATCGTCCACCCGCGCGTCGCGGGCTGCGCGGTCACCGCGCAGCCGCTCGACGGCGGGGCGAGGGGGCTCGTCGCGCACGTCGTGGCGGCCGGCGCGCCGCTGGACGAGGGCGAGCTCACCGCGATCCGCGCGCATGCCGCCGACCGGTTGCCTGCGCACCTGGTGCCCGCTCTGGTCGTCCCGATCGCGGAGCTGCCGCTGACCCCCAACGGCAAGCTCGACCGGGCCGCGCTGTCGCCACCTGCCCCGGCCGCCGGCCGTCCCGACCGTCGCGAGCTCCTGCGCAGGCGGATCGCGGCCGCCTCTTCTCGAAGGTGAGTACATGAGCCAGTCCCTGCCGACCGCCGCCACCCTGCGGGCCGCCGTCGCCGCGCTCGTCGAGGAGGACCCCGACGAGCTGCACGACGACACCAACCTGATCGAGCTCGGCCTCGATTCGATCATGCTGATGCAGCTCGTCGCCGAGTGGCGCAGGGCAGGCCTCGCGATCACCGTCACGGAGCTCTCGCAGAACCCGACGCTCGGCGCGTGGGAGGGCGTACTGCTGGCCGCGGAGGCAGCGGAGGCGCCGGTACCCGCACCGGTGCGCGCCACCCGCAGCTCGTCGGCGGCCGAGCGGCCGTTGGGCCCGATGCAGCACGCCTACTGGGTCGGGCGCACCGAGGGGCAGCACCTCGGGGGCGTCGCCGCGCATCTCTACACCGAATTCGACGGGGCCGGCGTGGATCCCGACGCCCTCGCGGTGGCGCTGACCCGCCTCGTGCGCCGCCACGACATGCTGCGCCTGCGCGTGACCCCCGACGGCCGCCAGTCCGTCGGCCCGCTCCCCGAGCGCGTCGCCCCGACCGTGCACGACCTGCGCGATCGCTCCACAGAGGACGTCGCGGCCGAGCTCGCCGCGATCCGCGACCGGCTCTCCCACCAGGTGCTCGACATCGAGGCGGGCGAGGTGTTCTCGGTCGCGCTCAGCCTGCTGCCCGGCGGCCGGACCCGGCTGCACCTCGACGTCGACATGGTCGCCGCCGACGCCGTGAGCTACCGGATGCTCCTCGCCGAGCTGGCCACCGACCGCGAACTGCCCGCCCCGGGCTATGACTACGGCTCCTACCTCGCCGACCGGGCCGCGGTCGCCCGCCGCGACGGCGACCGGGAGTACTGGGAGCGCCGGCTGCCGGATCTCCCCGGTGCCCCCGCCCTGCCGACCGTCGCCGTCCCGGCCGGGACGGCCCCGTGGGTAGCCCGCCGCCACGTCCTGTTGCCGCCCGAGCGGCGGTCCGCGCTCGCCGCCGCCGCCGCACGCCACGGGCTGACCACCGCGGCGGCCGTCGCGACCGCGTTCGCCGAGACCGTCGGCCGGTGGAGCAGCGGGCCGCGGTTCCTGTTGAACGTGCCGCTGTTCGACCGCGAACCGCTGCACCCGGCCGTCGATGAGGTGGTGGGCGACTTCAGCAGCTCGGTGCTGCTGGAGATCGACCTCTCCGAGTCGGCGTCGTTCCTCGACCGGGCCCGCGCCGTGCAGCGGCGGCTGCACGCCGATGCGTCACACGCCGGGCACTCCGGCCTCGACGTGCTGCGTGACCTCACCCGGCGCGACGGTGAGCGGGCACTCGCGACGGTGGTGTTCACGAGCGCGCTGAGCCTGGGGGATCTGTTCGCCCCCGCCGTGATCGCGACGTTCGGCGAGCCGGTCTGGATCATCTCCCAAGGCCCCCAGGTGCTGCTGGACGCCCAGATCACCGAGCTCGGCGGCGGGATGCTGGTCAACTGGGACACCCGCGAGGAGATGTTCGCCCCCGGTGTGCTCGACGCGATGTTCACCGCGTTCCACACGCTGCTGGAGCGGCTCGCACAGGCTGAGGGCGCCTGGGAGCTGCCGGCCCCGGCCACGCTCGGTGCCGGGAGGCCGGTCGCGACCGGCGGCCGTGCGGTCGATCGCCGCGTCATCGACGGCCATGGCCACGACCGCCCCGACGGGGTGCTCGGAGCGGTCCTCGACTCCCACGGCGCGCCCACCGGGGAGCTCGGGATCCGCGGCGCCGACGGCACGGTCACGGTGCGCGGCCTGCTCGCCGAGCAGGTCGTGGTGCGCGGCGTCGCGGTGCTACCGGTCGACGTCGAGGAGGCGCTGCTGGCCGACGCCCGGGTGGCAGCGGCCGTGGCCGTGCTGCGGCCGGGCCGTCCGCCCGCGGCGCTGATCGTTGCGGCCGCGGGCGACGTCTCCGTCGAGTCGATCCGCAGCGACCTGCGCAGGCGAGCACCCGGCCACCTCGTCCCCGACGAGCTGCGCCTGGTCGCCGCACTGCCGGAGCGCGGTGCGGCACTCGCGCTGCTCGACGCCGCGGCGCCGGAGTCGGCGGCCGTCGCCCCGCGTACCGCCCTCGAACAGGTGATCGCCCGCGTGTGGGCGGAGGTGCTGCCGGTGCCCGAGTTCGGCGTGACCGACCGCTTCGTGTCGCTCGGCGGCGACTCGGTGCTCGCGGCATCGGTCGTCTCCCGGCTGCGGGAGACGCTCGACACCGACGTCGTGACGGTCCGAGCGCTGTTCACGGGGGAGACCGTTGCCGGCCTCGCCGGCCTGACCATCGACGCGGGGGGACCGCAGCTGGAAGACCTCGCCCACGTCGTGCTGGAGCTCATGGAGGAGATCGACGGTCTCTCCGACGAGGACGTGGCGGCGGCACTCGGCAGCGACCGATGACCGCGTTCCAGCCCTGATCCCGGGTTCGCGCCCGACGGCCGTTCGCGCCGCCACCGAACACCCGACACCCCCGGAGCACACCAGATGAACTCGTCGACGAGCCACCCGGCCGACCGCGGCCGAACACGCCACACCCGGCGCGGCAGCGGACCGCTCGCCGTGCTCGTTGCACCGCTGGTGGGCCTGCTCGTCGCCGCCTGCGGTGGCGGCGCAGCGCCCGCCGCGCCGGCGGCCCCGCCTGCGGCGGCTGCGTCGGCCACGGCCGACACGTTCCCGCAGACCCTGAAGAGCCCCTTCGGGGAGACGACGCTCCCCGCGGCGCCGAAGCGGGTCGTCGCGATCGGCGTGGCCGAGCGCGACACCACGCTGGCGCTCGGCATCGTGCCGGTCGCCGTCGGCGGGTACGGCCCGATCGATCCATGGTTCACCCAGAAGCTCGGCTCGGACCCGGCGGTCGAGAACCTCGAGATCACCGACGGCATCCCGTTCGAGAAGATCGCGAGCTTCACCCCGGACCTGATCATCACCGGCTGGGGCGACGAGGCCGCCTACAAGCAGCTCTCGGCCATCGCGCCGGTGCTCTGGCAGGTCAACGACTCGTTCAGCACGAAGTGGCGTGATCAGGTCACCACGATCTCGAAGGCGCTCGGCCGCTCCGCGCAGGGCGCCACGCTCGTCACCGACCTCAACGCGAAGATCAAGGCGACCGCCGCGGCCAACCCCGGCCTCGCGGGCAAGACGTTCACGTGGAGCACGTACGACCCGGGCCTGGTCAACCTCGTCGACCTGCCGACCGCCCCGGTCGTGCAGTTCCTCGCCGAGCTGGGTCTGAAGCTGAAGCCGGAGATCGCCGACCCGAAGAGCGTGTACTCGCGTGAGGTCAGCCCGGAGCAGCTCGCGACGATCGACGCCGACGTGATCATCATGTATCCGAGCTCCCCGGAGGCGAAGGCCGACCTCGAGCGGCAGCGCAACTGGCAGAGCCTCAGCGGGGTGACCAGGGGCGGTGCCGTCTTCCTCGACGACGCGCAGGCCAACGCGCTGAACTCGCCGACGCTGCTGTCCCTCCCGTTCGTACTGGACAACGTCACGCCGATGCTCGCCAAGACGACCAAGGGCTGACCCGCCGCCCGGCACAGCCCCTCGATCCGGCGTCCGCGCTCCGCAGTCCCTCCTGAAAGGCCCGTACCCGTGACAGACCTGCCTTTGGCGCGCCTCCAGAGCTCCGCCGACCGTCGGCGAGCCCTGTTGCGTCGCAGGCTGGCCGACTCGGGCCGGGCCGGGGATCGAGCCGCCGGCACCGACCGGCCCGTGCTGCACGCCACGGGCCGCACCGAGGGACCGCTCTCGCCCGCGCAGCTGCGGATGTGGTTCCAGCAGCAGCTGGAACCCGACAGCGCGGCGTTCAACGTGACGCTGCGGATGGAGCTGCGCGGGCCGCTCGACGCCGAGGCGTTGGCATGGGCGTACACGCGGCTCGTCGCGCGGCACGAGGTGCTGCGCACCACCTACGACGCGGGCGTCGACGGCGCGCCGGTCCAGCGGGTCGGGCCACCGGTCCCGATCCCGCTGCCGGTGCTCGCCGTGACGTCGGAGTCCGAGGTGGACGACCGTGCTGCGCTCGCCGCGGCGGCACCGTTCGACCTGCGCCGGGACCTGTCGATCCGCGTCGAGCTGTTCCGGATCGCGCCCGAGCACCACGTGCTGCTGCAGGTGGTGCACCACATCGCCTGGGACGGCATGACGTGGAGCGCCCTGTCCCGTGATCTCGGGGCGCTCTACCGGGCCCGCACCGACCCGGCGGCCACCGAGCCGGACCCGCATCCGGTGCAGTACCTCGACTTCGCCGCCTGGCAGCACGAACAGCGCGACTCCGCGCACCTGACCGCGCAGCTCGCCCACTGGCGGCGCACTCTCGACCCGCTTCCGGAGCGGTTGGACCTGCCCACCGATCGACAGGTGGCGCCGAGCTCGCGTGGCGGGCGCCGCACGCGCACGTTCGCGCCGGGCTTCGCCGGCCGGGTCGCGGCGCTCGCCCGCGCCGAGTCGGTCACCCCGTTCATGGTCGTCCACGCGGGTCTCACCGTGCTGTTGCACCGGCTGACCGGCGCCACGGACGTCCCGATCGGTTCGGCCGTCATGAACCGGGACCACCCCGACCTGGAACGGCTCGTCGGCGACTTCGGCAACACGCTCGTGCTGCGCGTCGGGCTCGACGGCCGGCCGACGTTCCGCGAGGTGCTGCAGCGCTGCAGCGCGGTCTGCGTCGACGCCTACAGCCACCAGGACCTGCCCTTCGACCGCTTGGTCGCCGAGCTGCACCCGGACCGCGGGGCGGGCGAGGCCGCGCTGTTCGACGTCCTGCTGGTCTTCCTCACCCAGGACCTCGGCGGCCCCGAGCTGCCCGGGATCGACCTGCGCTGGCGGACGATCCACAACGGCGGCATGCAGTTCCCGCTCTCGCTCGAGACCTTCATGATCGGTGAGAGGTTCGAGGTCGAGGCCACGTTCAGCGCCGACCTGTTCGAGGAGGCCCCCGTCGACGCGGTGCTGGAGCGCCTCGAACGCCTGCTCACTGCGGCGACAGCCGATCCGGCGGCGGCGATCGCGGACCTGCCGCTGCTCGGCGCCGACGAGCGCAGCGAGCTCCTTCGCGGCGACGAGGAGCCCGTCGAGGTCGCCGCGGTCACCGTCGCCGAGCTGGTGGCGGGGCAGGTCCGGCGCAGCCCGGACGCGACGGCCGTGATCGGGCCGGCCGCGACGCTCGACTACGCCGAGCTCGACGCCCACGCCGAGCGGCTCGCCACCCGCCTCGCGGCCGAGGGCGCGGCGCCGGAGCGGATCGTGGCCGTCGTGCTGCCGCGCTCGCCGGAGCAGGTGGTCGCGCTGCTGGCGGTCGCGAAGACCGGTGCGGCCTTCCTGCCGATCGACCCGGAGTACCCGGCGGCCCGGATCGCGGCGACGCTCGCCGACGCCGCCCCGACCGTCGTCGTGACCACATCGGACGGTCCGGCCGGGCCCTGGCCGCGGGTGGTGCTCGACCGGCTCCCCGCAGCCGACCCCGCAGCCGATCTCCTGCCACGCGCGGAATCCGGCGTCCGGCCCGAGCCGGAGCACCCCGCCTACGTCCTCTACACCTCCGGCTCCACGGGGCTCCCGAAGGCCGTCGTGATGACCGCGCGCGGCCTGGTCAACCTGCTGCAGTGGCACGCGCAGGCGGCGGGGGAGCCGGGGGCCGCGCTGCAGTTCACCAGCCCCGGCTTCGACGTCGCGACCCAGGAGGTGTTCGCGACGCTGACGACGGGCGGCACGCTGGTGGTGCCCGACGAGGCGACGCGACTCGACCCGGCGGCGCTGGTCGAGCTGCTGCGGGAACGCTCGGTGGCCGACGTGTACGCGCCGAACCTCGTCGTGCAGGAGCTCGCCAGGGCCGCCGTGGCCGACCCGGCAGGACTGCCGGCACTGCGCCGCGTGTTCCAGGCGGGCGAGGCGCTGACGGTGACCGACGAGATCCGGGCGCTGTTCGCGCGCCACCCGGCGGCCGAGCTGCACAACCACTACGGGCCGACCGAGACCCACGTCGTCACCGCACAGCACGTCACGCCGGTCGCGACCGCGCCGCACCGCCCCGCGATCGGGCGTCCGGTGTGGAACACCCGCGCGCTGGTGCTGGACCCCGGCCTGGCGCCGGTCCCGGTCGGGTCCACGGGGGAGCTGTACATCGGCGGCGCGCAGGTCGCGCGCGGATACCTCGGCAGGCCCGGCCGCACGGCCGAGCGGTTCGTGGCCGACCCGTACGGTCCGCCGGGAGCGCGGCTCTACCGCACCGGCGACCTGGTCCGGCGCCGGCTCGACGGCACGCTCGACTACCGCGGTCGCGCCGACGACCAGGTGAAGGTCCGTGGCGTCCGGGTGGAGCTCGGCGAGGTCGAGGCCGCGCTGCGCTCGCACCCCGGCGTCGCGTCGGCGGCGGTGACGGTCCGCGGCTCGGCCCTGATCGGCTACGTCGTGTGCGCCGCACCCGCGGACGGCACCGCGGTGCGGGCGCACGTCGCCACGCTGCTCCCGGCCGCGATGGTCCCGGCCGCGGTCGTCGTGCTCGACGCGCTGCCGCTGACCCCGAACGGCAAGCTCGACCGGCGGGCGCTGCCGGAGCCGGAGCAGCCGGCCGCCGGGAACGGCGAGATCGCGGCGGTGACCCCGCACGAGGCGGCGCTGCTCGGGCTCGTCGCCGAGGTGCTCGACGTGGCCCCACCGCGGGTTGACGACTCGTTCTTCGCGCTCGGCGGCCACTCGTTGCTGGCTGCGCGCCTGGTCGCCCGGATCAGGGCCGAGCTCGGGGTCGCGCTGCCGATGCGGGCGGTGTTCGACGCCCCGACGGTGCGGGAGCTCGCCGCCGTCGTCGCCACGGCCATCGCCACCGACGGCGTCATCGAGGCGGCACCCGCCGGCGACGGGCCGCCAGCGGTCGCCCTGCCCCGCCCGGCCGAGATCCCGCTGTCGGCGGCACAGCGGCAGCTCTGGTTCCTGTGGCGGATCGACCCCGCGTCGGTGAGCTACCACATGCCGCTCGCCGTCCGGCTGCGCGGCGAGCTCGACGTCGACGCCCTGCGCGCCGCGCTGGCCGACGTCGTGGAGCGCCACGAGATCCTGCGCACCGTCTTCCCCGACGACGAGGGCAGGCCCCGCCAGCAGGTGCTCCCCGCCTGCGCGGTCCCGGACCTCGACCTCAGTGATCACTCCAGGGACCACTCCGACGACCCCGCCACTGTCGGGGCCGCGCTCGTCGCGCACGCCGCCACGCCGTTCGCGCTGGACAGCGAGCCGCCGCTGCGCGCAGCCCTGTTCCGGGCAGGCCCCACCGAGCACGTGCTGGCGCTCGTCCTGCACCACATCGCGGGTGACGACTGGTCCACCGAGGTGCTGCTGCGCGACCTCGGCGTCGCGTACTCGGCGCGCCGTGCGGGCGCGGATCCGCTGCTGCCCCCGCTGCCGCTGCAGTACGCCGACTACGCGCTGCTGCCGGAGCCGGGAACCGGTGACATCGGAGCGGGTGGTCTCGGGTTCTGGGCCGAGCGGCTGGCCGGTGCACCCGCCGAGCTGGAGCTGCCCCGCGACCGGATCCGCCCGGCCCGGCCGACGCACGCGGGCGGCCGGGTGCCGTTCACCGTCGCGGCCGACGTCGCGGCCGGGCTGCGCGCGCTGGCACTGGCCGAGGGCGCCAGCGAGCTGATGGTGCTGCACGCTGCCGTGGCCGTGCTGCTGCACGCGCACGGCGCCGGCACCGACGTCCCGCTGGGCACACCGGTAGCCGGGCGGCCCGATGCGTCGTTCGACGACGTCGTCGGGTACTTCGTCAACACCGTCGTGCTCCGCCACGACCTCGCCGGTGACCCCGACCTGCGCACGCTGGTGCGGCGCACCCGGGAGGTCGCGCTCGCCGCCTACGCGCACCAGGACGTGCCGTTCGAGCGGATCGTGGACGCACTCGAACCCGAGCGGTCGGTGACGCGCAACCCGCTGTTCCAGACCCTGGTCACGTTCGGCCGCGAGACGGGTGCCGTCGCCGGGTTCGCCGGACTCGACGGCACCCGCGAGTGGGTGGAGCTGCCCGCGGCCAAACTCGACCTCTCGATCGACGTGGTCGCTCGCGGCGGCGAGCTCGTCGGCGCGCTGGAGTACGACGCCGACCTGTTCGACCACACCACGGCCGCCGAGCTCGGCGCGCGCCTGCAGCGGGTGCTCGCGACGATGGCGCACGCACCCGCGACGCGGTTGAGCGGCGTCCAGATCCTGCGCGCCGACGAGCGCGCGGCGCTGGTGGCGGCCGGGACCGGCCCCGCGGTGGCCGACGCCCGCGGGCGCACCGTCGTCGACGTGCTCGACGAGCTGGCCCGCGAGCATCCGGACCGGACGGCTCTGGTCGCCGCCGACGGCAGCCTGACGTTCGCCGAGCTCGTGGCCCGCGCCGACCGGCTGGCCGGCCACCTCACCGCGCACGGAGTCCGGCGCGGCTCCCGCGTCGCGGTCGTGCTGGGTCGCACCCTCGACGGGCTGGTGGCGCCGCTCGCCGTGTGGCGTGCGGGCGCGACGAGCGTTCCCGTCGATCCGGACCATCCCGCCGGTCGGATCGCGCACCTGCTCGACGCCGCGGCCCCGGCCGTGGTGCTCACCTCGGCGTGCGTGGCGGACCGGGTGACCGGCCGGGACGGCGTGCTGCTCCTCGAGGACCTCGCCGGGTTCGTCGCCCCGGCCGGTGCCGCGCCGGAGCGGCCCGATCCGCTCGACGCGCTGTACGTGATCTACACCTCGGGCTCCACCGGCCGCCCGAAGGGCGTCATCGCCACCCACGCCGGCGTGATCAACCTCCTCGACGCCCACCGCGAGAACGTGATGGGAACTGCTGGGCCCATCCAGGGTGGGCCACGGCGCGTGCTGCACGGGCTGTCGCTCGCGTTCGACGGCGCCGTCGACCCGTTGCTCTGGATGCTCGCCGGGCACGAGCTGCACGTGCTCCCGGAACGGTCGATGGGGGATCCGACCGCGGTCGTCGACCTCGTCCGGCAGCAGCGCATCGACGTGCTGGACCTGCCGCCGTCGTTCCTCGGACCGGTGCTCGACGCGGGGCTGCTGGATCCGACGCAGCACCGGCCGACGCTCGTCTTCACCGGCGCGGAGGCCGTGGGCTCCGCGCTCTGGGACGCGCTCGCCGCCGCTCCCGGCACGGCCGCCCACAACCTGTACGGCCCGACCGAGACCACGGTCGACGCGCTCGGCGCCTGGATCACCCCCGGCATCGCGCCGCACATCGGCACTCCCATCGGCGGTGCCCGGATCGCGGTGCTCGACGCCGCGCTGCGCCCCGTGCCGGCCGGTGTCACCGGGGACCTGTACGTCGGTGGCGCGGGTGTCGCCCGTGGCTACGCCGACCGGCCGGGCGCCACGTCGGAGCGGTTCGTGGCCGACCCGAGCGTCCCGGGACAGCGGATGTACCGCACCGGCGACCTCGCCCGGTGGACCCGGCGCGGCACCGTCGAGTTCGTCGGCCGCGACGACGACCAGGTGAAGATCCGCGGCCACCGCATCGAGCTCGGTGAGGTCGACGCCGTCGTCGGTGCCGACCCGGCGGTGGCGCAGATCGCGACGGTGGTCCGGGAGGACGCGCCGGGGGTCCGGGCGCTGGTCAGCTACATCGTGGCCGCCGGACCGGGGGCACCCGACCTCGACGCGTTGCGGGCCCGCGCCGTCGCGGTGCTGCCCGACTACCTCGTGCCGAGCGCGATCGTGGCCGTCGACGCCTTCCCGACCACCCCCAACGGCAAGCTGGACCAGCGCGCCCTGCCGGCCCCGGACCGCTCGGCAGGCGCGGGAGCGCGGCTCGGCGCGACACCGACCGAGCGCCTGCTCGCCGGCATCGTCGCCGCCGTGCTCGGGCTCGACGACGTCGACGTCGAGACGTCGTTCTTCCTGCTGGGCGGCGACAGCATCCTGTCGATCCAGCTCGTGGCGAAGGCGCGGGCCGCCGGGCTCGTGCTCTCCCCGCGCGACGTGTTCGAGCAGCGCACGGTCGCGCGGCTCGCCGAGCTCGTGGACCGGGCCGACCGGGACGCGCCGCCCGCCGCGGCGACCGTCGATCCCCTCGGCGCCGTCGCGGCCACGCCGATCCTCGCCGGGGTACTCGCCCGCGCGGCCCGGCACGGCGGGTCGATCGACCGCTTCGCGCAGTCGGTGTACCTCGCCGTCTCGCCGCAGCTGAGCATCGAGACGGTCGAGGCCGCGCTGCAGGCCGTGCTCGACCGGCACGACGCGCTGCGGGCCGTGCTCACCGACCAGGGCCTCCAGGTCCGCGCGGCGGGCACCGTCTCGGCGGCGGACCTGCTGCGGGCCGAGGACACGGACGATCCGGATCCGGAGTCCGCCTACACGCGGGCCGTCGCCAGGCTCGACCCCGCGGCCGGGCTGATGCTCGCGGCCACCCTGCTCGACACGCCCCCGGTCGGGGCCCGTCCGGTGCTGCGCGCGCTGCTCGTCGTCGCCCACCACGCCGTGGTCGACGGCGTCTCGTGGCGGATCCTCGTCGAGGACCTCGCCACCGCGGCCGGTCAGCTGCAGCGGGGCGAGCCGGTGAGCCTCGCGCCGATCGGGACGTCGCTACGGGCCTGGTCGCAGGCCACGGCCCTGCTGGCCGCGGCCACCCCGGCTGTGACCGTCGCGGACACCGCACGGCTGGGAGAGCGGCTCCCCGATCCGGCTCGCGACCGCGCGGACCGGACCGCCGTGCTGGCCACGAGCCTGCCGGGCGACGCCACGGTGCTGCTGCTCACCCGCGCCCCGGCCGCGTTCCACGGCAGGCCCGACGACCTCATGCTCGCCGCGCTCGGCCTCGCCGCCGCGCGGGTGTCGGGTGCCGCCGCAGCGTTCACCGTCGCCGTCGAGGGCCACGGCCGGGAGGAGGACGCCGTCCCCGGTGCCGACCTCTCGCGGACCGTCGGCTGGTTCACCACCGAGTCGCCGGTCCGGGTCGACCTCACCGGCATCGACGTCGGCGAGGCGTTCGCGGCCGGCCCGGCAGCAGGCACCGCGATCAAGACGGCCAAGGAGGCACTGCGCACGATCCCGCACCGGGGGCTCGGCGGGATGGCGGCCGACGCCGTCACGGAGCTGGCGTTCAACTACCTCGGCCGGTTCGCGGCGGGCGGTGAGCAGGAGTTCTGGCTGCCCGTCGCCGGGGTCGCGCCGATGGGCGGACCCGACCCCGAGATGCCGGTGACGGCCACCGTCGCCCTCGATGTGGTCGTCCAGGACGGGCCGGGCGGCCCGGAGCTGCAGGCGAACTGGACCTACGCGACCGGGATCGTCGACGCCGACACCGTCGCCGAGCTGGGACGCCGGTGGGCCGAGGCCCTCGCCGCGCTCGTCGACCACGCGACCCGGGACGGCAGCGGCGGCCACACCCCGTCGGACCTGCCGCTGGTGCGCGCCACCACGGCCGACGTCGAGCGCTGGGAGTCCGACTACCCCGGGCTCTCGGACGTGTGGCCGCTCGCCCCGTTGCAGGAGGGGCTGCTCTTCCACGCCATGCTCGACGACGCAGGCGTCGACGTCTACCTGGTGCAGACCGCACTCGACCTGGACGGCGCCGTCGATCCGGACCGGATCCGGGCGGCGGCGCAGGCGCTGCTCGACCGGCATCCGGCGTTGCGGGTCGCGTTCGCCACCGACGCCGAGGGCGCGCCGGTCCAGGTCGTCGTCGACGCCGTGACCGCCCCCTTCACCCACGTCGACCTCACCGGGCTCGACGCCGGCGCCCGCGCCGCGGGGGTCGACCGGCTCGCCGCGCTCGACCGGGCCACCCGGATGGACCCCGCGACGTCGCCACTGATCCGGTTCGTGCTGCTCACGACCGCGCCGGACCGGGCGCGGCTGATCGTGTCGGCCCACCACGTCCTGCTGGACGGCTGGTCCACGCAGGTCGTGCTGCGCGACCTCGCCGCGCTCTGCGCGGATCCGGCGGTCCGGCTGCCGCGGCCGCGTTCCTACCGCGAGTTCCTCGCCTGGCTGGAGCGCCGCGACACCGCCGCCGACCTGCGGGTGTGGGCCGAGGCGCTGGACGGGGTCGAGGAGCCGACGCTCGTGGCCGGTCCGGCCACCACCCGCCGGGCCGGGCTCCCGGACCGGGTCGAAGGGGCGCTCGACCCCGCCGCCTGGGCCGTGGTGTCCGGGCTCGCCCGCCGCGAGAACGTCACGCCGAACACGGTTGTGCAGGTGGCGTGGTCGCTGCTGCTCGCCGAGCTGACCGGCCGCTCCGACGTCGTGTTCGGCGCCACCGCCTCCGGGCGGCCCCCGGAGCTGCCCGGTGTCGAGGAGATGGTCGGGCTCTTCATCACCACCCTCCCGGTACGGGTGCGGCTGCGACCCGCCGAGAGCCCGCGGGCGCTGCTGCGCCGGGTGCAGGACGAGCAGACCCGCCTGCTGGATCACCAGCAGGTCGGGCTCGGCGCGATCCAGCAGGCGGTCGGCGTCGACGAGCTGTTCGACACGTTGACCGTCTTCGAGAGCTATCCGGACGTGCTCGACACCGACCCGGCCGACCCGGGGACGGCGGGCGGCGTGACGATGACCGACGTCTCGGCGGCCGACGCGACCCACTACCCGCTGACGCTCAGCGCCCGGCTCGGCCCGACGCTGGAGCTGGCGCTCGATCACCACGACGGCGTGCTCGACGTCCATGGCGGTGCCGCCGCGGTGCTGGAGCGGCTGCTGGCCGCCGTCGCAGCGCTCGGTGCGGCGCCGGACCGGCCGATCGCCCGCCTCGACGTCCGCCCGCCCGGTACCGGGACCGGACTCGCGCCTGGCGTGATCGAGCCTGGCGTGGTCGACCCGGCCGGGTCCGGTGCGACCGTGCTGGATGCCGTTGCGGCCGCCGTGCTCACCCGCCCCGACGAGCCCGCGCTGGTCGCCGAGGACGGCACGCTCACCTTCGCCGAGCTGGCCGACCGGGTGCAGCGGCTCGCCGCGCACCTGCGCGAGCTGGGGGTCGGCCCGGAGGACCGGGTGGGCCTCGTGCTGCCGCGCACCCTCGACATGGTCGTCGGGATGCTCGCGGTCTGGGCGGCGGGCGGGGCGCACGTCCCGGTCGACCCCGCGCATCCCGCAGAGCGGGTCGCGATGATCCTCTCCGACGCCGGGCCGCTCGTGGTGCTCACCCACGACGCCATCGCGCAGCGGCACCCGCTGCCGGGGCGGGTCGTCGCGCTCGACGACCCCGCGACAGCCGCCCGCATCGACGCTGCCCGGATCGACACCAGGGCGGGAGCCGGTCGCCGGCCCGACGCCCGCGGGGCGGCCTACGTCGTCTACACGTCCGGTTCGACCGGCCGCCCGAAGGGCGTGACGATCGAGCACCGGGGGCTCGCGGCGCTGGTCGAGGCGCACCGCCGGGCCGTGATGGACCCCGCGGCGGCCGCACTGGGCCGCCCGTTGCGGGTGCTCAACTCGCTCTCGTTCGCCTACGACGGCACGGTCGACCCGATCGCCTGGCTGCTCGCCGGGCACACGATGCACGTGCTGCCCGACGCGGCCATGGGCGACGCGGGCGCGATCGTGCGGTACGTCCGCGCCCACGGCGTGGACTTCGTGGACGTGCCGCCGTCGTTCCTCGACCTGCTGCTGGAGGAGGGGCTGCTGGCGGGCGAGCCGCGGCCGACGGTGGTGGCCACCGGCGCCGAGGCCGTCGGGCCCGGGCTGTGGGAGCGGCTGGCCGGGCACGAGGGCGTCGCGCCGTACAACTTCTACGGCCCCACCGAGTGCACGGTCGACGCGCTGTTCACCCGCATCGAGGCGGGCCGGGCGCCACACATCGGCCGCCCGGTGACCGGCACCACCGCGACGGTGCTGGACGCGTTCCTGCGCGTCGCCGCACCGGGTGCCCCCGGAGAGCTCTACGTGGGTGGCGCCGGTGTCGCGCGCGGCTACCAGGACCGCCCCGGCCTCACGGCCGAGCGGTTCGTGGCCGACCCCGCGGGCGGCGGCGGGCGGCTCTACCGGACGGGGGATCTCGCGCGCCGGCTGCTCGACGGCACCGTCGAGTACCTCGGGCGGGCCGACGACCAGGTCAAGATCCGCGGGTTCCGGGTGGAGCTCGGCGAGGTCGAGGCCGCGCTCGCGACGCACCCCGGTGTCGTGCAGGCCGTCGCGATCGTCCGCGAGGACGTGCCGGGGGTCCGCAGGCTCGTCGGTTACGTGGTGGATGGCGGGGAGAAGCCACTGACCGCCGCCGCGGTGCGGGCCACCGCCGCGGACCGGTTGCCGGGCCACATGGTGCCCGCGGTCGTGATGGTGCTGGCGGCCTTGCCGTCGACACCCAACGGGAAGCTGGACCGGCGCGCGCTGCCGGTGCCGTCGATCGCCGCGGGGGCCGGGCGGGCGCCGTCGACGGCGACGGAGGTGGGGCTGGCCGGGCTCTTCGCGCGCGTGCTGGGCGTGGCGAGTGTCGGGCTCGACGACTCGTTCTTCGACCTCGGCGGGCACTCGCTGGTGGCGACGCGGCTGGTGTCGCGGATCCGGGCCGAGCTGGACGTGCAGCTGTCGGTGCGGGCGGTGTTCGACGCGCCGACGGTCGCCGGGTTGGCCGCCGTGGTGGACGCCGCGACGGGCGGCGGTGGTGTCGCGCTCGAACGGCGCGAGCGGCCGCCGGTCGTGCCGCTGTCGTTCGCGCAGCAGCGGTTGTGGTTCCTCGACCAGCTCGACGGCGGTTCCGCGGCCTACGCGCTGCCGTTCGCGGTGCGGCTCACCGGCACGCTGGACGTCGCGGCGGTGCGGGCCGCGGTGGCGGACGTGGTGGAGCGCCACGAGAGCCTGCGCACGGTCTTCCCTGCGGTCGACGGCGTGCCCCGCCAACACGTGCTGGCGGCCGGCGAGTGGAGCGCGCCGGTGCCGGTCGTCGACGTGGGCGACGGCGCGCTCGACGCCGCGCTCGCCGAGGACGCGCATCACGTCTTCGCGCTGGAGCGCGACCTGCCGATCCGGTTCCGGCTGCTGCGCACCACCGACGGCTGGGTGCTGTCGCTGGTGATGCACCACGTCGCGGCCGACGAGTGGTCGGGGGAGCGGCTGCTCGCCGACCTGGACACCGCCTACCGGGCCCGGACCGCCGGCCGCGAGCCGGGCTGGGCGCCGCTGCCGGTCCAGTACGTGGACTACACGCTGTGGCAGCGCGAGCAGCTCGGCGACGAGAATGAGCCGACATCGGTGCTCGCCGGCCAGGTGGCCTGGTGGCGCGAGACGCTCGCCGGGCTGCCCGACGAGCAGACCGTCGCGACCGATCGCGGGCGCGGCGACACCGCGTCCCACGAGGGCTTCACCGTCGAGGCGACGGTCTCCGCGGCCGACGCGGCCGCTCTGGGGGAGCTCGCCGCCGCGGCCGGGGCCACCCCGTTCATGGTGACCCAGGCCGCCGTCTCGCTCTGGTTGCAGGCCCACGGCGCCGGCCCGGATGCGGTGCTCGGCACCCCCGTCGCCGGGCGCACCGACGTCGCGCTCGACGATCTCGTCGGCTGCTTCGTGAACACGCTGGTCCTGCGCACCGACCTGGCCGGTGACCCGACGCTGCGCGAGGTCGTCGGGCGGGCGCGGACGGCCGCGCTGGGTGCCTACGCCCACCAGGACCTGCCGTTCGAGCGGCTCGTCGAGCTGCTCAACCCGCCGCGCTCGGGAGGCCGGCATCCGCTCTTCCAGACCTGCGTGATCCACACCGCCGACGTCCGCGACGACATGCGGTTGGGGGAGCTGGAGCTGGCCGAGGTCCGGACGGCGTGGGACACGGCGCGCTTCGACCTGAGCGTCGATGTCCTGGAGACCGGCCCCCGAGCCGGCCGAAGCCTGACGCTGGCCGTGACGTTCGCCGCCGACCTGTTCGACCGCGCGACCGGAGAGGCGATGACCGCCCGGCTCGCCAGGGTGTTCGCCGCGATGGCGGCCGACCCGGACCGGCCGGTCAGCGCGCTCGACGTCCGCACGCTGACCGAGCGCGAGCCGGTGCCGAGCACGCCGGTGCCCGCGCTCGGGGAGCGGACGCTCGCCGACCTGTTCACCGCGGCCGCGGCGGCTCACCCCGACCGCGTCGCGCTGACCGGGCCCGACGGCACGAGCCTGCGCTACGCCGAGCTGGCGGTCGCGGCGGACCGGCTCGCGCACCGCCTCGTCGCCGCCGGGATCGGACCCGGACGGCGGGTGGCGCTGCTGCTGCCGCGCACGACCGAGCTGGTGGTGGCGGTGCTCGCGGTGGCGATGTCCGGCGCCGCCTACGTGCCGATCGATCCCGAGTACCCGGCCGAGCGCATCGCGTTCACGCTCGACGATGCCGCGCCCGCCGCGGTGCTGGTGACGCGCTCGACGCGGCACGTGGCGCCGCCGGACGCGGTCCTGGTCGACGACCCCGAGCCCGGAGCCGTGGATCGGGGTCCGCTCCCGGCCGCCCTCCCGGGCGCCACGGCGTACGTGATCTACACATCGGGCTCCACGGGCACGCCGAAGGGGGTCGCGGTCTCGCACCGCAACGTCGTGGCGCTGCTCGCGGGCACCGCGGAGCTGTTCGACGCCACCGCGGACGACGTCTGGACGGTGTTCCACTCGGCGGCGTTCGACTTCTCCGTGTGGGAGATGTGGGCGCCGCTGACCACGGGTGCGCGGGTGGTGGTCGTGGACCGGGACGTGACCCGCGACCCGGCCCGCTTCCTCGACCTGCTCGACCGCGAGCGGGTGAGCGTGCTCAACCAGACGCCGACGGCGTTCGCGGCACTCGACAGCGCCGACCGGGCCCGTCCGGGATCGGCGACCGCCCTGCGACTGGTGATCTTCGGTGGGGAGGCGCTCGACCCGGCCGTGCTGGCGGGCTGGCGGGAGCGCCGCCCCGGCGTGGTGGCCGTGAACATGTACGGGATCACGGAGACCACGGTGCACGTCACCCACCACGTGGTGGCGGCGTCGGACCGGGGGAGCCCGGTCGGGTCGCCGATCCCCGGGCTGCGGGTGCACCTGCTCGACGAGCTGCTCCGGCCGGTGCCGCCCGGGGTGCCGGGGGAGATCCACGTGTCGGGGCCGCAGCTCGCCGACGGCTACCTCGGCCGCCCGGGCCTGACGGCGACCCGGTTCGTGGCCAGCCCGTTCGTGGCGGGCGATCGGCTCTACCGCTCCGGCGACCGGGGCCGGCCGGCGCCCGGTGGCGGCCTCGAACACCTCGGCCGGGCCGACGACCAGGTGAAGATCCGCGGCTTCCGGATCGAGCCGGGCGAGATCGCCGCGGTACTCGGCGAGCACCCGCAGATCGCCGCCGCCGCGGTCGTCGCGCTGCCCGAGCCGGGCTCCACCAGCACGTTGCGGCTGGTGGGCTACGTCGTGCCCCGCGCCACGCCCGGCCCCGGCCTCGACCCGGCCGCCGTGCGAGCGTGGGCGGCTCAGCGGCTGCCGGGCCACCTGGTGCCGGCGGCGGTGGTGCTGCTCGACGAGCTGCCGATGACGGCGAACGGGAAGCTGGACCGCAGGGCCCTGTCCCCCGTGCCGGTGTCTCCATCGCTGCCCGGCGGTGGCACCGGTCCAGGGGGCCCGCTCGGCCGGGAGCCCGCGTCCGCAACGGAGGTTGCGCTGGCGGCGCTGTTCGCGGGGGTGCTCGGCGTGGCCGGGGTCGGGGTCGAGGAGTCGTTCTTCGACCTCGGCGGGCACTCGTTGCTGGCGACACGGGTGGTGTCGCGGGTACGGGCCGAGCTGGGCGTCGACCTGTCGGTGCGAGCGGTGTTCGACCACCCGACGGTCGCCGGGCTGGCGGTCGCGGTGGACGCCGCGGGCGGCGGGGGCGGCGTGGCGTTGGCGCCGCGGGTGCGCCCCGAGGTCGTGCCGTTGTCGTTCGCGCAACGCCGGCTGTGGGTGCTCGACCAGGTGGACGGCCCGTCGGCGGCGTACGTGCTGCCGTTCGCGGTCCGGCTCACCGGACCGGTCGACGCTACCGCGCTGCAGGCCGCGGTGGCGGACGTCGTGTGGCGGCACGAGAGCCTGCGCACGACGTTCCCCGCGGTCGCGGGGGTGCCCCGCCAGCACGTCGTCGCGCTGCCTGCGGATGCCGTCCCGATCGTCGAGGTGGCCGAGCAGGACCTCGAACGGGAGCTGGTCGCCGCGTCCGCGCACGTCTTCGCGCTCGCCATCGAGGTGCCCGTGCGGCCGCGGGTGCTGCGGCTGCCCGGCGGCGACGTCGTGCTCTCGCTCGCCGTGCACCACATCGCGGCCGACGAGTGGTCGGGGGAGCGCCTGCTCGCCGATCTGGACACCGCCTACCGGGCCCGGGCCGCCGGGCAGGAGCCGGCGTGGGCGCCGTTGCCGGTGCAGTACGCGGACTACACGCTCTGGCAGCGCGAGCAGCTCGGCGACGAGGACGACCCGGGCTCGGTGCTCGCCCGCCAGATCGGCTACTGGCGCGACGCGCTGGCGGAGCTCCCGGCCGCCGTGTCGCTCCCGACCGATCACGCCCGCCCGCGGGTCGCCACACACCTCGGCATCACGGTCGCGTTCTCGATCGCGCCCGCGACGGCGCAGGCGCTGGCCCGGCTGGCGGGCGAGACGGGCGCGAGCGCGTCCATGCTGACCCAGGCCGCGGTCGCGGTGTGGCTGCACGCCCACGGCGCCGGTACCGACGTGCCGCTCGGGACACCGATCGCGGGCCGCACGGACGTCGCGCTCGACGATCTCGTCGGGTTCTTCGTCAACACGCTGGTGCTGCGGACCGACCTGGCGGGCGACCCCACCCTGCGCGCGGTCATCGGCCGGGCCCGGGAGGCGGCGCTGGGTGCCTACGCCCACCAGGACCTGCCGTTCGAGCGCCTCGTGGAGCTGCTCGACCCGCCCCGCGGCGTCGACCGGCACCCGCTGTTCCAGACCAGCATCGTCCACCGCGCGGGCGGCACGGAGGTGACCTCGCTCGGCGGGCGCCCGGCCCGGCAGCTGCACGCCGAGCTGGACACCGCGCGGTTCGACATCTCCGTCGACGTCGGGGAGAGCCCCGGCGGCGGCCTCGACGGGACGGTGACGTTCGCGGCCGACCTGTTCGAGCGCGCGACCGCGGAGGCGATGACCGCCCGGCTCGCGCAGGTCGTCGAGGCCTTCGCAGCCGATCCCGAGCAGCGCCTGCACGCGCTGGACGTGCGCACCGCCGCGGATCGGGCCCTGGACCCGGCCCCGGCGCTGCGTCCGCCCGTTCCCGAGCTCGCGCTCGACGCGCAGTTCCGCGCGGCGGCGGCCGCGCATCCGGATCGGGTCGCCCTGACCGGCCCCGACGCCACGACGCTCACCTACCGGGAGTTGGTCGCGCGGTCCGAGCGGCTGGCCCGGCTGCTGGTGGCCCGCGGGGTCGTTCCCGGCGACCGGGTGGCCCTGCTGCTGCCGCGCGGCACCGATCTGGTGGTCGCGATCCTCGCCGTGGTGACCGCGGGGGCGGCGTACGTGCCGATCGACCCGGACTACCCGGCGGAGCGGATCGCGTTCACGCTGGCCGACGCCACGCCGGTCGCGGTGCTGGTCACCGAGGCGAGCAGGCACGTCGGCCCCGCGGACGCGATCGTGCTCGACGGACCCGCGCCTGCGGCTCCGGAGGACGGTCCGTTGCCCGCGGCGGATCCCGACCGGATCGCGTACGTGATCTACACGTCCGGCTCGACGGGCACCCCGAAGGGCGTCGCGGTGTCGCACCGCAACGTCGTGGCGCTGCTCGCGGGCACCGCGGAGCTGTTCGGCTTCACCCCGGACGACGTGTGGACGGTGTTCCACTCCGCGGCGTTCGACTTCTCGGTGTGGGAGATGTGGGGCCCGCTCGGCACCGGCGCGCGCATGGTCGTCGTGGGCCGCGACGTCACCAGGGACCCCGAACGGTTCCTCGCACTGCTGGACCGCGAGCGCGTCACGGTCCTGAACCAGACCCCGACGGCGTTCGCCGCGCTCGACGCCGCCGACGCCGCCCGGCCGGGCACGGCCACCGCGCTGCGGACGGTGATCTTCGGCGGGGAGGCGCTCGACCCGGCGGCGCTCGCGGGCTGGCGGCGCCGCCGTCCCGCGGCGGCGCTGGTGAACATGTACGGGATCACCGAGACGACGGTGCACGTCACCCACCACCTCGTCACGGACGCCGACCGGGGCAGCCCGGTCGGGCGGCCGATCCCCGGCCTGGCGGTGCACCTGCTCGATGAGCACCTGCGGCCGGTCCCGCCCGGCGTGCCGGGCGAGATCTACGTCGCGGGCCCGCAGGTGGCGCAGGGCTACCTCGGCCGGACCGGGCTGACGGCGGCCCGGTTCGTCGCGAGCCCGTTCGTCGCGGGCGAGCGGCTCTACCGCTCCGGTGACCTCGCCCGGCAGCTCCCCGACGGTGGGTTCGACCACCTCGGCCGCGCCGACGACCAGGTCAAGATCCGCGGGTTCCGCATCGAGCCCGGCGAGATCGCGGCGGTGCTCGGCGAGCACCCCGGTGTCGCGCAGGCGGGCGTGATCGTCCGGGAGGACACCCCGGGCGCCCGCCGGCTCGTCGCGTACGTCGTGGGATCGGCCCCCGACCTGCGGTACTGGGCGGCGCAGCGGTTGCCGGAGCACATGGTGCCCGCAGCGGTCGTGGTGCTCGAGCGGCTCCCGCTGACCACCAACGGCAAGCTCGACCGCGCCGCGCTGCCGGCACCGGAGCTCGATCCGGGCCGCGCGACCCGCTCCGCGCAGAACCCGGTCGAGGAGGTGCTGGCCGCGGTCTTCGCCGACGTGCTGGGCCTGGCCGCGGTCGGGGTCGACGGGTCGTTCTTCGAGCTGGGCGGCGACAGCATCACGTCCATCCAGCTCGTCGCCCGCGCGCGGGAACGCGGGATCGCGATCTCGCCGCGCGACGTGTTCGAGCGCCGGACCGTCGCGGCACTGGCCGAGATCGCCGCGACCACCACGCTCGGGACGGCCGAGCCCGCGGGCGCAGGCGTGGGCACCGTGCCACTGACCCCGATCATGCGGGCGCTGCTGGACACCGGTGCCGACGTGAGCCGCGTCTGCCAGGCGGCACTGCTGGCCGTGCCACCCGGCGTCCGCCGCGACGACGTCGTCGCTGCCGTGCAGGCGGTCGTCGACCGGCACGACATGCTCCGGGCCCGGCTGGTCGGGGCCGGGCTGGAGGCCCCGGCGCCCGGTGCCTCCGTCGACGCGCTCGTCAGCCGGGTCGACCTCGACGGGGTCGTCGCGGACCGGCTGTGGTCGGAGCAGGCGGTCTGGCCCGCCGTGCTGGCCGAGCTGGAGGCCGCCGCCGACCGGCTCGACCCCGCAGCGGGTCGGATGCTGCAGGTCGTGCACCTGGACGGCGCCGAGGCCGGGGGCCGGGTGCTGGTCGTCGTGCACCACCTCGTCGTCGACGGGGTGTCGTGGCGGATCCTCGTGCCGGACCTGCTGGCCGCGGCCGCCGGCACGCCGCTCCCGCCGGTCGGGACGTCGTTCCGCACCTGGGCCCGCGGCCTGGCTGCGGCCGACCGGTCCGCGGAGCTGCCGTTCTGGTACGAGGTGCTCGGCGCGCCGGAACCACCGCTGGGCAGCCGGGCGTTCGACCCGGCGCTGGACACGGTGGGCACCACGCACGACGTCGAGGTGCGGGTCCCGGCGGACGTCACCGCAGCGGTGCTCACGGCCGTCCCGGAGGCGTTCTACGCCCGGGTCGACGACGTGCTGCTCGCGGCGCTGGGCACCGCCGTCGCCCGGTGGCGCGGCCGCGAGTCGGTGCTGGTGGAGCTGGAGGGCCACGGCCGCCAGGAGGAGGCCGTGCCGGGCGCGGAGCTCTCCCGCACGGTCGGCTGGTTCACCACCACCCACCCGGTGCGGCTCGCGCTGGACGACATCGACCTCGACGACGCGCTCGCAGGCGGCACCGAGGCCGGTCGGATCGTGAAGCGGGTCAAGGAGCACCTGCGGTCCGTGCCGGGCCGCGGCCTGTCCTACGGCCTGCTGCGCCGCTCCGCACGGGGTGCCGGGCTCGCCGAGCGGCCCGGGCCGCAGATCGGCTTCAACTACCTCGGCCGGTTCGGGGGCGGGGAGCCCGGCTCGGGCACCGGCGACCGCTGGACCGAGGCGCCGGAGCTCGCCGGCTTCGGCGGGACGTCCGATCCGCGGCTGCCCGCCGCGAACGTCGTCGACGTCAACGCGGTCACCGAGGACGGCCCCGGTGGGCCGGTCCTCACCGCGACGTGGACCTTCCCGACCGGCCTGCTGACCGAGACCGCGGTCCGCACGCTGGCGGATCTCTGGGTCGCGGCGCTGGCCGCACTCGCCGCCCACGTGGCGGCGGGACGAGGCGGCGGACACACGCCGTCCGACATGGCACTGGTCGAGCTCGACCAGGACGCCCTCGACGAGCTCGAAGCCGAATGGGGAGACCTGTGAGCAGGCCCGACACGACCCGTAAGTCCCGCATCGAGGAGGTTCTGCCGCTCTCCCCGCTGCAGGAGGGCCTGCTCCACCACGCGCTGACGGCGGCCGAGGACGGCAGGCCGGACGTCTACACCGCGCAGCTCGTCCTCGAGCTCGACGGGCTGTGTGACGCCGACCGGCTGCGCGCCGCGGGCCAGGCGCTCCTGGAGCGGCACCCGAACCTGCGCACCGCGTTCACGCACCAGAAGTCCGGCCCGGTGCAGGTGGTCCTGCGCGACGTGACGCTGCCGTTCACGGTCCTCGACGCCGATGGCGACGAGGTGGCAGCGGTCCGGGCCGTCGACGCCGCCCGCGACGAGCCGTTCGACCCCGCCGCACCGCCGCTGATCAGGATGCTGCTGGTGCGGCTCTCGGCGACCCGGCACCGGCTCGCGATCACCAACCACCACATCCTGCTCGACGGCTGGTCGACGCCGCTCCTGGTGGCCGACCTGCTCGCGCTCTACGCGGGCGAGCCCGCCGCGCTGCCGCGGGTGCACCCGTTCCGGGACTACCTGGCCTGGCTCGCCCGGCAGGACCAGGTCGCGTCGCGGCACGCATGGGCCGCGGCACTCGACGGCGTCGAGGCGTGCACGGTCGCGGGGCCCGCCCCGGGTGCCGCAGGTGCCGCGCTCGCACCGGCGCAGCGCGTCGACCTCGCGGTGGCGCCGGAGGTGGCGGCCGGGCTCGCCGCCACCGCCGCCGCGGCGGGCGTCACGCTCAACACCGTCGTCCAGGTGGCGTGGGCGCTGCTGCTGGGCCAGACGACCGGCCGTCGCGACATCGTGTTCGGGGCGACGGTCTCCGGCAGGCCGCCACAGGTACCCGGCGTGGAGTCGATGGTCGGGCTGTTCATCAACACGATCCCGGTGCGGGTCGACCTCGACCCGGCGGAGTCGCTGTCCGCACTGCTGGCGCGCGTGCAGTCCGAGCAGGTCGCCCTCCTCGATCACCACTACCTGAACCTGGCCGACGTGCAACGCGCGGCGGGCGGCCGGGAGCTGTTCGACACGCTCGCGGTGTTCGAGTCCTACCCGGTGGATCCCACGGCGCTCGACGATGCCGCCGGCGGACTGGCGATCACCGGCGTCGAGGGTCGCGACGCCACCCACTACCCGCTCACCCTGCTCGCCCACCCGGAGAACGGGCTCGAGCTCACCGTCGCCCACCGGCCCGACGCCGTGCCGACCGCGGTCCTCGACCGGATGCTGGTCCGGTTCGACGCGATCCTGCGAACGCTCGCCGCGGAGCCCGCCACCCTCGTGGGCCGGCTGGCCGTGCTCACCGCCGCCGAGCGCGCCGCGCTCGTCGAGGCCCCGAACCGGACGGCGTCGGGCACGCCGGCCCGCACGCTCGCGACCGTCCTCACCACCGTCCTGTCCGGCGAGGGTGCGGCAGGCGAAGCGGACCTGCCCGCGGTGCTCGCCGGTGGTGTGCGGCTCGGCCGCGCCGAGCTGGCGGACCGGGTCAACCGGCTGGCCCGGCTGCTGGTCGGGCTCGGGATCGGCCCGGAGGACACGGTGGCGGTCGCCGTGCCGCGGACCCCGGAGCTGGTCGTCGCGGTGCTGGCCGTCATCCAGGCAGGTGCGGCGTACCTGCCGGTCGACCCGCGCTACCCCGTCGGGCGGATCCGGCTCGTACTCGGCGAGGCCGCGCCGACCGCCGTCGTCACCACGTCCGGCGTGGAGCTCCCCGAGCTCCCGGCGGCGGTCCGCGTGCTCCGGCTCGACGATCCCGCCGTGGCGGGCGAGCTGGCCGAGACGGCGGCCCACCCGCTCACCGACGCCGACCGCGTGCGCCCGCTGCACCCGGCGCACCCGGCCTACGTCATCTTCACGTCGGGCTCCACCGGCGTGCCGAAGGGCGTGCAGGTCCCGCAGGCCAACGTGGTCCGGCTGGTCGAGTGGACGGCGCAGCTGCTCGGCCCCGACGCGCTGCGGCGGACCGTCCTGTCGACCTCCCCGAGCTTCGACGTCTCGGTGTTCGAGCTGTTCGCGCCGCTGTGCGCGGGCGGTGAGCTCGAGATCGTCGGCGACGTCCTCGCGGCGTCGGGTGCCTTCCCCGACGGCGGACCCTCGGTGCTGTCGGCGGTGCCGACGGCCATCGAGGCGCTGTCAGCCGGGGCGCCGGTCCGCGCCGGCGCGGTCGTCCTCGCGGGCGAGGCGGCCTCGCGCGCGCTCGTCGGCGCCTTGCACGACGGTGATCCCGAGCTCGTCGTGCACAACTTCTACGGCCCCACCGAGACCACCGTCTACAGCACCGCGCACCGCACGGACCGCGGTGCCACGGGTCCGGTGCCCATCGGCACGCCGACCGCCGACACCACCGCGTTCGTCCTCGACGCCGCGCTGCGCCCGGTCCCGCGCGGCGTGCCGGGCGAGCTGTACCTCGGCGGTGAGCAGCTCGCGCGCGGGTACCTGCGCCGGCCGGGACTCACGGCCTCGCGGTTCGTCGCGAACCCGTTCGGCTCCGGGCGGCTCTACCGCACCGGCGACCTCACCCGCTGGACGGACGCGGGCGAGCTGGAGTACCTCGGCCGCACCGACGACCAGGTCAAGATCCGCGGCTTCCGGATCGAGCTCGGGGAGATCGCGGCGGCGTTGCTGGCCGGTGGCACGCTGACCGCCGCGGTGGCGATCGCCCGCAACGACGGCCGCGCGGGGGCCGAGATCGTCGCGTACGTGGTGGGCCCGGACAGTCCGGACGCGTGGGAACTGCGCGCTGACCTCGCCACGCGGCTGCCCGAGCACATGGTGCCCGCGGCCGTGGTGGTGCTCGACGCGCTGCCGACGACCCCCAACGGCAAGCTCGACCGCTCCCGCCTGCCCGCGCCCGAACGGGTCGGCGCCGCGGGCTCGCGGCCGCCGTCGTCGCCGCTGGAGGAGACGCTCTGCGCGCTGTTCGGCGAGGTGCTCGGCGTTCCCGTCGGCGTCGACGACTCGTTCTTCGCACTCGGCGGGCACTCGCTGCTCGCGACCCGACTCGTCGCGCGCATCCGCAAGGCGCTGGGCACGGCCCTGCCGATCCGGGCGATCTTCGACGCGCCGAGCGTCGCCGCACTCGCGCAGCTGCTGGCGCCCGCACCTGCCGCAACCGAGCCCGCCGCAACCGAGCCTGCCGCAACCGTCCCCGCGGGTCCGGTCGCGCGGGAGCGCCCTGCCGAGCTGCCCCTGTCGTTCGCGCAGCAGCGGCTGTGGTTCCTCTACCGACTGCACGGGCCGAGCGCGAGCTACTCGATCACGTCGGCGGCGACGCTGCCGCGCGGCACCGACACCGCGGCCATGGCCGCGGCGCTGCGGGACGTCGTCGATCGCCACGAGAGCCTGCGCACGGTCTTCCCGGACGTCGACGGCCGCCCCTTCCAGCGGATCATCGACGAGCCGGGTTTCGCGGTGCCGGAGGTCGAGATCCCGGCCGACGAGCTGGCGGCGGCACTCGCCGCCGACGCCGCCGCGGTGTTCCTGCTGGAGCGCGACCTCCCGATCCGCGCGCGGATGCTGCGGCTGTCCGACGAGCGGATCGTGCTGTCGATCGTCGTGCACCACATCGCGGGCGACGAGCAGTCGACCACCCCGCTGCTCGCCGATCTGGGCACCGCCTACGCGGCCCGGTCGGCCGGCCGCGCACCGGAGTGGCCGCCGCTCCCGCTGCAGTACGCCGACTTCGCGCTCTGGCAGCGCGGGACCCTCGGGTCCGAGGACGAGCCCTCGAGCGTGCTCGCGCGCCAGCTCGACCACTGGCGCTCCACGCTGGCCGGGCTGCCCACCGAGATCCCGCTCCCGCGGGACCGGCCGCGACCCGCCACACCGTCGGGCCGCGGCGGCGTCGTCGGGTTCACCCTCCCCGCCACGGTCGCCGACGGCCTGCGGAGGCTGGCCGCGGACACCGGCGCGAGCCCGTTCATCGTGGCCCAGACCGCGGTCGCCACGGTGCTGCACAAGCTCGGGGCGGGCGACGACATCCCGCTGGGCACGCCCACCGCGGGTCGCACCGACGAGGCGCTCGACAACCTGGTCGGCTTCTTCGTGAACACGCTGGTGCTGCGCAACGACCTGGGCCCCGGTGCCGGTGGTGCACCGACCCTCCGCGATCTGGTGGTGCGGGCTCGGGAGACCGCGCTCGCCGCGTACGCCCACCAGGACGTCCCGTTCGAGCGGGTGGTCGACGCCGTCGCCCCGGAACGGGCCTTGCAGCGCCATCCGCTTTTCCAGACGATGGTGACCCACCAGATCGCGGACGCCGCCGCCGCCGGCGTCGATGCCGAGGCGCTCCCGCTGCAGCGGGTGACCGCGAAGTTCGACCTGCACGTCGGCCTGGTCGAGGAGGGCCCGACCGAGGGCGGGAACACCATCGAGGGGATCCTGACCTACGCCACCGACCTCTTCGACGAGGCCACCGCCGAGCGGCTCGCCGGGCGGGTCGCCGCCGTCCTGACGGCCTTCGCGGAACGTCCCGACACCCCGCTGCGGGCGCTGGACATCGCGACCCCGGCGGAGCGTGCGGCGGTCGTCTCGGCGTGGAACGACACCGACCTCACGGTGGCCGCCGAGACGCTGCCCGCGCTGGTCGCGGAGTCGGTGCGCGATCATCCCGACGCGACGGCGGTCGTGGACGGCGCCCTCCGGCTGACCTACCGCGAGCTCGACGAGCGCTCCGCCGGGCTCGCGGCGCGGCTCGCCGCGGCGGGCGCGGGTCCCGAACTGACCGTCGGCGTGCACCTGGAACGCTCCGCCGACCTGGTGGTCGCGCTGCTCGCGGTGCTCCGGGCGGGCGCCGCGTTCGTGCCCGTCGAGCCGTCCTGGCCGGCGGCGCGGATCGCACAGGTCTGCGCGTCGGCAGGGGTCGTCGCGGTCGTGGGTGCCGATCCGGCCGCACTGCCGGCGGGCATTCCCGTTGTTGCGGTGGCCGGTGCGCCCGAGCCGGGTTGGGTGGATGTTGCGGTGGATCCGGAGGGTCTGGCGTATGTGATGTTCACGTCGGGTTCGACGGGTGTGCCGAAGGGGGCG